>NZ_JBMNUP010000040.1:0-13292 GCF_050946325.1 Agathobaculum sp. | reverse complement strand
CCGTCCGGAATCGCGCGCGGTGCGGTCCCCGAGCAAATATGCCGCAGCGCCGTGCGCCGCCTCATGCACCGAAAGGCACAGAACTACCGCAGGCAGCGACAAAGCAAGCGTAATTATCGCCTGCCGCAAATCTCCTCTGCGCAAGGCATTAAAAAGCAAATATATTTCCTCCCAACTAACCTTGTATGATAGGGATTATACCATATATAAATGGAATTGTCACCTTTTTCTTGTTTTTCACGCCTTTATGCAGCAAAAGGCCGCAGAGTACCCTCTGCGGCCTTTTATTTTGGATTGCTGATTGAAAAATTATGCTACACAGCCTGCGGCGCCCTCTTCCAGCAGTTCCATCGCCGCTGCTGCATTGCTGATGCCATAGAGCGCCAGGCCTTCCGCCTGGCCCTTCTTATCGTTGTCTACCATGTTGATCCGGGGATGGCAGGCCAGCCAGCGCATCTGCTTGCGCGTCTTGCCCAGCATGCAGCTGCCGATAACGATGCAGTCCTGGTCGGCAGCATCATGGATTACGTCAATCGCATCAATATCCTTCAGTTCCATCGAATGACGCTCATTTTCATTCATCTCAACAATAACGCGCTGGTCAGTGATGTAATACTTCTGCTTGCAGATTTTGGACTTCTGCATCAGCGGCGAGCACAGCAGCGCAATACCGGCGATAACCATTGCGCCAACAAACCCTTTGCTCCAGTTATCATTTGAAGAGGTATATGCCAGCAGGATACCGCTGATGATGACAATCGTCAACAGCCATGTGCGAAGGATTCCGCCCTTGCTCGCATTTTCCATCAGCGGGAACGCTTCAGGCTTACCCTGCCAACGTACCTTTTCGCCCTCACGCAAATACTCTTTCAGTTCTTTCATCAGAAACACTCCCTTTTCATTCTTACAGATCTCTTTCTGTTGTTTATATTATACAGCATGTTTCCGTTTAACCGCTGCTAAGGTCCGCAAACAAAATGTTAATTCTCCGTCAAGCCACGATGTTTTACTGTTTAGATTTTATAAATCTCTTAGCGTTTTTTAACACTGTCCCCTTTTTTCACAATTTTCAGTGAAATTCAATATCAGAAAAATCAAAACATTTTATATCTAATTCATTTGATTCTAATCAAATTATTCATATTTTAAAAACTTACTGCCTTTTTCTGCATTTATTGGAACAGATTCGTTTTAGAGGCTGTCCATATAAAATCGTGTTGTAAATAAATTCAACTTTTCTATAAAACGGTCTGTTTATAGAAAAACCGACAATACCCTTCTTCATTTATTTCTATCCCTTTTAATGTATAATTATTCTTAAAATTCAAATTATGCCGCCGAAAACATATCCAAAGAGCGCCCCCTGACCTGTACAATTTTCATCTTCTCTGGTATAATGACCATTATCTCCGCCAAACAAAATCGTTATTTCTCCTGCGCATAACCGCATCATCCTAACTCATCAAAAAAATCTTCCGAAGAGGTGCAAAATGATAACCGAAAAAAAGAAAAACAAATTCTGTTGATGTCCTTTTTCTCAGGACTTGTCTTTGCTATCGCAGAATTTATCTTTGCCATATACAGTCACTCTCAGTCGGCTTTGACCGATGCCGTGTACGATGCATCTGAACTTGTATTCATCGCCCTGCTTCTGTTTTTGACCCCTCTGTTCCATAAACCTGTATCGGAAAAACACCCCTACGGCTATTTTCAGATTGAATCTATATTTGTCATCATTAAAGGCGTTATGATGTTGTCCGTTACGCTTGGCGTGTCGGCTGAAGTGTTGGACTCTGCTTTATCAGGCGGCAATCCGATCAACAACGCCCAGGTTGCCATATTTCAATGCGGTCTTGGTGCAGCCAGTATCGTTATTTTTCTGCTGATGAAACACCTGAACCGTAATCTTTCCTCTCCAACGATAACCGCAGAACTGTTGGGCTGGAAACTGGATATTCTTTACAGTTTAGGAATGGCCTTGGCCTTTTTTATATCCTTGTATCTGGAAAACACCCCGTTGGGCTTTATTACGCCATATTTCGATCAAATCGTAGCCGTCTTTGTGATGGTCTTTATGTTGCCAGAAAGTATTCAGGTGTTATGGGGCGCGGTAAAAGATATCTTTCTCTTTTCACCAAACCAGACCTTTATGGAAGAAATCAAAACAATTTGTCTTCCAATTCTTGCGCAATACCATTTCTCTCCTGTATTTTTCGATATTACCAAAACAGGACGGCACTTATGGGTGGCGGTATATTTTCAAATTCAGACAAGCAGCCTGGAAGTGCAGGCATTATCCGATGCACTACAGGCTGTAAATGAAAAAATACAGGAAAAATTCCAGGAATGTACTTGTGAGTTAATTTTAGTACCCTGAATCGGTCCGGAAACACCTTTTATCTTTTCACCCGGAGCCGCACGCGGCAATGCAGCGTTATGGGCTTTCGCCTGATACCGCCATATTTTTACACTTCCTAAACTTTAGCAGACTTTTAACGTGTTTTCTGCTATACTATATGGTTGAAGATATATGCTATGCATCAACCATATTATTTGTTAAAGGAGACTGCTGCCTTGCAAAATAAAAAAACCGCTGAACGTTTCTTTCCTTTTTCGCTCCGTGATTTGCTGGTCTCTGCCGGAATATTTGCCTGTGCCGTGGAATTATGTACCTTGCTGCGCATGGCCAATACGGTAGACGGGTTTGCTTTTCCCATTTTTGTTCTTGCTGTTCTGCTGATTTCTCGCCTGACAACCGGATATCTGTTCGGCATTTTGGCTTCTCTTTTCAGCGTTATCAGCATCAATTTTATTTTTACATATCCATACTGGGCATTTAACTTTACAATTACAGGCTATCCGCTTACCTTTTTAACGATGTTCGGTGTCTCGCTGGTCACCTGTGCCATGACCACCCGAATCAAACAGCAGGACCGTCTCCGCGCCGAGGCGGAAAAAGAGAAGATTCGTGCCAACTTGCTGCGCTCTGTCTCGCACGACATCCGCACGCCGCTTACCTCCATCGTCGGCGCCACATCAGCCGTATTGGAAACCCCTGATCTGTCTGTCGAACAGCAGCGGGAGCTGATTATGGATGTACGCGATGAAGCGCAATGGCTGATTCGTATTGTAGAAAATTTACTTTCTATCACTCGCATCGGCAATGCACAGGCACAAATCATCAAGCAGCCTGAGGCTGTTGAGGAAATTTTGGGCGAAACCGTGCAGAAATTCCGCAAACGTTTTCCCACAATTTCAATCAAAGTTGCCATGCCGGACGACCTTTTGCTGGTGCCGATGGACGCGATCTTAATCGAGCAGGTACTGTCCAATCTGCTTGAAAATGCCGTAATACACGGCAAAACCACTTCAGCCATCATTTTGAATGTACATAAAGATGGCGAATACGCCACTTTCTCTGTACAGGATAACGGCTGCGGCATCCCGACGACAGAATTTTCCCGTCTGTTTGACGGCACACTGAAGCGAAACGAAACCGCATCGGGAGACGGTAAACGAAACATGGGCCTCGGCCTTTCGGTCTGCATGGCGATTGTCCGTGCGCACGGCGGCACAATGTCTGCAAAGAATCTGGATACAGGAGCCGAATTTACTTTCCGTCTGCCCCTTACAGAGGAGGATGAGCATTCATGACAATTCGCGAAAAAATATTAATTGTTGAAGATGAGAAAAGCATTTCTCATTTCATTTCCACGATCTTAAATTCCAATGGATATGAAACAATCCAGGCCCGTTCGGGTGCAGAAGCGCTCTCCATGATTACCTCTCATTGCCCTGATCTGGTCATTCTTGACCTCGGTCTGCCGGATATGGATGGCCTGGATGTTCTAAGTGCCCTTCGTTCCTGGTCCAGTTTGCCTGTAGTGGTGGTTTCCGCCCGTTCGCATGAGCATGATAAAGTGGGCGCTCTGGATCTTGGAGCAGATGATTATCTGACCAAGCCGTTTGGTACCGCCGAATTATTGGCGCGTGTACGCACTGCCATTCGGCACACGCGGACCACTTCCGAAAACAGTGAGATTGCGCAGCGTGGTACTTACACCGTCGGCGAACTGACAATTGATTACAACAAGCATCAGGTGCTGAAAAATGGTACCAATGTCAAGCTGACCCTCAGCGAATTTCGTATTGTGGCTTTGCTTGGCAAGTATGCCGGAAAAGTGTTGACCTATGACTTCATCATCAAAGAGCTTTGGGGGCCGCGCGCCGGCGGCGATAATCAGATACTCCGCGTTAATATGGCCAATATCCGCCGCAAGATTGAGGATAATCCAGCAGAACCCCAGTATCTTTTTACTGAGGTCGGCGTAGGCTATCGTCTTGCAGAAGGCGAATGAATCACAAAAGAGCTTTGCCTGCCGGCAAAGCTCTTTTTTCTATATTGCATACAAATTGGTGTCCCATGCAGGTACATATGGATGGTGACGCAGATAAATCCTGTAATCCGATTGAAGCGAATGCACCAAAAGAGGCAGCGCAAAAAAATCTTCGCTCCGGTGGTATGCAGCAATATTCAGTTTTGGGTGAAAACGACGGATTGTGTTCGCCGCCCCTTGCAGCGCTTCACGCTCTGCCCCTTCTACATCCATTTTTAACATCGTGCACGGCGCCCCATGCAGCACGCTGTCCAGCGAACGCATTGGCACCATGATCCCACGTTCGGCTATCCGAGACTGCCGCCCTGCTTTTGCCGCAAAGCACTGCTCCGTATCGCAGTCCCATGCGCCCGCCTGTATCAGCCGCACCTCTCCGCTGAGCATTTCTTCTGCATATCGGGATAGCTTCCGAAAATTCCGCCTATCCGGTTCCAGCGCTGTCACAGAGGCAAACGCCTTCTCTGTATAGGACAGCAGTTCTCTGATCGTATCTCCATTATATGCGCCCAAATCCGCAAAATGTTCCTGCTGCGAGGGCCGCAGAACAGCATTGAAAATTTCATCTTTTGTCGTTTCGCTTTGCCGCAGATAGCAAAGCCGGCCAGACAGCTTGAACCGCACCGTATCCAAAAACACCCTGCGCGACTGTTCGTCTGCCAGCAGTGCGTAGGCACGCTTCATCTGCTCTGCATGCTGTCGAACAAACGCTTCGTCAAACAAATCTTCGCCGGCTACCGGCACATCCGGTGCTACCACATCAAATTTTGCATCCAGCGCATACATTCGTTCGAGCACATCTGGTCTTTGGCTGGCAAAGGAGATTACAATGACAATATCCTCACCGAATTTCTCCTGCACTTCACATAGCCGCTGCACTGGAAAACCGTGAAAACTGTGTCCCCGAACAAATTCATCGCTTGCAAAAACCGCTGATATTTTTATACCAAAGCGTTCAAACTGCGTCAAAATTTTGTCCGCGCCATCTCCCATACCATATAAAACAATCGGGCGGCGCTCCTCAGCCAAACGCTGCCACACGGAAGACTCCAATTGGGCAAAATCCATCGTGTCTGCCTCCATTTTCCATTTTGCTTTTTATTATATCCTTCCCTGCACGCCGTGTAAAGCCCAAAGGCAGCAGAAAAAGTTTTGCAGTAAATAGAAATTCTCATTGCGGTTTACCGCGGGGTACAGTATAATTTAAACAGAAAACGCAAAAGGAGGACGCAATAATTATGATGTCCCGTCCCAATGGTATTTTAGCGATGAATCCAGAAAAATACCGTGAAATAGATGGCGTTGTATTTGATTTGGAAAGCTATGCCCGTCATTGCCAGCCCATGGAAAAAACGCAGCCGTCCGCCGGTCCTGCCGCTGTTTTTACCGCAGATCCCACACATGCCGGTTGGTATGAAGATCCCTCGGAACAGCACCTGCCTGTGCCAGTCATGGCGGGCGCTTTGCCTCCTGCTGAAGGCATGGAGCAGAATATCCAGCACGGTTTCCGCACTGTTTTTTTACCCGCTGGCTCCGGCTCCGGTTCGTATACTGCTTCTTATACCACTTCTTACCATACTTCGTTTTATTCGTCAGGCTCCGGTTCCTACGCATTTGGTTCCTGTCTCTGTCTTGCCGGTGGTTACGGATTGGAGTTGATCTAAATGTCCCTCTCTGCTTTCCATATCAACTGGACGAAGCCTTTTACCGTGCGCCACCCCGGCGCCGCATATGCTGTTGAGCCATTTGAGCTTCTGACCACTGCGCTGTCTGCCCTGTATTGGCGAAAAAACAACGGCTCTATCCGCATGATCTGTGACTCCACGGCCAAACGGTATTACGATACCCTTGGTCTTTCTTTTTTGTGGGACGACGGTGTCTATCCGCTTTTGGATTCCATCCCTGCCGATATCAACCCCATTGCCTTTTGGGCGGCGGGAAAACTCTACGCCTTAGCCGCTATGCCTTCTCCCTGCGTGATGATTGACACCGATTTTATCGTTTGGAAACCGATTGCTCCTCTGCTAAAGGAGCTTTCGCTGGCCGCCATTCATCGCGAAGATATTATGCCTGATATTTATCCCGGCCCCGAAGCCTTTCGTCAGGCTCACGGATTTGATCTTGCTGCACTGGATTGGACCGTGCGCCCTTTCAATACAGCGCTCGCATATTTTGCAGATGACGATTTCCGCATGTTCTACACGGATACCGCCATTCGTTTTATGCGTTCCGCACCTGATGCTGACGATGTATTGACCTATATGGTTTTCGCGGAGCAGCGTCTGCTTGCCATGTGTGCCGCCCGCAGAAATATACCTGCCGCCGCATTATCTGACCTCCCCGCTTTGTTTGACGGTGCGCAGCAAGGGTATTTTACGCACATTTGGGGTTTCAAGCAGCAAATGCGGGATAGCAATGTGCTTTATCACGATTTCTGCTCCCGCTGCGCCGCCCGTTTGATGCGGGATTTTCCGCAGGAGGCGGAACATCTTGCCGGCGTCTCCCCGCTTTCCCAGTATTTTTCCTGATCCTTCTGCATCTCTGCCATGCTATTTTTTGAACCGCACCAGAATATAGTCTTCTCCAAGTGTTTCGATACAGTTCCATGGAATGACACAGTCCTCGCGTGAAAACATGCTCAGCAGGCCGCCCTGCCCCGGAACCACAATTGCAGTAATCTGTCCGCACACCGGATCAAACACCAGATCGCTCACTTCGCCCATGCGGGCGCCGCCGCACAAATTAATAACTTCCCGGCAGTGCAGTTCGGAAAATCGCATTGCATCCATCCTCTCACTCTCCCAGCGCGCGTCCAAGATAGTTTTCTGTGCTTTCGCCGGCTGCACGATTGAACCGCCCCATCTGATACAGGCAATCCGGCTGCCGGGTCACTGTGTTAACCCGCTCCTCGCATCCCAGGGTGCATAAAAACCCCATTTCCTTTAAAACGCGCTCGCTCTCTGCCGAACAGGCGCCAAACGGATAGGTATAACACTGCGGTATGGGCAGTCCCGCTTCTGCAAGAAGCTGCTGTGTTTGATCGGTATCTTCGCGCAGCAGGCTTTCGTAACGTTTTTCATCTTCTCCGCGCATGCGCAGGCAGCCGCGCCGTTCGCCGTATTCATGCAGGCTCCAGGAGTGATTCTGCACTTCAAACACGTCGCACATCGTATGCAGGTGCTCCAGCGTTACATGCGACCAATAGGCATTCTCTTCCCCGTTTTCAGTAAACAGGGCGGTCTGGCTGCCGATAATTGACACTACCGCCCGCATGCCGCGCTCCCGCAGCAGCGGATAGGCATAAACATAATTGTTGAAATATCCGTCATCAAATGTCAGCATCACAGGTTTTTCGGGCAGCGGTTTTCCATCGTTTACATATGCCAGCAAATCGCTGACCGTTACGGTTTCATATCCGCGTTTTTGCAGCGCATCCAGGTCTGCGGCCAGTACGGCAGGCGAAACCACATATTTTCCCTGCCGCGCAGTATCCTTCAGAATGCTGTGATACATCAGAATGGGCAGGCGGACCCCGTCCGAATCTTCACCAAATACGGTTTGCGCTTCATTTATTCGCAGCAGGCTGATGGCGCAGCACAATACCAGTACCGTACAGACGGCCTGCATCGCCGTATGCCGGAAACCCAATCTCAAAAAAATCCCTCCCCGGACAGCTTCTAAGCACATCGTATGTCCGGAGAGGGATTTTTATGTTTTATACTTTTACCTGATACTTATCTATCGCAGTTTTAATTTCCTTGTTTTCAGCATTTTTGCCGTACTGGTCTACCTTCACTCTGCTCTTCGCTTCATGCGTCAGGCTACATGCGCCGCCCACACAGCCGCCAACGCAGGCCATGCCTTCGATAAAGTTCTTATCCAGCTTGCCTACCTTTGCACGCAGCAGAGCTGTCTTGCATTCCTCAATACCGCTGCACACCTCAGCCTTCACTGCAAAATCCAGGCCTTTTTCCTTAACCGCCTCCAGTACGGCTTCGGTCAAGCCGCCCGACCGGCCAAAAATGCGGCCCCACGGAGAAGCATCGACCAACGTAGTTTCATCCAGCGAGGGCATATCAATCTCTCGCGCGTCAATCATCGCCTGCAGCTCTTCAAAAGTAAGTACGCAGTCAATCCACAAATCAACCGTCGGCTTTTGCTGTTCCGCCTTTTTGGCGGTGCAGGGCCCAATAAAAATGGTCTTGACCGGCATCTCTGCGTTGATTTTAACATACCTGCCAATCTCCGCCATAGGAGACAGGTTATGCGAGATATGTTCTTCCAGTTCAGGCATCTGCTTCTGAATATACGATACAAACGCCGGGCAGCAGGAAGAAGTCAGGAATCCCTTCTCTACCAGTTCCTCGCATTCCTTATCCGCTACCATATCAGCGCCCATCGCCGCCTCAACCACATAGTCAAAACCAAGGTTGCGGATGGCTGTAATCACCTGGCCCAGACTGCAATCGTCAAACTGGCTGGCCAGAGCGGGGGCAACAATTGCAACCGTGCGATAGTTTTCTCCGCCGCGGGAATTTTTGATCATGTTGATTGCATCAACCATAAACGACTTATCCATCACTGCGCCGAACGGGCAGGCGGACACGCACGCGCCGCAGGCGATGCACTTGTCAATATTAATTTCCGCCTTTTTCTCCTCATTCATCGCGATCGCGCCAACCTTGCACGAGCGCTCGCACGGACGGACATGCTCGGTAATCGCACCGTAGGGGCATACCTTGGCGCAGCGTCCGCATTCAATGCAGAGTTCATGGTCAATTACAACCTTGCCGTTTTTGGTCTTGCTGATTGCATCCTTAGGGCAATTCTTAATGCAGCGCTGCGAAATACAGCCGCGGCAAGATTCGCTGACCTGATACCGCTCCACAGGGCATTCATCACATGCAATCGGAATGACTTCGATCACGTTCGGATTGCGGCGGTCTCCGCCCATTGCCAGACGAATGCGCTCCTGCGCAATCGCACGCTCTTTATAAATGCAGCAGCGCAGCTTAGCCTTGGGGCCTGGAGAGATAATTTTGGGAATTTCATAATAGCTCTCCATCAAATTGCCTTCATAAGCGCGTGCAGCCACTTCTTTCAGTACGCGGTATTTCAGCAGTTGTACATTGGTTTCAAAGTTGCGCATAACTTGTTTTCCTCCCTATACCGACCTCCCCTTTGGGCCGATATTCCTTTCCTTTTTAAATTTCTCTTTTATACTTTGCTTTGCCTTCGGTATACAGATTACCGCCGACGCAATCCTGCGACACAATTGCACTGAACCCTTCTACCGTCAGCCGTTTGACGGACTCGCAGCCCAGCTCATCATAGGCAATAACCTCCAGTTTTTTGATGGATGCCGCTTTCACCGCGCCAGCGCCGCCAATAGCGACCATATATACGCCGCCGTTTCGCGCCATTGCATCCTGCACTTCCTGTGAACGAACCCCCTTGCCAATCATGCAGCTCAATCCCGCGTCCAGCAATTTAGGTGCAAAGGGGTCCATACGTCCCGAAGTCGTCGGTCCTACAGAGCCAATCACCTGGCCGGGCTTAGCCGGCGTGGGGCCTGCATAATAGATAGCCGCGCCATCCAGATCAAACGGCAGCGGCTCGCCTGCGTCCATCGCCGCAACGATCCGTTTATGCGCTGCGTCCCGCGCGGTATAAATCGTACCAGTAAGCGAAACAGTATCCCCTGCGCGCAGCTTAGGAGCCATCTGCTTAAGTTCGGCCGTGTTCAAATCATAATGCGCCATTTATCATTCCCCCGTTTTAGGCCGCAAACCATTCAGCATATCACGCAGACCGTTTTTCGGCGCATCTTCCTTGCTGCCCAGCGCAGATGAAATGCGATCAATTTCGCCCAAAACCTCGTTTGCTTTGCGCGCCATTTCTGCCGATTCCTGTTGACTGCGCGTCAGTACCGTCCGATAATTTTCTTTTGCCGTATCCAGCTGACGCTTTACCTCGTTAATCATTTCCATCGATTGCCGCCGAAGCTTTTGCAGTTCCGCCTTGGCGTCTTCTTCAATTTGCTTGGCGCGGCGGTAAGCGGAAAGCTCCATCTCCGCAATTTTTTCTCTGGATGCGTCATATTCGCCGCACTTGGCAGAAAGCTTGGCATTTTCAGCTGTCAGCCGGTCGTTTTCAGTCGCTAACGCCTCTGCCCGCTGATTTTGCGCTTCAATCTCCCCCGCCTGCAGGGTAAACCCTTTTTCAATCTCATCCAGCTGGGCACGAACCTTATCCGCATCCAGCGTCATCTCGCCCAGCCGTTCCAGCAGTTCGGCATTTTTCTCTGTCTGCGTCTCATGCTGTTCCCGCAGTTCGGAAAGAGCGGCCTGCGCTTCCGCAAGCTGGCGGCGTAGTTCTTCCGTCTCTGTATAATATTTCTTATCCGTCTCTTCTATGTATTTCAACACGTCTTCCCGATGAAACCCACCGAAAACCGCGCTGCGAAACCCCTTGTTCTTTTCGTCCATAACAGTTCCTCCACTGCAATGTTCATTGTTAATAGTATAACAAAGTATGATGCCGCACGCAACAAAAAAGATGCCTGAATTTTTGTGCTGCAATTCTTTGCTTATGGGAATAATGCTGTAATCTGTATAAGATACCGTAATTTTCTCCGCGCGGTTCTTCAGCAGCATACACCCTTCGTCTATCATAGCGATATTCGATTGTTTTTTCAACCCTAACCGCCAAATTTGGTTCATTTTTCCTCTGTTCAAATGCGATCTTCCGCATTTCTCTTCATCTTCCTTTACAGCATCCCGCCCGTCATGTATTTTTCACGTTTGCTGTAACCGCATTCCATATACCAAGGCAGTGCAATAAATCTTGAAAAGCTGCCTTTTGCCCGCTTGCAATCGCTCCCTTATGGTGATATGATAAGAATTACAATCTTAATTTGGAGAAATAAAGTTATGCTCGAACTGAAAGACTTTGAGGCCGCCTCCGATCGTCTCAAAAATGTAATCCATAATATTCCGCTGTCTACCTCCTGCACGTTTTCGTCTATGACTGGCGCAGAGGTATATCTGAAATATGAAAATCAGCAGAAAACCGGCTCCTTCAAGGTGCGCGGCGCATATAACAAAATCATGAAGCGCTACGCAGAAGGCAATCTGCATGCCGTGGTTGCATCCTCCGCCGGCAATCATGCACAGGGCGTGGCCTTTGCCGCTGCTTCTGTCGGCGTGAAATCCACCATCGTTATGCCACGCTCCACCCCGATTGCCAAAGTTTCTGCCACACAGGGGTATGGCGCTGAAGTTGTGCTCGCCGGCACTATCTATGATGAAGCCTATGCCAAAGCATGCGAAATCTGCGAACAGACAGGCGCAGAATTCATCCATCCGTTCGATGATGAAGATGTTATGGCCGGCCAGGGCACCATTGCGCTTGAAATTTTGCGGGACCTTCCCTTTGTGGATATGATTTTTGTGCCTGCCGGCGGCGGCGGTCTGATTTCCGGTATTGCCGCCTGCGCCAAGCAAATCAATCCGCGCATCCAAATCATCGGTGTGCAGGCAGAAGGCGCACCTGCAATTGCCAATTCTTTCCGTGCAGGCGCACTTCAGCCGTCCGAAACAGTGCGCACCATTGCGGACGGCATTGCGGTGAAAACACCTGGCGAAAAAACGTTCTCTTATATTCAGAAATACGTTGACCGCGTCGTAACGGTTTCGGATGATGATATTGCTTCGGCCATTCTGCTGCTGCTTGAGCGTACCAAGCAGGTGGTTGAGCCGGCAGGCGCATCCTCGCTTGCCGCGGTGCTCAATAACAAGGTGGATATTAAGGGCAAAAAAGTCGTTTGTGTTTTATCCGGCGGCAATATTGACGTGTCCTTCATTCATAAAATTGTGGAAAAGGGACTTGTTACCCGCTGCCGTCATCTTAAGTTTTCCACGATCATGCCGGATGCGCCGGGCGCACTCGAGCATTTCGCACACCTTGTCGCCGAACAAAACGCGAATATCATCCGTTTCCAGCACGACCGTGTGCAGGCTGATTTGGAAATCGGTGAAGCCATTATTCAGGTTGTATGCGAAGTGGGCGGCGTTGAGCATGCCAAGCGTCTGCTCGAGCAGTTGACTGCAAGCGGCTACCACATTTTTACCAGTCAGCTTTAAGCCAAATCTGTCAGATATATGCGTTCAAAAATCCCCCGCCCTTTCTGGCGGGGGATTTTTATCGTTCTGATGATTCTGTTTCTCTTTTGAACATCGCTTTATACTTTTTTCACATAGTATGGAGAAAACGCATGCGGGTATCCCTAACAATACAACCAATTGCACAATACATCGTTTGGAATCGTCAGTTGCAAGCAGACCGCCGCTCTGTCCAGTGCAAGCCACGGCAGACCGAGCATGATCCACCCAATGCCGCTTCTGCGCATGTACGTCTTCGTCCAGCAGTATCCCCAATATTTGCGCGGAATCACTTGATGGCCAAAGATAACGAATACACCATAGAGTATTACGAGCAGGCTTGCCAGCAGGAGTATATCCACGGTGTTCACCACCCTTTGCGGAGTACTGATTCAATTGTACCGCAAGCCGAAATCGAAAACAAGGGCCAAATCAATTGATCTGGCCCTTGTTTTCGTGTTTCTGTGAACAGCGCACCAACACTGCATTCTTCCTATCGCAAGCATTACGGATTGGGAGAAAGTGCTCCGCCCGATCCAGCCGTATCCGCAGCATTCGCAGATTTTTTGCCTGTCACCGCGTCTCCGACAGCGTCCGCGCCCTCACGCACCGCGTCCCCCATATCGTCCACGCCTTTACGCACATCGTCCTCAATGGTACCGTCGCTTTTGTCCGTCGTACCGCCATTTTCCGAATCATGTGGTTCAGCTGTGATGCCCTCCTGGGTTTCATTCTC
>NZ_JBMNUP010000039.1:0-13568 GCF_050946325.1 Agathobaculum sp. | reverse complement strand
CGCAGGGGCGGCTGTTTTTCTGTCTTTTTTTCTGTTAATCGCGCAGATGCTGTTTACAGGAATGCGTTTTCTTACAAACCCATCTCCGCCTTGAGCTTCGCCAGCTCGTCATCCACTGCGTCCGGCGCGGCGCTGCCGTATTTCTTTTCCAGCTCGGCGGCCTCGTCAACCGGCTTTTCGTTCAGCGCGGCCATGGCGTTGGCCTGGTCCAGCATCGCATCCGCTTTGGCTTCCATGCGGCTGAAGGCGTCCATTGCGCCCGCCGCTTTGTCCGCACCGGATGAGAACTTGTTCACCTTCTGCTGCGTTTTGGCCACGGCCACCTTGGCCTTAATCATTTCACGGCGGGCATTGAGCGTTTCAATATCGCTCACCAGCTTATCATGCATTTCGCGCATCTTCTGCGCGTTGGCATGCGCAGCGTCATAGGTTGCCTGCAGGGAAACCGCCTTTTCCGACAGCTGCTGCTTTTTGGTAAGGAAGGTGCGCGCATCCCCCTCATTGCCGGCAGAAAGCGCTTTGCGGGCCAGACCGCTGTATTTTTCCATATCCGCGGCATTGTCCTCCAGCATACGCTTGGCGCGCGTCTCCTCCGCCATCACGCCCGCCGTTTCCTTCTTGACTTCAGCCAGATTCTCCGTCAAATCGCGCAGATACTGGTCAATCATCTTGGCGGGGTCCTCGGCCTTGTCCAGCAAATCGTTGATGTTTGCCCTGATAATGTCGCTAAAACGCTCCAAAATGCCCATTTTTATTCTCCTTCTCTATCAAAATATTTATTTTTGTTCATGTGCGGCGCCAAATCTTACCATTCCTGCCTACTTATCCTCATATTTCTTTGCCAGATCCTCAACCTCCTGATCCTCAAACTTCTCCAGCGGGGTCTTGAGAATCTCTTCCGCGCGCTTTTGCTCGCGTTCGCGCTGCTCGCGCCGCTTTTTCAGCGTCACAAACACCAGCACCGCCACAATCACCACCGCGGCACAAACCGCCACCGGCACAACCGGCGATTTTGTCACGGTCATAATGCGCTCGCCCGTCTTTTCAAACGTCAGCGAAAAAATCTCCTCTTCGCTGATGGAATAATCGTTGTAATACCGGTCCAGGTAATCGGCCAGAATGGCAATGGCTTCGCTGTCCATCACGGTCTTGGCCTGACTGCCCACTGTATATCCGCAGTTGTACGAACCGTGGTTGTCATCGCAGAAAACCAGCAGAAAATGGCCCTCGTCCTGAAACAGCTGCCCATACAGCTGCTCAGCCTGTGCGGTCAGCTCCTGCACGGAGGTGGTCGTCCCGTTGGGCAGCACATATACATAAGGCTGCACGCCCGTCTCTTTATAGAATCGCTTCAGGCCGTTTTCCAGTTCCGCTTTATTGGAAAACCAGCCGCCGTCCTGGTCGGTGAAATACGCGGTCTCCATCACCGCTGCGGCCGGCAGTTTTTCCCGCTCCACGGTGGATTTCTGTATGCTTCCGCCGCCGCCTCCGCCGCCCATCAGCATGTTGAGCGCAACCACAAAAATCAAAATCACCGCGGCAATTGCAACCAGCGTGCCGCAGCCCGAGCTGTTCCCGTTTCCGCCGCCGTTATTGCCCTGGTTGCCGTTGTTGCCCCCGCCGCCGCCCGAATACCGGCGCGTGTTGTTGATGATAATCGGTCCTGTGCGGAAGCCGCCGTAATATCCGCCGCGGAAACCGCCGAAACTGCCGCCGGACGAACGGCCGCCGCTGCGGCCGCCTCCACCGGAAAATCCGCCGGAAGAGCGCCCTCCGCCGGAAAATCCACCGCCGAAGCCGCCTCCTCCGCCGCTTCCGCCGCCGCCTGATCTGCCCATTATTTTCCCCCTTTTTATGTTTTCGCTTTCCAGATGCCGGTCATATATTTTATGACATCGTGCCGTGTAATAATGCCGCAGAACATGCCGCGTCCGTCCACAACCGGCACAAAGTTCTGGTCGGTCACCAGCTCAACCAGCCCCTCCATCGAGGCGTCCATGCTGACCGTGCGGTGCGTCACCCGACGCCGCACCTGCCCAACCGGCATGGCGGCCGCCTTTTCTGCCGGGGTGCGCATCAGCAGCCGGAGAAAGTCTCCTTCTCCGATGGTGCCGATATAACGCCCTGTTTTATCAATCACCGGTACGGCCGTAAAGCCGCTTTCCAGCATATCCGCAAGCGCCTGCTGCACAGAGCAGTCATCCTGTAAGTACTTTACTTCCACCTTGGGCTTGAGAAAAAAGGATATATTCATTGCTCCTCCTCCTTCGCTTTATTTATTGTACGCTGTGTCCGGATTTGGGTCAACCGTTTCCCATCATGTTTAACAATTTATTTGCAATTCATTTGTTGCTTCTTGTAAAATCTGACGGCCGGTTTTGCGGCGGCTGAAAAAAATATCCGGCTGTACTTGACGTCTGCGTTTTTAACTGCTAAACTGTAAAAGTGAGCAGAACTCAGCTTCTCTCGCACGCATCTTTTTTTGCAGAAAAGAGGTTATTAACATGAAAAAAAGATTACTCGCCGCGCTGATGGCCGGCGCAATGGCCCTGACCATGACCGCCTGCGGCGGCTCCGGAGACGACAGCCAGACCGGTGCGCCGGACGCGGATGCCGGACAGACAGACGGTGCGGCAGACGCCGGTGAAACCTACAAGGTCGGCATTGTGCAGCTTGTCGAGCATGACGCGCTGGACGCGGCGACCAAGGGCTTTCAGGATGCGCTGACCGAGGCGCTCGGCGACGCGGTTTCCTTTGAGTTCAATAACGCGCAGAACGATTCCAACACCTGCTCTACCATTGTCAACGGCTATGTTTCCAGCGGTGTTGACCTGATCATGGCCAACGCGACGCCCGCTTTGCAGGCGGCCGCCGCGGCAACCGGCGATATTCCGATTCTCGGCACCTCGGTCACCGAGTACGGCGTCGCGCTGGAGATTTCCGACTTCTCCGGCACGGTAGGCGGCAACATTTCGGGCACTTCGGACCTGGCCCCGCTGGACCAGCAGGCCGCCATGCTGCAGGAGTGGTTCCCGGACGCCAAAAACGTCGGCCTGCTGTACTGCTCGGCCGAGCCGAACTCCCAGTACCAGGTGGACGTAGTCAAGGCGGAGCTGGAAAAGCTGGGCTACACCTGCACGCTGTATGCCTTCTCTGAATCCAACGACCTTTCCGCCGTCTGCACCACCGCCGCGGAAGCGAGCGACGTGCTCTATGTGCCGACCGACAACACCTGCGCCAACAACAGCGGCATTATTGACAACATCTGCCGTCCGGCCAAGGTTCCGGTCATCGCCGGTGAGGAAGGCATCTGCAAGGGCTGCGGCGTTGCCACGCTTTCCATCAGCTATGAAGACCTGGGCCGCACCACGGGCGAAATGGCCGCCAAGATTCTGACCGGCGAAGCGGATATTTCGACCATGGCGATCGAATATGCGCCCGCTACCAAGAAATACAACAAGACCATCTGCGACGAGCTGGGTCTGACCGCACCCGAAGGCTATGTGGAAATTGAGGCGTAAACCGCCTTGCGCTCCGCATGCCGGAGCATAACCAACTGCAAAATGCAGCGGAAAAGTACTTCCTTTTTCCGCTGTTTTTTGCTATAATTTTTTTATATTGTTTTACTTCATTCGTTTTACTGGGGGACTTGTTGTGATTTCAAATCTGCTTGCGCGGCTTGCCACCGTGCCGGGCGCGCTGCCCGGAGCGGTTGCGCAGGGCCTCATCTGGGGCATTATGGCAATTGGCGTGTACATCACTTACCGGATTCTGGACGTGGCCGACCTGACGGTTGACGGCTCGCTCGGCACGGGCGGCGCGGTCTGCATCGTCATGATGATGCTGGGCTTCAACGTGTGGACAGCCATGTTCGCGGCGCTGCTTGCCGGCCTGGTGACCGGCCTTGTCACCGGCCTGTTTCACACCTTTATGGGCATACCGGCCATCCTTGCCGGTATTCTGACGCAGCTTTCGCTCTATTCCATCAACCTGAAAATCATGGGCAAAGCAAATCAGTCCATCAATGTGGATAAATATGACCTGCTGATTTCGCTGCGCTGGGTCAAGGAAGCCGCGCTGCACAATCCGCTCATCACGGTCAGCATTCTTGTTGTCGTCCTGATTGCGCTGCTGTACTGGTTCTTCGGCACCTCGCGCGGCTGCTCCATCCGTGCAACAGGCGCCAACCCCAACATGAGCCGCGCGCAGGGCATCAATACGGACTTTAACACGGTCCTCGGCCTGATGCTGTCCAACGGTCTGGTCGCCTTTTCCGGCGCGCTGCTCAGCCAGTATCAGGGCTTTGCGGATGTTTCCATGGGCCGCGGCGCCATTGTCATCGGCCTGGCTGCCTGCATCATCGGCGAAGCGGTGTTCAGCCGCATCTTCCGCAATTTTGCGCTGCGCCTGCTGTCGGTTGTGCTCGGCTCCATCATCTACTATGTCGTCATTCAGGTCGTCATCCAGCTCGGTCTGGACGCCAACCTGCTCAAGCTGCTCTCCGCAATCGTCGTAGCCATCTTCCTGGCCGTGCCGTACTGGAAGAGCAAGTATTTCCGCGGCCACGCTAAAAAAACCGCGCAGAAGGAGGATGGCCGCAATGCTTGAACTCAAGGGACTGTATAAAACCTTCAACGCCGGCACAGTGAACGAAAAGCGGGCGATTGACAACCTGAACCTGACGCTGAACAACGGCGACTTTGTCACGGTCATCGGCGGCAACGGCGCAGGCAAATCCACCATGCTCAACCTGATCGCCGGCGTATTTCCGGTGGACGAGGGCCTCATCCGCTTAAACGGCTTCAACCTGACGGGCCTGCCCGAGCACAAGCGCGCGCGTTTTCTCGGCCGCGTGTTCCAGGACCCCATGATGGGCACGGCCGCTACCATGGGCATTGAGGAAAACCTTGCCCTGGCTTACCGCCGCGGCCGCTCGCGCGGACTGGGCAGCGGCATCACCAATGAGGAGCGCAAGATTTACCGCGAAAAGCTCGCCACCCTCGGCCTGGGGCTGGAGGACCGCATGACCAGCAAGGTCGGTCTGCTTTCCGGCGGCCAGCGCCAGGCGCTGACCCTGCTGATGGCCACGCTGCAAAAGCCCGATCTGCTGCTGCTGGACGAGCATACCGCCGCGCTTGACCCCAAAACGGCGGATAAGGTATTGCAGCTTACCGAAGAAATCGTTGCGCGGGACAATCTGACCACGCTGATGGTAACGCACAACATGAAAAACGCCATCCAGTACGGCAACCGCCTGATTATGATGGACGCCGGCCGCGTGGTGGTTGATATCAGCGGCGAGGAAAAGAAGCACCTGACCGTGCGCGACCTGCTGGAAAAGTTCAACATCGAAAACGACCGCATGCTGCTCTCCGAATAACCGAAAACAAAAAGGACGCCACAAGGCGTCCTTTTTTTCTGTTTCAGCCCAAAATGCCCAAATGCTCCAGCAGAATCTTCGTACCCATCAAAATCAGCACCGCGCCGCCGAAGTATTCCGCCCGCGCCTTGTACTTTTCACCGAACACGTTGCCCACCTTGACCCCCGCGCACGACAGCGCAAACGTCGTCACGCCGATGAAGCACACAGCCGGCACAATGTTCACCCGCAAGAATGCAAACGTCACGCCGACGGCCAGCGCGTCAATGCTGGTGGCCACCGCCAGCGGCAGCATGGCGCGCGCGGAAAAGGAATCGCTCATCGCGTCCCCATCGTCCTGCCCGCGGGCTTCGCGCAGCATGTTCAGGCCAATCAGGCCGAGCAGCACAAAGGCGATCCAGTGGTCCACGCTGGTGATGAACGCCTGAAAGCGCACGCCCAGCGCAAAACCCAGCGCCGGCATCAGCGCCTGAAAACCGCCGAACCACAGGCCGGTCAGCAGCGCATGCCGCGGCCGCAGCCGCTGCACGCTCAGCCCCTTGCAGATTGAAACCGCAAACGCATCCATCGACAGACCGACCGCAATGATGAAAAGCTCCCATATGCTCATTTTCCGTCCTCCTGTTCCTCCGGCGGCAGGCGGGCATAAAAAAGCGAGACCCATCTGCCGCATACAGATAAGTCTCGTCATTTCATGCGGGGCCAGAGGGAAACGCTCCCCCAGCATGTTGGCCCTGCCGCGCGGACGGGATACGCCGCGCCGACTACTCCCTTATTGTGCCCAATCATACCATATGCGGCGCGGCCTGTCAAGAGAACCGCCCGTCCGGCAGCGCCGCATCTTCTTCCAGCCAGCCGTTTTGCCGCGCCAGCGCAGCCAGGGCGCGGTTGCGCTCGTTCATCGGGCCAAAGGCCGCCGCGCAGCAGATCACCCGCCGGCACCCGCGCATGCAGGCCGCCGCGCGGTCAAAGGCCGCGTCGCTCACCGGCGCAAAGGGCGCTTCCGCCACCACTTCCGCGGCCAGCGCCGCCGCAACCGGATAGTCCAAATCGTTTTTGTGTAGCACGCCCGCCGCAAAGGGCACGCCCTGCCGCTGCAAACGGCGGTAAACCGGAATGCCGCCGCCCCCGCCGCCGATGACGAACACCTCGGGCGCGCCGGATACGCGCGTCAGCTCCAGGCAGCCAAAATCCGCATTATAGCTGCCGCGCTGCGCGCCGTACAGCTGCATGATGTAATCGGCCGTGAAAATCTCCTCCGGCGGGCCGCAGCGCTCAATCGCGCTGCCGCTGACGCAGACCACGCGGTCGGAAATCCGCTGCGCCAGATCCAGCTCATGCATGGATAAAATGACCGCCAGACCGCGCGCGCGCACCATATCCTTTAAAATTTCCAGCAGCTCCAGCTTGTACCGGATATCCAGAAAGGAGGTCGGTTCATCCAGCACGATGACCTCCGGCTGCTGACAGATTGCCCGCGCAAGCAGAATCCGCTGGCGCTGGCCGTCGCTCAGCTCGGCAAAGCTGCAGCAGGCAAGCGCTTCCGCATGCACCAGCCGCAGCGCCTGTTCGGTCTGCCGCCTGTCCTCGGCCGAGAGCAGACCCAGCCGTCCCGTATACGGATACCGCCCCGTGCTGACGACATCCCAGCAGGTCATCAGCTCGGGCCGTATCCGCTCGGTCATCAGGATGGACATTTTTCTGGCCACGCTCATCGCGTCCATTTTCGCCATCGGGCGGCCGTCCAGATAAACCGCGCCGCCCAGCAGCCGCAGCTGGCGGATAATGCTTTTCAAAATGGTCGATTTGCCCGCCCCGTTCGGGCCGATGAGCGTCAGAATTTCTCCCTTTTGCAGGGTCAGACAGATGTGCTCAATCAGCGCGTGGCCGTCATAACCGACAGCCATATCCTCTGTTCGCAAAAAAGCCTCCGGCATATCCATCTCCCCCTTACGCCTGCTGGCGGCGGCGCACCATAATATAAATCACAATCGGCGCGCCCAGCACCGCCGTGACCGAGCTGATGCTCATCTCCGTGGGCGCAAAGGCCGTGCGCGCAATCAGATCGCACAGCAGGCAAAACGCCGCGCCGCCCAGAAAGCAGGCCGGAATGAGCAAAATCGACTTTGCCGTGTGCAGCAGGCTTTTCATCAGATGCGGCGCCGCGATGCCCACAAAGGAAACCGGTCCGGCAAAGGCCGTAACGCAGGCGCTCAGCACGCTGGACAGCAAAATGAGCGCCAACCGGAACATCCGGATGTTGACGCCCATGTTCTGCGCATAGGTTTCGCCCATCTGGTAGGCGCCGATCTGCTTGGAAAGCAGAAAAGTCAGCACCAGCGCCGCGCTGACAACAACGGCCACCACGCCCACGCTGTCCCAATACAGGCCGGAAAAGCTGCCCTGCGACCAGTTGTGCAGGTTTACAATATTGGAATCCTCCGCAAAGGTGACGACAAAATCAGTTACCGCCGAGCAGATATAGCCAATCATCACGCCGCACACCACCAGCATGGACGCTTTTTGCGCCCGCGGCGCCAGCAGCAGAATCACCCCCATGGACAGCAGCGCGCCCACAAAGGCGGCGGCGATCAGCACCGCCGAGCCCGAAGCCAGGCCGCGGCTGAGCGCGAACACCATCGTCAGCGATACGGTCAGTTTGGCGCCCGACGAAATGCCGAGCACAAACGGGCCTGCAATGGGGTTGGCAAAAAACGTTTGCAGCAGAAAGCCCGAAACCGACAGCGCGCCGCCCAGAATCAGGGCGGCCAGCGTGCGCGGCAGACGAATGCCCCATACGATGCTGTATGCTGTGCTGCCGTCCGGCGCGCAAAACAGCATGCGCAGCGCGTCCCCGGCGGACAGACCGGCCGCGCTGCCCGCCGCCACGCTGCAAACGGCCAGCACCGCCACCAATACGGTCAGCAGTACAAAAACCGCTCCATATCTTGCATTCGATGATTTGTTCATGGCTCTCCCCTCTTATGACAGGCGGCGCAGATACGTCAGCGCCCGCTCGTCCGGCTGCTCCTGCGTGAAAACAGTGTGCAAATCCGTAATCAGCGCGCCCAGCCCCAGGCTCTGCTGGAACAGGTTTTTTTCCGTACACCATACATTGCCCTGCCGCACCGCGCGGCAATCGCGCAGCACGGGGCTTTTTTCCAGCAGCTCGTCCAGCGTTTGCAGGCCGCCGTCAATGGCACTGTTGTAAATCAGCACGTCTGCGTCCCGCACACTCTGATAAAACGCTTCCATCTGCATATTCACCGTGGAAAGCGCGCTCTCCTCAAACGGCAAATCGTTCAAAGCATATACCCCGCCTGCCAGCGCGATGGCCTTGGCAACGTAATCCCCTGGGCGGCGCACATTGACCGCGCCCGAAGAGGTGATATAGAAAAAGGCCGCCGTTTTGCCCGTGCCCGGCTGCTCCAGAATGGGCGCAAGCGTTTGCAGCATCGCATCAAAATACGTTTCCGCCTGCTCCTCCCTGTCCAGCAGCGCGGCATACAGCCGGAGCCACTCCATCCGTCCCAGCGGATGGCTCTCATAGCTTGAGCGCTCAACCAGCACGGGCACACCCAGCCGCTCCAGCTGTTCCATGACCTCCGGCGTGTGGTAAATCATGGTCGATTCCACCGCCAGGTCGCAGCCCTCTTCCAATATCAGCTCATAGTCCGGCGCGCTGTACTTGCCGGCATACAGCATGCTGCCGTTTTCCATCGCCTGCCGCGCTTCGTCAATATACCAGTTGTCCGCCTCCGTGCCCGAAAGGGCGACGGCGTCCAGCGCGTCCAGCTCGCGCAGCAGGTCCATTGCCGAGGTGGCCACCAAGTAAATATGGTCAAGCGGCTGCTGCAATACGGTCATCCCGTCCGGCAGGCCGGCGGGAACGGGCGCGTTTTCCGGCACGGTCAGATACTGCTCGTCCCCAATGACGATCTTTTTGTAGCCGTCCGTCAGATATTCCACCGAAAACTGCTCTGCATAATGCAGCTCCATGCTGCGCTCGACCGTCAGGCTGTCCCACGAGGGGCCCGCGGCGCCGTCTGCCGCCTGCCCGCCGCCGCAGCCCGCAAGGCCGAGCAGCAGCGCGGCCAGCGCCGCGCAAATCATCCCTCTGCGCACGCCGTCAGGCCGCCTTTTCAATGGAAGCGCTGTCAAAACACAGCGTATATTCGATTTCATGCGGGGTGCTCATCGCCGTTGTATCGGCATGGACGGTCAGCGCGCGGTCAAAGGAGGAAACCGGTATCTCAAACACCGCGCCGCCCTCTGTGCTGAGGGGCAGCAGCTTTTGCCCGTCCACCTTCATATAATCATAGTTGGGGCTGCTCCATATTACCGTGGCGTATGCCGCGCCGTTTTCCACACGCAGCGGCGCCGGAGACTGTACGCTCGCCTTACCCGAACCGCCGGCAAGCGTGACCGAAACCGTATACGCGCCATCCTCCAGACCAAGGCTGGCGGCCGTTGTCAGCACATCCTCCGCAAAAGCCTCCGCTGAAAGCGAATCCGAACGGAAAACCAGCGTGCGGTCATACCAGAGCTGCTTTTTCTTGCTGAACGCCGCGCAGGGAATGCCCGTATCCAGCGCCTCAACCGGCACCGTAAAGGTATGCGTGCCATCCTCCTGCTCGGCAAACGGAATGCAGGCGGCCTCGTCCGCTGCCGCGGCCTGCTCGCCCGTACCCATAAACACCTTCAGGTAGCCCGTGCCGCCCATGTGCATCACAGCCGTCATGCTGCCGTTTTCCACGGTCAGCTCGCACGCTTCCACATTGAACATGGAAGAACTGGAATCCACCGTAACGGAATACACGCCGTCCTTGAGCGCGCTGCCCGCAATGGGCGTCATGCCTTCTTCCACCACATCCTGCACATCGGCCATCTGGCCCGCGTCAGCCACCTGACCGGTCTGCGCCGCGCCGTCCGTCTGACCGTCCTTTGCCGTATCCGCCGTTTGCTCCGCGCCGCAGCCCGTCAGCAGCAGCAGCGCTGCCAGCAGCGGCAATGATTTTTTCCACATTGTCATCCATGCCTTTCGTTTTCTTTTTTTCTGTTATCCAAGCGCCGCAGCAGCCTGCTGCGCATGCGCCACCAGCAAATCCTGCACCGCCTTCAGTTCGCCCATGCCGCTGACAACGCACTCGACCTCATACCCTGCGTTTTCAAAAATGCTCTTCCACGAATCCGGCTCGTCGCCCGCCATATCGTTGTTTGCGTGGTCGCCCGCAACAATCATCATCGGCCGCAGCACCACGCGCTCATATTCGCCGGCCTGCACCAGTTTCAGCACATCCTCCACCGTGGGGGCCGCCTCTACGGTGCCGACAAAGCAGTTCTGATAGCCCGCGTCGGTCATCACCTGCTGCATTTTTGCATAAACCGCGTTGGAGGCGGCTTCGGTTCCGTGTCCCATAAAGCAAACGGCGGTTTTGCCGTCGTCATACGAGGCAGTCGCTTCCGCGAGGGCGGCGGCAACCGTCTCAAAATCCGCGTCCGTGGTCAGCAGCGGCTTGCCGACTGACAGCGCCTCAAAGGCGTCCGCATACTGGGCGACTTCTTCGACCAGATCGTTGTACTCCAGGCCGTCCATCAGGTGCGTGGGCTGCACCACCAGCCGCTTGACGCCGTTTTCCACCGCGCGGTCGAGCGCCTGACGCACATTGTCAATCTCCACTCCGTCGCGGCTTTTGACATGGTCAATGATGATCTGGCTGGTAAAGGCCCGCCGCACCGAAAAATCCGGAAAAGCGGCCTGCACGGCCTGCTCCATCGCGCCGATGGTCAGGCGGCGGCTGTCATTGTAGCTGGTGCCAAAGCTGACGACCAGCAGCTCGTCCTCCCCAATGCCGTCCGCATTGAGCGGGTCGTCCAGCGAAGCGTCGCCGGTGTCGTAATTTTCCTCGTCCTCCGCTGCGTCGGCCTGCGTGCCGGCGGCGTCCTCCGAAGGGGTTTGCGCGGGCGTATCCTGTTTTTCCGTCCCGCAGGCGGTAAGCAGCATCGCCGCCATCGCGGCAGCCGTCAAAGCGGCAAGCAGTTTTTTTGTTTTCATGATGATTTCCTCCTGTCAATCTGCGGTCAGGGCATATACCCTGTGCCTGTTTTCAGCGCAGCATCCTTCCAGGTACGGAAATAAAAAGGTCATCCGAAGATGACCACGATAAACAAACCTGTAAACAGCGTTTACAAGCAAACGGTACAATCAATTCCTCGTGATCCGGAATACCGCAGTATTCCCGTACCAGCCGCCGGCAGGTCTCCTGACTCGCGGTTTTTGCGCGCCGCCGCCTTCCCAGCTTTCGCCAGTGGCCTGCCCTTTTGGGGCACCGGCCGCGCGCTTTCCGCATACAGTGACGAGATCGTACAGGCCTTTCACCTGTTTCCCTATTATCCGCCCGCACCCCAAAGGATGGAGCGGCACCGACTGCTTTATTCAATTGCTACTTATGCCGTTATTCTATCACGACGGAAGGCGGAATGCAATCTTTTTTGGGATGGGATTTTGAAAGCCTGCGCAGCATGTCGCTTGTTTTCTTTTGCCATAGACAACAAAAAGCCCTTCCGTTTCCGGAAGGGCTTTTGGAGCTTGCGGCCGGACTCGAACCGGCGACCTGCGCATTACGAATGCGCTGCTCTACCAACTGAGCCACGCAAGCACATAAGCTGAATTTAACCAAAATGCTGCACCCCGCGCTTTTCCGGCGCGGCGCTGCTTCGCTCATTTGATCCGCGCACGGCGCGGGAACAAGGTCAGCGGCCTACGGGCTACCAACGAAGCCACGCAAGCAGATTTTATTGTCAGCCTTGTTATTGTAACACGGTTTTAAGATTTAGTCAATCTTTTTTTCAACTTTTCCTTGACTTTTTCTTTTCATCCGGTATAATAATAAGGTATCCTTGCTCACATCAGGGGATGTGGGCCAAAAGTCCAAAAGGAGGTGCTAAAGTTATGGCAAAGATCACTGGCAAGTACGAGACGATCTTCATTGTCAACCTCACGCTGGAAGAGGCAGCGGCTACCGCTGTTGTGGACAAGTTCAAGTCGCTCGTCGAGGCAAACGGCACGAACGTAGAAGTCGAGGATTGGGGCAAGCGCCGTCTGGCGTACCCGATTGAGGACCTCACGGAAGGCGTTTACACGCTCATCCGCTTTGAGTCCGCACCGGCTTTCCCGGCCGAGCTGGACCGTATCTACAAGATCACGGACGGCGTAATGCGTTCGCTTATCGTCTGCCTGGACGACTAAGGCGGTGAACGACCAATGCTCAACAAGGCAATTCTGATGGGTCGTTTGACCCGCGATCCCGAATTGCGCCACACCCAATCGAACATGGCTGTGTGCTCGTTCTCCCTTGCGATCGACCGCGACCGCAAAGGCCCGAACGGCGAACGCCAGACCGACTTCATCGACTGCGTCGCATGGGGCCGTCAGGCGGAGTTTGTTGCACAGTGGTTCCAAAAGGGTATGCTGGCCATCGTAGTCGGCCGTATTCAGTCCCGCCGCTGGCAGGACCAGAACGGCAACAATCGCACGGCGATTGAAGTCAACTGCGACGAAGTCTCCTTTGGCGAGACCAAAAAGTCCCGCGAATCAAACGGCGGCTATGCAGGCGGCTACGGCTATGATAACGGTTCGCAGATGCGGCCCGAGCCTGCCGCGTCCCAGGTTGCTCCGGCATTTGACCTGCCTTCGGGCGGTTCGGATTTTGCCGAGCTGGCTGACGACGACGGCGATGTCCCATTCTAACAAGGAGGTAACGCGACAATGGAAGAAACCAAGAAGGAATTCACGCCCCGTCCGGAGCGTGCAGAGCGCCCGCAGCGCGGCCGTCGCCGCCGCAAGGTTTGCGCTTTCTGTGTTGATAAAGTCGAGCATGTTGACTATAAGGATGCTGGCAAGCTCCGCAAGTACATGTCTGAGCGCGGCAAGATTCTGCCCCGCCGTATGACCGGTACCTGCGCGCATCATCAGCGCCAGCTGACCGAGGCGATCAAGCGCGCCCGTCACATCGCTCTGCTGCCCTACACGGCTGAGTAAGTTTTCGTTTTTACAGGATACAAAAAACCGTCTTTCTTCGGAAAGACGGTTTTCTTTTTTATGGCTGTTTTTGCCTGCAAAAAAGGGACGCACACAAGCGTCCCTTTTGCTGTTTTGCACGGCTTATTTCTGCTTTACCGCGCCGTC
>NZ_JBMNUP010000038.1:0-13937 GCF_050946325.1 Agathobaculum sp. | reverse complement strand
CCCGCGGTATATGCCTGTGGCTGAATACAGATACATGTGCACCTGGAATGGCAGTACAGATCTGCTGCTGCAATGCGGCTGCTTTTTCCAGATTGCGGCCTGTAATAGTGAGGTATGCGCCCTGTTCTGCGCAGTAGTATGCCATCACAGAGGCAGCGCCGCCATAGCCGAGCAGGAGAACTTTTTTGCCGCAAAGATGGATATTGTCCTTTTCCAGCGAAGCGGCAAAACCGAGGATGTCAGTATTGTAGCCAACTGCCTTATTCTTACAAAATGCAACCGTATTGACAGAGTGCAGGCCGCGCGCGGCAGGGTCCACTTCATCCAGCAGATCGATAACTGCCCGCTTGTGCGGAATGGTACAGTTGATGCCGCCAAGCTTTTCTTTTGCCAGTGCAAAAGCTTCTGGAAGATCTTCGGGCGGCACGGCAACGCCAATATAGTCCGCATCCTGACCGGATGCAGCGAAAAGCTGCTGGTGCAGCTCGGGACTCATCGTGTGGCCGAGCGGCCAGCCGAATAAGCCATAGGTCGTTTTTCGCGGCTGAAACGCGCGGAATTCGTCCATTGTAAGCAGCATGCAGATCAACCTCCCAACTGCATGAGCGTATCAAAAAAGTCGGGATAGGAAATGGCAACTACCTCAGGATCAATAATATGGCTGCTGTGTTCAGCGGCAAGCGCCAGCACAGCAAGACTCATGGCAATGCGGTGATCGCCGTAGGTTTCAAACATTGCGCCGTGGGGGATTCGGCCGCCGCGGATAATCATGCCGTCTTCGGTTTCTTCGACGTCAACGCCGGCCTTGGACAGTTCGGTCGTCATAGCGGCGATGCGGTTGGACTCTTTTACCTTGAGTTCCTGCGCGTCGCGTATAACGGTTTCGCCTTCGGCAAAAGCGGCAGCAACTGCAATAACGGGAAGCTCATCAATCAGGCGGGGGATGATGGAGCCGCCGATTTCAATGCCGTGCAGTCTGCTGTATTTGACGGTTAAATCGCAAACAGGTTCCGCATCGTCTCGGAAATTGTTTTCGGTGATATCCGCCCCCATCCCGCGCAGCACATCCAGTATACCCGTGCGTGTGGGGTTGACACCCACATTGCGCACTGTCAGCTCACTGCCCGGCACAATAGCGCCGGCTACAAGGAAAAATGCTGCCGAGGAAATATCGGCGGGAACTGCAATATCAACTGCGTGCAGGTCCTCGGGCGGCTCCAGGGTAATGATGTTTCCATTGGTTTCAATTTCTACGCCAAGGGCGCGGAACATGCGTTCCGTATGGTCGCGCGAAGGAGCAGGCTCAATCACTGTCGTTTGCCCTTCGGCATACAGACCTGCCAAAAGAATGGCGCTTTTGAGCTGCGCAGAGGCAACCGGCAGACGATATTCTATGCCGCACAGCTCACTGGGATAAATGCGGAGAGGGCAATGATTATCATTTTTTCCCTCAATGGATGCGCCCATTTCGCGCAGCGGCTTGATCACCCGCCCCATCGGACGCTTTTGAATAGAAGCGTCGCCATTCAGCACGGAACTGAAGGACTGGCCGGACAGAATGCCGCACAGCAAACGGGTAGTTGTACCGGAGTTTCCGGTATACAGCTCATCCTCAGGCGCAGAAAGCCCGTGCAGACCAACTCCTTCCACCGTAACTTCATTTTCGGTGATATCAATATGGACCCCCATCTTGCGGAAGCAGTCGATGGTGGAAAGGCAGTCCTCTCCCATCAGAAAACCGGTGATATGGGTTGTGCCGCTGGCCAGCGCACCCAGCATGACCGCACGGTGTGAGATGGATTTATCGCCCGGCACAGAGATACTGCCGTGCAGCGGGCCGCAGGGATTGATTTGCATTGGCGTTACTCCTCCGTTGTGTCAGCTACAGAATAGCTGCCGATGACTTTGATGTAGGGAAGCTCCTCGTGGAGCTGATATAGCAGGGACTGTACGGCATGATCGCGCATATTGCCGGTGAAATCAATATAAAACACATAGCACCACGGGCTATCTTTGAGCGGACGCGAGTAAATCTGTGTCATATCAATATGATAGCCGGCAAAAATATCAAGCACGCCATTGAGCGAACCGGCGACGTTGGGAATATGGAAGGCAATTTCAATCCGGTTGTCTTCCGGCCGGCTGGTCAGCGTGCGGCTGACGGCAATGAAGCGGGTTTCGTTGTGTTTCAAATCGTTGATGCCTTCTGCAAGAATGTCAAGCCCGTTTAATTCGGCTGCCTCGCGCGAACAGATGGCGGCAAGCGTTTTGTCCTGCTTTGCAGCTACGGTTTGCGCGGCGATCGCCGTATTGGCAACTTCGATAGCCTCCAAACCATGTGCGGAGATAAAATCATGGCACTGGGGAAGGGCATGCGGGTGCGAGCAGACCCGTCGGATCTTTTCAAGCGCTGCCCCGCGCGGAGCTGCCAGACAGTGCCGTATTTTTTTGATGTAAGAATAGTTGATGGAAAGGTCGTATTCGAGCAAAAGGTCATATACTTCGCTTACGGTGCCTGCGGTTGTGTTTTCAACAGGCACTACGCCTGCGTCCACCTCGCCATCGCGTACCGACTGAAAGACCTGTTCCCAAGTGGGTACGTTTTGCGGCTCACAGGAAGGGAAAAGTGCGCGTGCGGCAAGTTCCTGATACGCGCCGGGCGCTCCCTGGTAATAAACCGAGCGAGGATGCAGAACAGATTCTGAGGGGTGAAAGGGGAATTTGGCAGGGTTCAGACGCAGCACCTCGCTGTATTGATATTCGCGGCTGGCGCGAATCATACTTTGCAGCAGTGCAATATATTTGATGCGAAGCTCTTCGCTCATGCCGGTAGCACGCTTTTGGATGATTTCAGCCTCACGGTCGGGCTTATAAATGGCGTCATCCGTCTGCGCCTTGGTTTGCGCAACCTCCCGTGCGAGAGACATGCGCAGCAGAAACAGTTCGCGGATAGCGGCGTCCACAGAGTTAATATCCTGCCGAATCGAGGAGAGCTCACGCATAGCCGTTCGCCTCCCTCAGCAGGTCGGCCAGCGCGATGGCGCAGGCCGCTTCGATAACCGGTGCGGCGCGGGTGACGATGCAGGGGTCGTGCCGTCCGTGGATGGAGAGCGGTTCGGTTTTGCCGGTTTGCAGGTTGAGCGTTTCCTGTGTCATACCAATCGAGGGCGTGGCCTTGATGCAGGCGCGTACAATCAGCGGCATGCCGTTGGTGATGCCACCGTTGATGCCGCCGTTATTGTTGGTTTCGGTTTTGACTACGCCGTTTTCCTGATACAGGGCGTCGTTGGCATGTGAGCCGCGCAGCGCGGCAAAGGCAAAGCCTGCGCCGAATTCCACACCCTTGACGGCCGGAACGGCAAACAGGATGGAGGCGAGACGGCTTTCCACGGTATCCAGCATCGGGCTGCCGATGCCGGCCGGCAGGCCGATTGCAGCGCATTCGATCACGCCGCCGACCGAATCCTGTTCCATGCGCGCGTCCTCAATCGCAGCCAGCATGGCTTCCAGTGCGCGGGGGTTGTTGACAGGATAGTCGGCCTTCCGCAGCGCCTCAAGCTGGGCAGGGGTTACATCGACATCATCGAACGGCATATCCTGAATTTGCGCGATGGACTGGATGTGCGAGCCGACCTGCACGCCCTGCGTTTGCAGCCACAGCTTGCACAGCGCACCGGCGAAGACGAGGGGAGCGGTCAGCCGTCCGGAAAAGTGGCCGCCGCCGCGCGGATCGTTGCAGCCCTTGTAACGCAGCATGCCCGTGTAGTCGGCATGACCCGGACGGGGCTGCGCGGCAAGACTGGCGTAATCGCCGGAATGCTGGTTGGTGTTTTGGATGAGGGCACAGATCGGGGTACCGGTCGTTTTGCCGTTGTAGATACCCGATTGGATTATCGGCAGGTCGGCTTCCTTCCGCTGGGTGGATTGCTTATTGCGGCCGGGCGCGCGGCGCTCCATCTCACGCAGAACAAAAGCTTCATCATACGGAACACCGGACGGGAAACCGTCTATCACAACGCCGATGCCGGCGCCGTGCGATTCTCCGAAAACAGAAATATGAATGGCGTTTCCCCAAGTGGAACCCATAGCGGGGCCTCCTTACAGTTTGAGTATATAGGTATGCAGGGCTTCGGCGTCAATCGGTGTGATCTCCGCACGGCCTGGTTCACGGACAAGAATAAAGTTTACCGTGCCGCCGAATTTCTTTTTATCCGACAGCAGGGCGCGGAAAATCTCCTCCCTGTCATAGGGGAGCGCGGACGGCAGACCGATGTGCGTCAGAAGCGAAAGCAGCGGCGCAGTCAGGTCGGCGTTGCCCATCAGGGAGGAAAGCCGCATGGCAGCCGCCATGCCGATCGCAACCGCCTGACCATGCGTCAGGTCGGTGTATCCGCCGAGTTTTTCCGCCGCATGGCCGATTGTATGACCGAAGTTGAGAATCATGCGCAGGCCGGTGTCGTGCTCATCAATGGCGACGACGTCGCGCTTGATTTTGACGCATTCGGCGATGATCTGCTCAATATGACACCGGTAATCCGGACGGGCGACCATATCAAGAATATCTCTGTTGGCGATATAGCCGTATTTGACCACCTCGGCCATGCCATCGGCAAAGGTCGTCTCCGGCAGTGTGGAGAGTACATCCGGGTCGATCAGCACAAGCCGCGGCTGATAAAAAGCGCCGACCAGATTTTTGCCTTCGGGCAGGTCAACGCCGGTTTTGCCGCCGACGGAGGAATCCACCTGCGCGAGCAGGGTGGTTGGAATCTGGCAGAGGGCTACGCCGCGCAGGAACGTTGCGGCGGCAAAGCCGGTGATATCCCCCACAACGCCGCCGCCGAGCGCGATCACCAGATCCTTGCGCGTCATACCGGCGGAAAGCATATCGTGGTAGATGGTTTCCACGGTGCAAAGCCGTTTGTGCTCCTCCCCAGCGGGAATCACGGTGTGGGATGCCGGCAGGGAAAGCTGCTGCTCCAGCCGTGCCAGATACAGAGGCGCGACCGTGGAATCCGTGACAATATGGATACGGCTGGGGGTGAAAATATCGGAAAGCATTGCGCCTGCACGATCAAGCAGGCCGGTTTCAATACAGATGTCGGATACGCCGTTCGCACCCGTCAGGCTCAGCGTCTGCACTGCAAAACACTCCTTTTATGGTAAACTGCGCAAGGATGCCGCACAGGCTGCGATGCATCTTTGCGGGAAAATGTCAGACGTGGGATCAAAGCTCGCGGCCGACGGCCTGTGCGACTGCGCGCAGGCTGGTCATGGTTTCATGGAACGAATCGTAGGTCAGGCTCTGGGCGCCGTCCGAGAGGGCGTGCGCGGGATCATTGTGCACCTCGATCATCAGGCCGTCCGCACCGGCGGCAACGGCAGCCTTGGCGAGCGGCTCGACCATCCAGTAGATACCGCCCGCGTGGGAAGGATCGACGATGACCGGCAGGTGGCTCATACGCTTGAGCACCGGCACCGCGGAGATATCCAGCGTGTTGCGGGTGTACTTTTCGTAGGTACGGATGCCGCGCTCGCACAGGATGACCCGTTCGTTGCCGCCGGCCATGATGTACTCGGCAGACATGAGAAACTCCTCCATCGTGTTGGCAAAGCCGCGCTTGAGCAGAACGGGCTTGTTGATCTGCCCGAGTTCCTTGAGCAGCTCGAAGTTCTGCATGTTGCGGGCGCCGACCTGGAAGCAGTCGCACTTTTCCATGAACAGCTCAATATGCGCGGGATTGGTGATTTCAGTGACGACCGGCAGTCCTGTTGCCTGATGCGCCTTGTGCAGCAGGTCAAGACCTTCCGCTTTCAGCCCTTGGAACGAGTACGGGGAAGAACGCGGCTTCCATGCGCCGCCGCGCAGCACGGCAGCGCCGTCCGCCTTGACGTGCTCGGCGACCTCGATAATCTGCTCCTCGCTTTCAACCGAGCAGGGGCCGGCCATAACGACAATCTTTTTGCCGCCGACCGCTACGCCCAGCGCAATCTCAACAACCGAATCCTGCGGATGCATTTTGCGGTTGGCAAGCTTGAACGGTTCCTGCACCTTGAGGATGTTTTCCACCTGTGGGTCGCGCAGCAGCGCGTCCTTATCCACCGCGCCGGTATCGCCGACCAGACCGATAACGATCGTGCCTGCGCCGTAGATCGGGTTGGCCTTGACGTTCCAGCGTTCGATATGGCGGGAAAGCTCTTCTACATGTTCGCGCGTTGCGCCGTGCTTCATAATGATAATCATGATGTTTTGCTCCTTTTATATAAAAAGATGATATGGTTGTGTTTGTCTGGGTGGAGAAAAATAAAAAAGTCTTCCATCCACAAAGAGGGACGAAAGACAAACGGTTCCGCGGTACCACCCACATTCGGCATAAAGCTATGCCGCACTTTTTCGGATACAGAAAACATATCCTATCCCTGTAACGGAGGAAGTCCGTCAGCGCCTACTCAAACCATAGGGGTGTTTCAGCGCCGCAGCTCAAGAGGGAACTTCATCGTACCGGCGTCTGCGTCCGTTTCCAGTCATGCCGGACACTCCCTGTAAGCCGCACCCTGAACAATTACTTTCCTCTGTCATCGCTTTGTGCAATATTTATACCTATTATATTCCGGATGCCTGTCCTTGTCAATGCAAAAAATGTTACGTTTTTATTTCAGCTTTTTCTTGCGGCAAGGACAGGCATATCCTGCATGGGACAGGCATAGAGTAGGACAGGTGATGCGAAATGGAAGGGAAAAGGGACAATGCATTTCAGCAGGCGCTCCGCTGCCTGCCGCCGCTTCGGGCCTCTCAGCTGACTGCGTTGGCGGAACAGGACGCCGCAGAGGAGGTGAGATTCCGCGCGGGTTGGCCGCCGGCGGTCAAAACCATGTGCGGCGAGCGGCAGCTGACGCTGCCGCCGGTTTCGGCGGAGGAGCTGCGCGAGATGCTCAGCAGGGCGGCACGTTACTCTGTACACAGCTATGCAGAAAGCTTACGGCAGGGATTTGTGACGCTTGCCGGCGGACACCGGCTGGGGCTTTGCGGAACTGTCGCGTCGGAAAACGGACAGGTTGTCGGCGTGCGCGGATTATCCTCCGTCAATCTGCGTATTGCCCGGCAGGCAGAGGGAATTGCAGAAAAGGTGACCGGATGGATTGGAGAAGAACCGCTCAGATCGGTTTTGCTGGTTTCACCGCCCGGATTTGGAAAAACAACACTGCTGCGCGAATGGGTTCGGGCCGTCTCGGAACGGGGGAACACGGTTGCGGTAGCGGACGAGCGCGGCGAAGTCGCGGCATTATCAGATGGCGTGCCGCAGTTTGCGCTGGGGCGATGCACAGATGTACTGGAAGGGTGTGCGAAAAAGCAGGCGGCGATGATACTGCTCAAAACCATGTCGCCTGCGCTGATTGCGTTTGACGAAATCACTGCACCGGAGGACGTGGAGGCAGTTTCGCTGGCGGCGCATTGCGGTGTGGCGGTGATCGCTACAGCACACGCGCGGGATATATGCGATTTGCGGAAAAGACCGATATATCGCAATTTGCTCGCACTGCATTTGTTTGAAAAAGCGGTTGTGATTTGCTGCCAGGATGGGAAACGAACGTATCGAATGGAAAAACTGGAGGAATCGTCATGCTGAAAATGATTGGAGCTGTTATGATTTTCGGTTCCTGCGCCTCTATGGGGCTTGCGGCACGGCAGAACCTGCACCGCAGGGTGCGTGCGGCGGACGCCATGCTGCTGGCGCTGTCGCTGATTGCCAGCGAGATCAATTGCCGCCGTGCGCCTCTGCCGGAAATCGTAAGTGAATTGTCGGAAAGCGATAATGCTGTGATTCACAGTGTGTTTTGCGGCCTGCAGCGCCGGATGAGGGAACAGACGGATGTGTCGTTCGGCTACCTGTGGCGCATGAATTTGCGGGACAAGCGGGAAGAAATCGGTTTGGGAAAATCGGAATGCGACATTCTGTGCGAAGCTGCATCTTATTTGGGGCGCTATGATGCAGCCGAACAGGCGGCGGGGCTGGCGCTGGTTTCCCGCCGCCTGAGCACAGCGAGAAATCAGGCAGATGATGAATTACGGCATAAAGGCGGACTTTACCGCACTTGCGGCATCGCTATGGGACTTTTGGTGATATTGGTGCTGATTTAAAAGAAAAAGGCAGGATGTACGATGGATGTTGATTTGATTTTTAGAATCGCCGCAGTTGGCATACTGGTGGCGGTGCTTGGTCAGCTCTTGACACGCTCCGGAAGGGAGGAACAAGCTTTGATGACTACGCTGGCGGGACTAATTGTGGTACTTATGCTGATTGTGCAGGAAATCAGCCAACTTTTTTCCATGATGAAAAGCGTATTTGGGTTTTGAACGAGTTGACCGCTGTTTGCGGAATTACTGTTTTGGCGCTTGTGCTTACGCTAACGCTCAAAAAAGATGCGCCGGCAATTGCTTTCCTGCTGACTTTAACCGCAGGCATAATGATTTTGGTGCGGGTGCTCGGGGCATGCAGCGATTTGGTGCGACGGCTTGGCGCACTTTTGGAGCGGGGAGGCATCACCGGCAGCCTGTATCTGCCGGTCGCAAAAGCTGTGGGCGTGGCGATGCTGGTGCGGATTATGAGCGCGCTCTGCCGCGATGCAGGGCAGTCGGCGCTTGCGGCTAAGCTGGAGATTGCCGGGACGGTTCTGGCCCTGTCTCTGTGCCTGCCGCTGCTGGAGCAGGTGGTTGCTCTGGCTGCAGACTGGACGTTTTGAAAGGAAACGGAACCATGAAAAAATTGGTGCTGTCCGTACTGATAGCGGTTTTGTGTTTTGTGGCAGCATCTGCTCAGGACGAAATCGCTTCTGACAGCGGTAATGCCTTGCGGAATGCAGTCCCATCTGAACGACAAGCCTATTTGAATGGGATTTTTCCAGAAACGGCGGAGGATGTGACAGACTCATTTGACCGGCTGCTCGATAATATGTCGGCGGATGGAAAAGGCGCTTTGCGCAGCGCGTTTGTCAGCCTGACGCGCATTGCAGCTGTAATCCTGCTGACGGCGGCAGCGCGCGGTTTTTCTGCCGCCGGGGGCGGAGAAGCAGATGCGATGATTGAAATGGCGGGAACGCTGGGCTGTGCGGCCGTACTGTTTGGAGATTTTGCAGGTATATTGGCGCTATGCCGGAATACATTGGAACAGATTGGGCTGTTTTCTGCCACATTGCAGCCGGTATTGGCTACCGTTTTGGCGACAGGAGGAAGCGTTGCCACGGCAACCACGCTGCAAATGGTTTCAATGGTGGTATTTGATATGGTCATTCGGCTGGTAAGCAAGCTGCTGGCTCCTGCTGCCTGCGCTTATCTGGCGATTGTAACGGTAGATGCCGCGACGGGCGGTGAAATGCTGCGCGGGGCTGCCGATTGCATCAGGAGTCTGACGGCTGGCGCGCTGAAACTGTCTTTAACGCTATTTACCGCCTATCTGGCTGTTGCGGGCGGGGTGGCGGGAACGGTAGACAGAATGACGCTGAAAACTGCAAAGTTTGCAGTATCCGGTGCGGTTCCTGTGGTGGGGGGTGTGATATCTGATGCCACAGAGACCATGCTTTCGGGTGCTATGCTGCTCAAAAGCTCGATTGGCGTATTTGGCATGGTGTGTGTGACAGCCATTTGCTTCGTGCCGTTTTTACAGGCGGGGGCAAGTTATCTGTGCTATAAAGTGGGGGCGGCGGTTCTGTCTCCCCTGTGTTCAAACGGATTGCAGCGCTTTTTGGAGCGCGTGGGAGCGGGCTTTGGACTGCTGCTCGGCATGCTCAGCACATGCTGCATTATTTTATATCTGGAGCTGGTTTATGTGATAGCGATGGTGAAGCCGATATGACAGATTTGCTGCACATGATTTTGGTGCGCGTAACGGTTGCGGGCATTGCTTCGGCGGTAGCGCTGCGGATGGCGGGCAGCGGCGCTCTGCGGGAAACCGTCAGGGTAGGGGTTGGCTTGTTAATGCTGCTTGCGTTGCTTCGGCCGCTCGCACAGACACGTCTCCCCTGGCAGGAGCAAGCTTTGTCAGGCAGGGAAACGGTTTCAAAAGAAGAACTGGAGGCCCAAAATATGCAGACAGCGATGAGCGCAGTGGGCGCGAGCATCGCGCGATCTTTAGAACGGCGTGCTGGAGAAATTGGCATAGACTGCACGGTGTATGTTTCAATGGGGGTGGATGCAGAGGGGATTCTTCAGATTGAGGATATTACCGTGTATTACGATGCGCAGGATGCCGCCAGAGAGCATGAACTGAGCACGATGCTCACTGAGGAATGCGGGGTGGATGCGGACAGGCAGGAGTTGATTTGCCGATGAACAAAACGGTATTTTGCCGAACTGGATCGATAGCAGAAAAGCTGATGCCCATGCTGCGCAAATACCGCGCAGTGGTAGCGGTGCTGCTGGCGGGTATGCTTTTATTGGCTTCCGGTGGCTGGTTTGGCGGCAACAAGACAGATGGGGCGGAGAACGCAAGCACGGATATGGACAGGGGATTTGACCTGGCTGCTTTTGAACGGGAGCTGAACGAGCGCCTTGCGGCAGTGGAAGGGGTGGGAAGAGTGGAACTGATGCTGTCGCTGGAGGAAACCGCGGAGGAGGTATATGCGGTTAATGTCAGACAATCGCAGAATAATGGCACGGGAAGCAGCTATGAGCAGAATTTAACGGTGCTGTCCGACGGAAGCTATGGGGAAACGCCGGTAACGGTGAAAAGCCTGCTGCCGCGCTTTCGCGGCGCCATTGTACTCTGCGACGGCGCGGATGATGCTGCGGTGCGGTTGGCGGTCACGCAGGCTGTTGGAACCGTGTGCGGTATTGGCGCTGATAAAATTACAGTTCTGAAAATGGAAAAAGATACATAAACCATACTAACAATTACAGGAGGGCGAGCACGAATGAAAAAAATGAAAAGGCGCGGGGCAGTGTACGGCGTGATTGCGCTGCTGCTGTGTACTGCGGTTTATCTGAATTGGAGTTATGTTGGAACGCCGGATGAACTGCTGGCGGCAGAACAGCTTGAAACAAAGCAGGAGCAGGTGAGTGCAGACCCCAAAGAAGACGATTATTTTGCGTCTTCACGCCTGACGCGGGAGCAGGCGCGGGACGAGGCGGTCAGCACACTCAAAGAGATTTCGGAAAACGAACAGGCGGGGCAGGAAGCCAGAGATGAGGCAGCCGCACAGATTTCTGCGTTGGCAGAAGATTCGGTGGCTGAGGCCAATGCAGAAAGCATGATTCGCGCCAAAGGCTATCAGGATGCAGTGGTGATGATTGGAAGCGACAGTGTGAATGTGGTCGTTGCAATGGCGGAAGGCGGTCTATCGGCTGCGGATGTAACGGTTATAAAAGACATTGTTGTGTCGGAAACAGGCAGAACAGCAGGGCAGATTAAAATTACGGAAGCCCTGTGAACATGTATTTTGTAGTTGCTTTTTGTTAAAACTGTGCTATAATCCGTTTATAAGGAGTGTGAGCACTATGGCAGATCATAAAGAATATTGGTCGACGATCGGCGACCAGGGTTCTATCCGGATTTCTGAGGATGTTGTCGCTTCCATTGCCGCGCTTTCTGCGTCGGAAACGGACGGCGTGAGCGGTTTGTATTCCAGCCTGACCAACGATATTGTGAATTTCCTGAGCAAAAAAAACCTGTCCAAGGGCGTGCGGATTGAACTGGGCGACGAGGACACGGTTAAGATTGAAATTGGTTTTTTGGCAGAGTTTGGGCATAATATCTGCGAAGTGGCAAAGCAGGTTCAGCAAAGCGTGAAAGCCTCGGTGGAATCCATGACTGGACTCAAGGTGATTGAGGTGAATATTCATGTTGGCGGCGTAACGTTTGCACCCGCTGCTCCTTCTGAAACGGATACGGCAGAAGAATAAATATGCAAAAAAACGGTTTGGCTTTTGCCGGACCGTTTTTCTTTGTCTATTCGCTTGCGTTTTTGGCGAAAATAGGATAAAATAAGGCGTATTCAGAAGTTGTTTGAGGAGGGCCTGCCGCTGTGAATGTGATGAGCAGAACGAAAGCAAGGGAAATCGCCCTGCACCTGGTATTTGAAATGGGTTTCCATCAGTTTGAAGATGAAAGCCTGAATGACCGCCTGGATGAGAATATTATGGCCTCGATCAGCGGCGATATTGCGCTGTATGCGGGGAAATTGGACGCGGAGCAAACGGCCTATATCCGTTCGGCTGTAAAAGGCGTAGCAGCGGAAAAGGACATGCTTGACCAAACGATAGAGTCCTATGCAAAAGGCTGGAAACTCAGCCGTTTGTCACGGATGACGGTGGCGGTGTTGCGGCTTGCCATTTATGAGATGCGGCATGTAGATGACGTTCCGGTTGGCGCGGCGATTAACGAAGCGGTTGAATTGGCAAAAACATATGATACGGTGGAGGCTGCCTCTTTTATTAACGGCATTCTCGGCTCCATTGCGCGCACAGAGTTTTCCAAACAGCCGTCCGAAAAGACGGAGAAGACGGATGGCTGAGCGTTTTCTGGGGATAGATACTTCTAATTACCGCACTTCGGCAGCAGTTTATGAGCCGGAAAGCGGTTTTTGGCAGAGTGAAGGCGGTTTGCTGACTGTGCCGGCAGGGGCAATTGGTCTGCGCCAGTCAGACGCCCTGTTCCAGCATACCGTTCGGCTGCATGAAAAAATTGAGGCTTTGCCGCAGGGAGAAGTGTCTGCCATTGGCGTCAGCACGCGGCCGCGTGCGGTTGAGGGTTCCTATATGCCCTGCTTTTTGGCAGGAGAGAGCGCCGCGCGAAGCGCGGCGCATTTGCTGTCTGTGCCGCTTTTCACGGTATCACATCAGCAGGGACATATTGCGGCAGCAGCGCTTTCAGCTGGCCGCTTATCGCTGCTGGACGGGCCGTTTCTGGCATGGCATTTATCCGGCGGCACAAGCGAACTGCTGCTTGTGCATCCGGGAGCGGACGGATTGCCTGACTGCACCTGTATCGGCGGAACGACCGACCTGGCAGCGGGGCAGCTCATTGATCGCGCGGGAGCGCTGCTCGGTCTGCCGTTTCCGGCAGGGGCGGCACTGGATGCGCTGGCGCTGTCTGCTGCACCGGAAAAAGGATACCGTCCCAGGGTGACAGCATGCCGCTTTTCGCTCTCCGGCATGCAGAATCAGGTAGAAAATAAATGCAAAACTGCATCGGCCAGGCAGGTTGCGCGTTTTACACTGGAAACCGTAGCAAATGCAGTGCTGAAAGCAACGGAGCAGGCGCTGGCGCAGTATCCGTACCCCGTATTGTGTGCAGGCGGCGTGATGGCAAGCAGCGTCATTCGTATGCGGATGCGAGAACGCTTTGCGGATGTGTCGTTCGCAGAGCCGGTTCTTTCGGGCGATAATGCGGTAGGAACGGCGGTTTTGGCGGCGCGACTGTATGAGAGGAACAGAACGTGAGTACCATATATTCTGTTACGCAACTGAATAACGAAATCAAAGATTTGCTGGATGCTGTGCCGGGGTATCGTAATCTGCTGGTGCAGGGGGAAATATCCAACTACAAGGCGCACTCTTCCGGCCACCACTATATGACGCTGAAAGATGAAGGCGCGGCAATCAATGCGGTGATGTTTCGTTCGGATGCTATGCGGATGAAGTTTCGGCTGGAAAACGGCATGAAAGTGATTGTGCGGGCGCGGGTCAGTTCGTTTCCGCGCACTGGCGCGGTGCAGCTTTATATTGCCGAGGTGATACCGGACGGTGCCGGAGCGCTCAATCTTGCGTTTGAGCAGCTGAAAAACAAGCTGATGTCGGAGGGGCTCTTTGATGCAGCGCATAAAAAAGGGATTCCGCCATTTCCGCAGCAGATTGCGCTTGTCACCTCACCGACCGGCGCGGCCGTACATGATATGATTCGTATTTTGGGCCGACGCTGGCCGCTGGCGAAAATCGTGCTGTATCC
>NZ_JBMNUP010000037.1:0-14495 GCF_050946325.1 Agathobaculum sp. | reverse complement strand
AAACCGGCGAAGCACAGATGCAAGCTGTTGTAGATGCACTTGGCGGTTCTGGTAAAATCGCTTATCTGGCTGGTACCGAAGGTACTCTGGTCGCTTCGGAGCGCGAAGAGGGCTCGATGTCTGTCCTGGAAAACAACCCCAACTGCGAACTGGTCGCCCGCGAAGATGGCGACTGGCTGCGCGAAGATGCAATCTCTATCGTAGAAACCTGGATCACCTCGGGTGTTGAGTTCGATGCAATTTGTGCCGCTTGTGATGAGATGGCCATTGGAGCCATTCTGGCACTGCAGGACGCCGGCATCACAGATACCGTTGTAGCCGGAATTGATGGGTTGCTCATGGGTTGCGAATATGTTCAGCGCGGCGAAATGACGCTGACCTTCTACGCGGATGCCAAGGGGCTCGCTTATGAATCTCTGGATGCCGCACTGGCATTGGCCAAGGGCGAGCAGCCGGAAGACGTCAGTCTGAAGGACCTGTTGGTCAATTCTGACAACGTAGACGAGTACATCGCGTTGTGGAGCTGATTACGCAGAGAAGCATGCGGGTCTTATCATAGACAAATTTTATATGACTTTCGATTTTTTCAGCCTGCTTTCGCGCAAAACCGTGTATTGAAATTGTTTTCGTTCTGCGTACAGCCGTTTTTTCTGCATGATCTCTCGGCTGTACGCAGAACCCATACAGAAAGGAGGAGGCCATTTGGATCAGGACTATATTTTAGAGGTAGAGGGTATTTGCAAATCGTTTCCAGGTGTGGCCGCTCTGCAAAACGTAGGGTTCAAAGTACGTCGTGGCACCGTTCACTCGCTGATGGGTGAAAACGGCGCTGGGAAGTCCACTATGATGAAAATACTGCTTGGCGTATACAGTCGTGACAGTGGCAAAATCACATTCGATGGTCGTGAAGTGTCCTACAAAGGACCTCGCGATGCATTAAACGATGGTCTTGCGATGATTCATCAGGAGTTGAGCACTGTTCAGGAACTTACCGTCTATGAAAATATTTTTCTTGGCAAGGAAATCTGTTATAAAGGAACTTGGATCAAAAACGAAAATGCAATGCGTACGCAGGCAAGTCAACTTTTCCAACGGCTCGGAATCGATATTAACCCCGATGCAAAAATGAAAACGCTTAGCGTCGCTAAGCAGCAACTTTGCGAAATTGCCAAAGCAATTTCTTATAATGCTAAATTAATTATTATGGATGAGCCCACTTCCGCTATTACAGAAACAGAAGTTGCACATCTTCTTCAAATTATCCGCAAGCTCAAATCCGAACAGGTGAGCATCATTTACATCACCCATAAAATGGACGAAGTTTTTGAGATTTCAGACGATATCTCCGTATTCCGAGACGGGCAATATATAGGCACAAAAACAGCAAAAGATATGACCACCAATGAGCTGATCCAAATGATGGTTGGCCGCACGATTACTAATATTTTCCCAAAAGAAGAAGTGCAAATCGGAGATGTTTATCTGAAGGTTGATGGTCTAAGCTGTGATGGGATATTTAAAAATGTTAGTTTTGATGTGCACAAAGGAGAAATTTTTGGATTTGCCGGTCTGATGGGAGCCGGACGAACCGAAGTGGTAGAAACGCTGTTCGGCGTGCGAAAAAAATCTTCCGGAAAAATTTTTATTAACGGTGCCGAAGTCGAAATTCGGTCCCCTCGCGACGCAATCCAACACGGTCTTTGTCTGCTGACAGAAGATCGAAAACAAAGCGGTTGCTTTTTACCGCTAAGTGTGCGGCTCAACACAGTGGCTGCCTCACTGTCAAAGCACTCTAATGGGCCATTTATCCGCCGCAAAATGATGGACCAATCGGCCGAGAGAATGAAGTCACTTCTCTCCATCAAAACACCTGGAATCAACGTTCCTATTTCCAGCTTATCTGGCGGTAATCAACAAAAAGTTCTTTTGGGACGATGGCTGCTTACCGACCCTGATATTCTGATTTTCGACGAACCTACGCGAGGCATCGACGTAGGTAGCAAGTCCGAAATTCATAAACTATTAACACAGTTGGCACAGCAAGGAAAATGTGTCATTATCGTTTCCTCCGAGCTTCCCGAAGTCATGGGTATGAGCGATCGAATTCTGGTAATGAGTGAGGGAAAAGAAATAGGGATCATTGAGCGCAAAGATTTTTCTCAAGAAAAAATTATGCGTTATGCAACCGGTATATCAGACGAAACAGGGGAGGCATTATCATGAAAAGTCAGTCGGCCGCATCCCGCCGCTTACAGTCAATTGTTAAAGAGCATAGCGCTTTTTTTATTCTTCTTGCGCTTATTCTTGCAATGAGTCTTTTACGGGGGGACGCATTTCTCAAGACAACAAATCTAGTCAATATCGTTCGGCAACAGTCCGTAATAGGTATCATTGCACTGGGCATCATGTTCCCTATTGTCAGCGGCGGCACAGATTTGTCTGGCGGATCGGTTGTCGCGCTCTGCAGCGTATTCGCCGCCCTGTCCGTCAAAGCAGAACTTCCTATTCCCGTTGTTTTTGTTATTGCGACAGCAATCGGTGCACTAACCGGCGTCATCAATGGTTTTTTTATTGCATATGGCAATGTTCCGCCTTTTATTGCTACGCTGGGCATGATGTCTATTGCGCGAGGCGCAGCACTGCTCATCACCGACAGCAAAAACATCAACGGCTTTTACAGTTCCTTTGAGCGCATCGGAAAAGATTCTTTCCTTGGCGTTCCGATCGCCGCATGGATATTCTTTTTAATGGCTGTGCTGATTTATATTTTACTAGAACGAACCAAGTATGGCACCTCAATTTACGCCATAGGCGGCAATGCTACTGCAGCCAGAGTATCTGGCATCAATGTTGCTTTTTGCAAATTCATGGCATATGTCACCGCAGGGGCCTGCACCGGCATTGCTGCCGTGGTACTTACTTCCCGCATGCGTTCAGGCAACCCTTCAGTTGGCGTTGCGTATGAAATGGATGCTATCACTTGCGTCATTTTAGGCGGTGCCAGTTTTTCCGGAGGCAGTGGCAAAGTAATCAACACAGTGTTCGGCGCGCTGATTCTTGGCATTCTTGTAAACGGCATGACAATGCTTCGCATTGATTCCAACCTGCAAAACGTTGTAAAGGGCGCCGTCATTGTAATTGCTGTTTTTCTGGATTCCCGCAAACGGACAGAATAAGTGTGTGGAAACACCAAAATTTTATTCTGATTTATTGAATAGGCAGAAAGACTACGCTATAATGAAAGAAGCAGACTGCACTGCGCGTCAATCGCTTTTATAACGCCAAAGGAGATTTTGTATGAGAGCTGCTGCAAAACCGACCGGTATCAAGGATGTTGCACAATATGCAGGGGTATCCATCGCTACGGTCTCCAATGTACTCAACGGCACACGTCCCGTCAGCCCCGCTCTGACAAAACGGGTACTGGAAGCCGTAAAAGCGCTGCAATATGAAACAAACCTGGCTGGTCGGCAGCTTAAAACCGGCAAGTCCCAACAGGTTGCAGTTGTTCTTCCAACCGTAACCAGCATCTTTTTTCCAAACCTCATCAAAAGCATCCAATTGGCGGCAGGAAAGGCAGATTACACCGTCAGCATCTTTGCAACCAAAGGCGATATTGCGCAGGAGCGCCGCTGCATCAACCTGCTCCGTATGAGAAATTATGACGGCGTAATGCTTTCTTCCTGCGCTGATATTGATTTGCCGGAAACGGAAGAGTATCTGGAATTTCTTCACTCCATCAATTTTTCTCCCAATCCCATGCATATCATCTGCCTGGAGGCAGCCATCAGCCCCAAGCTGGATGCAGTTGTGGTAAATGACTTTGACGGTATCATGAAAGCAACCAATTATCTCATCCAGCAGGGACGGCGGCATATTGCCCATATTGCAGCACCCACCCAGTATATGATGGGTAAAAATCGCCGGCGCGGATTTTTAACTTCTCTCATGCTTAACAATATCCCTGTCGACGAAAATCTGATTACCGAAGGCTGCTATACCTGCCAAAGCGGATACGATGCAATGGAACGGCTGGTCCGCACCGGACACCGCATTGATGCAGTCGTCGCTGGGAACGACCAGATGGCAATCGGCGCAATCAACTATCTGAAGCAGCATCAGATTCGTATTCCGGAAGATATTGCGGTAGTCGGTTTCAATGACAATACGCCCGCCACTTTAATTACGCCTTCGCTTACCAGCATTCGCGTTCCCAAATCGGAAATGGGCGCATGGGCGTTCGATTTATTCCTGCGCAGAATCAATAACGACGATTCTGCCCGCATGATGATTTCGCTGGAGGGCGAACTCATTATCCGCAATTCCACCGACCCATCCGCCAAAACCGAATGGGATATGGACTGGTAGCATCGCCGCAGATGTATCGGACAGGCAAAAAGCCACCCTCGAAGGGTGGCTTTTCTGCTATTGTTTTCAGAAATTATTGCAGCCAGCTCGGTTTTTCCCGCATACGCACACCGGCCGCAATACCAAGCGCAGCATACATTGTGATGACAGAGGTGCCGCCATATGAAAACAGCGGCAGCGTCAGTCCCATAATCGGCAGCAGACCCACGCACATGAAAATGTTCATAAACGTTTGAAACAAAAACATGCCTGCAATGCCAACTGCCAGCATGGCGGAAAACATGGTGGACGCACGGAAGCTGACATAAAACAGCCTCGCAATCAGCAAAACCAGTAAAAGAATAATGACCATACAGCCGATAAACCCCAGTTCCTCACCCGCGACGGAGAAAATATAGTCCGTGTGGTTCTCCGGCACAAGCTGCTGCTGCGTCATGGCGCCGTTGGTCAGGCCCTGCCCGCTCATCTGGCCGCCGCCAATGGCAATTTTACCGTAAGTTGTCTGCCGTGATACATCCACATCAATCGATGGGTCGAACAGCACCAGAATACGCACCTTCTGGTAATACTGTAAAACAAAATTCCACAAAACAGGGACGCTGGCCGCACCCAGTATACCGCCCGCGGCCAGCCACCGCAGCGGCAGTCCCGCTGCAAACAGCATAATCACAGCAATCATCAAATACTGAATCGCCATGCCCGTATCGCCCGAAGTCAGAACAATGACCCCCATCATCAGCAGCGTATGCAGGCCAAGCACCAAAATGCCCTGCCACTCTTTGATGTGGTCGCGAATTTCCGATATATGAGCCGCAAAGGTAAAGATGAACAGCAGCTTGCCCAATTCGCCCGGCTGCATATTGGTTATACCCAGATTGAGCCATGCGCGCTGGCCGCCGGCCTCCACGCCAAGGGGCGTGAACAGCAGGCATTGCAGACCGATATTAACCAGCACAAAAATTTTCCACCAGCCGCTCATCGTCTCCAGGTCAATCAGGCTCATCACAACAAAGGCGCCAAGGCCGATCACAACCGCCGCGGCCTGTATGACCAGGTTGCGCGTGCTGCCATCCTGCCAGGAAACCGGATTGAGGGTCGCCGAGTACACCAACACCATGCCGTAAGCCGAACAGAGCAGCGCAAGCGTTACCAGGTAAAGATCGGTATTTTTAATATATTGCACAATGCCTTTCAAAAGTCAGGCTCCTCCTTTTCCGTATGAATAAACGTCTGCTTTATATCATACCACAATATGTCGGCGTTTGCGAGACACAATTTCGGCAAATTTTTCGTTTTTGCCAGTGGAAAACTGTGCAGAACATTGTTATAATGAAATTACTGATAATTCTCTGATACGGTATGGGAGGACGAAAAGAATGCTGTCTGATATTGAAATTGCACAGGGCTGCCAGATGCGGCCCATTACTGAGGTTGCCGCGGCTGCCGGTCTGGACGCCGACGACCTGGAGCTTTACGGCAAATATAAGGCAAAGCTTTCTACTGCGGTATGGAACAAAGTGCAGAACCGGCCGAACGGCAAGCTGGTGCTGGTCACCGCCATCAACCCCACCCCCGCCGGCGAGGGCAAAACCACCACGACCGTCGGCCTTGGGCAGGCCATGGCCAAGCTCGGCAAAAAGGCGATGATCGCACTGCGCGAACCTTCGCTCGGTCCGGTATTCGGCATCAAGGGCGGCGCTGCCGGCGGCGGCTATGCACAGGTTGTGCCGATGGAGGACATCAACCTGCACTTTACCGGCGATATGCACGCTATCACTGCGGCCAACAACCTGCTGTGCGCTATGCTGGATAACCACATGCAGCAGGGCAACGCGCTGGGTATCGATCCCCGCCGCGTTATCTTCACCCGCGTGATGGATATGAACGACCGCGCCCTGCGCAACATCACCATCGGTCTGGGCGGCAAAATGAACGGCGTACCGCGCGAAGATCATTTCATGATCACGGTTGCCAGCGAAATCATGGCGATTCTGTGTCTGGCAGCCGATCTGGAAGACCTGAAAAAGCGATTCGGTGATATTCTGGTTGCCTATTCCTACGCAGGCGAGCCGATCTACGCGCGCGACCTGCACGCCGAGGGCGCCATGACCGCGCTGATGCGCGACGCCATTAAGCCCAATCTGGTGCAGACGCTCGAGGGCACCCCCTGCCTGATGCACGGCGGCCCGTTTGCCAATATCGCACACGGCTGCAACTCGGTGCAGGCCACCAAGCTGGCCCTCAAGCTGGCCGACATCGCCATTACCGAAGCCGGCTTCGGCGCTGACCTGGGCGCGGAGAAATTCATGGACATCAAGTGCCGCAAGGCCGGCCTTGCCCCCGACTGCGTGGTCATCGTGGCAACAGTGCGCGCGCTCAAATACAACGGCGGCGTTCCCAAGGCCGAGCTGAACACCCCCAACCTCACCGCACTGGAGCGCGGCATCTGCAACCTGGACGCGCATCTGGATAACATGAAAAAGTTCGGCGTGCCGGTTGTGGTGGCGATCAATGCGTTCCCGTCTGACACGGCGGAGGAAATGGACTTCATCCGTGCGCACTGCGCTGCACGCGGCGTGCGGGTAGCCCTGTCTGAAGTGTTCGCCAAGGGCGGCGAAGGCGGCGAAGCGCTGGCAAACGAAGTGCTGGCGGTTCTGGATGAAGGCAAGGCAGACTTCCATATGCTGTATGAGGACGAGCTTCCGCTCGAGGATAAGATCCGCAAAATCGCCAAGGAGATCTACGGTGCGCTTGGCGTGACCATCGCCCCAGCGGCGCACAAGGAACTTGCCAACATCACCGAAATGGGCTATGGCCATCTGCCGGTGTGCATTGCCAAGACCCAGTATTCCCTGTCTGACGATGCGGCGCTGCTCGGCCGTCCGACCGAGTTTGTGGTCAATGTGCGTTCTGTGCGTCTGGCCGCAGGCGCGGGCTTTGTGGTTGTGGAAACCGGCGCGATTATGACCATGCCCGGTCTGCCCAAGGTGCCTGCCGCTGAAAAAATTGACGTGGACAATGCCGGCCGCATTTCCGGTCTGTTCTGATTCCGCATTATCCCCCAAAAACACAGGGAGCCGCCATTCGGCGGCTCCTGTTCTGTCATAACAACAAAGGAGGGCTTTTTTGGAAATCAGCCTGATTCTTATGCGGGAGATCGCGCAGCTCTTTCTTCTGCTTCTTATGGGGTATGTTCTGGTCAAGCTCAAGCTGCTCCGTCCGGAAGACAGCCGCAGCCTGTCCGTCATTATGGTATACGCCATCACGCCCTGCGTCATCATCAATGCGTTTCAGGTGGAATATACACCCGATGTACTAAACGGTTTAATTTTCGCCTTTGCGCTCGCATTTGCGGCGCATATTCTGTTCCTGCTGCTCACCCGCCTGCTCGGAAAGCTGCTACGGCTGGATGCCGTGGAGCGCGTCAATATCATTTATACCAACGCCGGCATTCTGGTCATCCCGCTGGTGCAGGCGCTGCTCGGAGCAGAATACGTCCTCTATTCCTGCGCCTTTATCGTTGTGCAGCAAATCCTCATCTGGACGCATTGCCGCAGCATGCTGTGCGGCACCCACGGCACGGACTGGCGCAAGCTCTTTCTGAATGCCAACATCATCGCCATCATCATCGGCTGCGCGCTGTTCCTGCTGCGCATCCCTCTGCCGGGCATAATCACCGATACGCTGGAAACTGCCAGCTCTATTTTTGGCCCGCTCGGCATGCTGCTTGCCGGTATGGTCATCGCAGATACCCCGCTCAAACAGCTCTTTGCCACCCCGCGGCATTATGTTGCCATATCACTGCGTCTGCTGGTCTATCCGCTGCTGTGCCTGCTGCTTTTACGTCTTTCCGGCGTTTCCGGCCTGCTGCCTGACGGCCGAAACATTGCCATGACCGTTTTTCTTGCCTGCACCGCGCCTGCCTGTGCAACTGTTACTTCGCTTGCGCAGCTTTATGACAGGGATGCAGCCCGCTCCAGCGCGCTCTATGTGCTGACTACCCTTCTGTCCATCTTTACCATGCCGCTCATGATTGGCATTTTTGACACGCTGATTTAATCTTTATCCGGCACGGCGCAGCTTCAGGCTGCGCCGCTTTTCAATTGTGCAGACAGCTTTTCCGTTTGACATATTCTGAAACGCCCTTTATACTGAATACAGAAGCAAGGAGGGGCATTATGAGTTTTCAAGACTATTTTCCCATTTGGAATCAGTTGACTGCGGCGCAGCAGAACCAAATGCTCGGCAGCCTGATTACCCGAACGGTTTCCAAGGGAACTGTCCTGCACAACGGCAGCATGGACTGCACAGGGCTGATTCTGATTCAATCAGGGCAGCTTCGCGCCTATATTCTTTCCGAAGAAGGACGGGAAATCACGATTTACCGCCTGTTTGAAAGGGACATGTGTCTCTTTTCCGCCTCCTGCATGATGCGCTCCATTCAATTTGAAGTTACCATTGAGGCTGAAAAAGATACGGACCTGTGGGTTATTCCCGCCGAACTATATAAGAGCATTATGGAAAAATCAGCCCCTGTTGCCAATTACACCAACGAATTGATGGCTACCCGTTTCTCCGAAGTCATGTGGCTCATCGAGCAGATCATGTGGAAAAGTCTGGACAAGCGCGTTGCCGCATTTCTGCTGGAAGAGTCCGCAATCGAGCAAAGCAGCGAATTGAAACTGACACACGAAACCATCGCAAATCATCTTGGCTCGCACCGTGAGGTGATTACGCGCATGCTCCGCTATTTTCAAAACGAGGGCATGGTCAAACTGTCCCGCGGCTCCGTGCGCATATTGGATGCAGACAGACTGGCAGCGCTTCAGGACGCATAAACATTTGAAACAGCAGAAACCGCCGCTTCTCCTGTTCCCTCGGCGGAACAGCGAAGCGGCGGTCTTTTCATTTATTTATTTTCCGTTTTTTGCCTTGCAGATCAGCTGCGTCATCGTCCCCATGGGGCAATATACGCACCAGCTCCGCGGCTTAAACAGCACCATGGTAATCAGACCCAGCACCGTAGAGGTCAGCATCACACTGTAAAAACCAAACGCAAACTGTGCAACGCCTGCGTGAAACAACGTGCCATGATATGCCCAGTGCCACGGCAGCTTAAAGGTCCAAAGCAGCGTGACCGCCTGTTTTAAATCCTGCGCGCCCGCAAACACCAGATAAGTATTCCAGAGCATCAGAAAGAACATGGCAAAGAAAAACACCAGAAATCCGTACCGAAACGCCTTGCTCTTCATCCAGTTTGGAATATCTTTATTGCGGGAAAGGCCAAACCGTCCGCCCAGCACACCGAATAGCTGGCCGCGTCCGCAATAGCGGTTGCAATAACCTTTGGTGCCCTGCGTAACCGATATAATCAGCGGAATGAAAAAGCAGAGCAGGCCCAGCCATGCAAACAAAATATTGAAAAAACCCAGCACCAGATAGGTCAGTGACACAATCCAGAGATAGTCATACCATTTCTTTGTCATACCTGCACCTCCGCAATTGTAATGACCGATGCCGGACATTCTTTCGCACACTTGCCGCATCCCACACATTTTTCCGTATCCACCTGCGCCATCACGCCATGCGCAATTTCAATTGCCTGCATCGGGCAGATTTTCATGCAGCACCCGCAGGCCACACAGTTTTTCTGGTCCACAACAGCTTTGCGCCGTTTTCTTTGCGTCGTCATCATCCACCAAGCATCCTCCCTGTTCAGTATGGCCTTATCATACCAGATCTGCATCCAACATTCCGTGATATCATCACATAAACAGGCGCCGCCCTTTTCCATCCGAAAAAAGCGGCGCCTTTGTTTTTTATTGATCCATACCGCAGGCCGTAGCCGCTTCGATGAGACGCCGGTCGTTCACAACTGCGTCATACAGCCGATAACCGCCCGAGAAATTATATGCCTGCATGCCGTGTCCCTCCAGAATGCGGCATGCAATATAGCTGCGCAAACCGCTCTGGCAAATCACATATACCGGCTTTCCCTGCTCTATTTCATGCAGATGCTCCCGCAGCTCGTCAACCGGAATATTACGGAAACCTGCAATATGGCCCGCTGCATATTCTTCTGCCGTTCTGACATCCAGCAGTACTGCGCTGCCGTCACGCGGCAAAACCGCCATGTCTTCCATTCTCCACTGCTTCATTTTCCCCCGGGCAATATTCTCAATCATAAAGCCTGCCATGTTAACAGGGTCCTTTGCCGAGGAGTACGGCGGCGCATACGCCAAATCAAGATCTTTGAGCTGCGGCGCTTTCATCCCTGCGTGAATAGCCGTGGCCAGCACGTCAATCCGCTTATCCACGCCTTCATATCCCACAATTTGTGCCCCCAGCAGACGATAGGTCTGCTTTTCAAACACAACCTTCATGGTCATCAGTTTTCCGCCCGGATAGTACCCCGCACGGCTCATCGGGGACAAAAATACCGCGTCCACGTCCAGCCCCGCTTTTTTCGCATTGGTTTCATTGACGCCGGTGGAGGCCGCCGTCAAATCAAACACCTTAATTACCGAGCTGCCCTGCGAGCCAAGGTAGCGGCTGTCTCCTCCGCAAATATTATCGGCAATAATGCGGCCCTGCTTGTTCGCAGGTCCTGCCAGCGCAATCACGGCGTCCTGTCCAGTGACATAATGCTTGACCTGCACAGCGTCTCCCGCCGCGTAGATATCCGGAACCGAAGTCTCCATACGCGCATTGACAACAATGCTGCCCTTGACACCCAGTTCCAAGCCTGCTGCACGGGCAAGTTCGGTATCCGGCGTCACACCGATCGCCAAAATTACCATATCGGCATGCAGCGGTTTTTCGTCCTTAAGCAGCACATCTACGCCGCCGTTTTTCTCCTCAAATCCTTCTACCGTGTGCCCCAGCGCCAATTTGACGCCGTGTCTGCGCATCTCATTATGGATGAAGGAGGCCATATCTGCATCGTATGGATTCATAAGCTGCCTGGGACGCTGTACAATCGTCACTTCCATGCCCAGCTCCCGCAAATTTTCAGCAAGCTCCAGTCCGATAAAGCCGCCGCCTGCCAGCACCGCGGATTTCGGCTGATTGGCGCGAATATATTCCTTGATATGAAACGTATCTTCAACCGTGCGCAGCGTAAACAGCTTGTTCAGACCCACACCCGGCAGTCTCGGCTGGGTGGGCTTTGCGCCAGGCGAAAGAATCAGCTTATCATACGCCTGCTCAAACTGCTCCCCTGTTTCCAGGTTGGTGACCGAAACCGTTTTTTTCTCCGGATGAATGGCAGTCACTTCATGATGCACTTTCATACGAACCTGAAAACGGGAGAAAAAGCTCTCCGGCGTTTGCAGCGTCAAGGCTTCAGGGTCTGCAATGGCACCGCCAATATAATACGGCAGCCCACAGTTTGCATAAGAAATATAGCCGGAACGCTCAAACACGGTGATTTCTGCGTTTTCATCCAGTCTGCGAATTCTTGCCGCGGCTGTCGCGCCGCCGGCTACGCCGCCTACGATTACGATTTTCATATCACTGCTCCACCTTTCCGGAATATGCGGCAATGCCGCCGATGTTGGTTACATTGGTATATCCCATACGCTGCAGCATGCCAACCGCCTGGCGGCTTCTTGCACCTGAATAACAATAGACGAACAATGGGATATCTTTATTCTGCACCACCGAAGGAACCCTGTCAATGGTTTGCAGCGGAATGTTGCGGCTGCCGGGAATCCGGCCTTCTCTGTATTCCTGCGGCGTACGCACATCGAGCAAAACCGCACTGGGCGCTGCCTGATAATCTTTCACGCCCTGATTGATATCGGGCTGCCTGAAAAAGTCAAAAAATCCCATTGTCCATCCCTCCTTACAGCAGACTCAGAATTGCACTTTTGGGCCGCGCGCCCATTGCCTGATTAACAATCTTCCCGTTTTTCATCACAACCAGCGTTGGAATACTCATCACGCCGAACTGGCTTGCCAGCTCCGGCTGTTCATCCACATTTACTTTACCAACCTTGATTTCCGGCTTCTCTGCGGCAATCTCATCCAGAATGGGCGAAACCATGCGGCACGGCCCGCACCATGGTGCCCAGAAGTCCAGCAGCACCGGCTTATCAGACAGCAAAACCTCGCTCTCAAAATTGTTCTTATTGATATGAATCGCAGACATACTTTTGTCCTCCTTATTTTTCTTTGATGGTATCAGTATACAGGTCTATTTGTATATTTTCCGTGATCTTGTCACGTTTTGCCGGAAACCGTCTCTCCTTCCCAGTCATTGATGCCGCCAAACTCCACGATATTGGTATATCCCAGCGCCGCCAGTTTTTCTGACGCCTGCTTGCTGCGGTTTCCGCTGCGGCAATATACCAGTATCAGCTGTTCCTTGTCCGGCAGCGCGTCAATCTCCTCTGTGCCGATGCTTTCGTTGGGGATATTGACAGCGCCCGGTATATGTTTTTCCTCGTATTCCGCTGCCGTGCGCACATCCAAAACCAGATATCCGCTTTCCTCCTCCATCAGCGCGGCCGCTTCTTCGGTCGTCACCTGGCGATATGCTGCCGTCTCGGATGGAGTACAGGCGGAAAGCAGCAGCAGCGCTGCAAATACAGGCCATAATTTTTTCATGCTATTCCTCCCATTTGAAACGCTTCCTTTGAATAATTACAGTATACCGGAGTAAATCTGTATCTTCCGTGATGATATCACGTTTCCCATATTTCCAAATACAAAAAACTGCCATGCAGACGAAAGTTCGCTGCATGGCAGTTTCTCTGTTTGTTATGATTTTATCCGCCCGAAGGCCCGAAATCAGTCCACCTTGACCGTCCAGCCGAGTTCATCCGGCAGGGTTCCCCACTGCACGCCGGTCAGCGTGTCATACAGCTTGTGCGTAACGGGGCCAATTTCGCCATTGTTGATATAAGCGACCTGATCTTCATAGCGCAGCTCGCCAACAGGGGAAATAACTGCGGCAGTGCCCGTGCCAAAGACTTCCTCCAGTTTCCCCTCTCTGGAAGCCTTCATCACATCCGCAATCGGCAGCCGCTCCTCGGACACCGGAATGCCCCAGTGTTTCAAAAGCTCAATGCAGCTCATACGGGTAACGCCGGGCAATACCGTACCAACGCAGGGCGCGGTATAGACCGTGCCGTCAATTTTGAAGAAGCAGTTCATCGAGCCGACTTCCTCCACATACTTATGCTCAACGCCGTCCAGCCACAGGGTCTGCTCATAGCCCAGGTCATGCGCCTTCACCTGAGAAATCAGCGAAGCTGCATAGTTGCCGCCGCACTTGGTAAAGCCGGTGCCGCCCGGGCAGGCGCGGGTATACTCGTCTTCCACAAAAATCTTAACCGGATTGATACCCGTTGAGTAATATGCGCCAACCGGCGAGCAGACGATGATAAACTGATGCGTCTTGGACGGACGAACGCCAAGATGCGGCTCCGTTGCAATGACAAACGGGCGGATATACAGGCTGGTGCCTGCATTATGCGGCACCCAGTCCTTCTCCACCTCAACAATCGCCTTAACCGCCTGCACAAAATCCTCCACCGGCAGGCTGGGCAGACACATACGGTGGTTGGTATTGATCATGCGCTGCGCGTTCTTTTCCGGACGGAAAAGCTGCACCGCACCATCGGGCGTACGGTAAGCCTTCATGCCCTCAAAGGATTCCATCGCATAATGCAGCACCATCGCCGCAGGGTCAATCGCAAGCGGCGCATACGGAACAATGCGCGCATCGTGCCAGCCCTGCTCCTCATCATGGTCGATCATCAGCATGTGATCGGTATAATGGATACCAAAGCCGAGGTGCGCCTCGTCCGGCTTGGGCTTTTTGTTTGTGGTAAGCTGGGTTCTGATCTGCAGCATGGTGCATTCACTCTTTCTTTATGGTTTTATTGCTTTTTATTATAGCACTTTGCCAAGATAAAGCAAGGCGTTTTTACGCATAAAGGGTGACAAAGCCGCTGCGGTTTGTTATAATATGTTCGTATGATTTGCTGAAAGGGGGCGCGTTTGCCTGAAACAGAAAATCCGGCGCCTGCTCGGCATGCTGCTGTGCGCGGCGTTTTTGCTGCCTTTCTGGCCCATTTCTGCCCGCGCAGTCACCATGACCGCTGTGAACGACACGCTGC
>NZ_JBMNUP010000036.1:0-14702 GCF_050946325.1 Agathobaculum sp. | reverse complement strand
CTACCCCATCCTCAAGCCGATCATTGAGCGTCTGCCGGCGGTCTTTGCCTGGCTTGTCAAGCTCATACTGGTCAACGGCATGGTCGTCGCGTTCTATTATGTCTCCCTTTACATCCTCGGCTTGCCCGATCTGCTCGAAGGATGGGGCGATTTTGGCAAATTTACCGCTTATATCGCAATGGGGATGGTCAACTTTACCTTTGTGATGTACGATTTTCTCCTGACGCAGGTTCTGCACATCTATCGCGCGTGGTTCCGTCCCAAAATCCTGCGCAAAATTACCTGACCCGAAAGGAGTGCCTTTCATGAGCCTTCGCCAAAAATCCCGAACCAATCCGGTTGTTGTGATCCTCCTTTCCTTCCTCTGCGTCGTGCTGGTCGCGGTCGCCGCCTATCTTGCCATGGGAAATCTCGGTGGAGACGACACGGTTAAACCCGCCTTCCGTGTGGAAGGACTTGACCCGGCGGCTCAGACCGGCCGGATGCCCGGCACGCCGCGCAATGAGAAATCCCCCGGCCCAGACCAGTTCGGCTACCGGATCAATTTAAACCCGTCGTTTGCTTCAGATGGTACCGGAGGCAACATCCTGGTACAGAATCCCGCCTTCAACAATTACCTCATGGTGCTCGAAATCGCGGACGAAAACGGTGATGTTCTCTACCAGTCGCAGTTTTTGGCGCCCAACCAGTACATAGAAAAGATCGATCTGCAAAAGCCGCTGGAGAGCGGCGGCTATCCCGCCACCGCGTATATCAACGCGGTCGACCCGAAAACACTTGACCTCGTGGAAGCATTTGAATGCCGGTTGAACCTCATAATTAAATAAATGGACCGCTGCGCATGCAGCGGTCCATTTTTTCGTATCCACGCCAATACGCGGCCCAGCCACACCACACGTTTGTCAGTGGCGGTTGACAAAAAAGAGCCCCACAAGGCACAGCGCAATTCCAATAAACTGATTTCCGGTGAGTTTCTCCTGAAAGAACAGCATCCCGATAAACAACAGGATCACTGCCAGCGCGATGTTCGCGACCAGCGAGCAGGTGCTGATGTTCCATCCGGCTCGAAACGCCAAAATGTACCCAAGCTCCAGCCAGAAGATCGCAATCCCCAATCCGATGCTCACCCAGTTGACCGCGCCGAAGGATGTGAGCACATCGCTTTTGCCCCGCACATCCATCAGCAGCAGCAAAAACGAAAGTGCCGCGGCGCTCAAATAGGTCACAACCAATGCCGCGAATGGGTTTGCGGCTTCCGGCATTCCCTTGGTGAACAGGTTATAAAAGACGTTTGACGCCACAATCATCACAATCGGAATCAGATAGCTCATACGATGGTCGCACCTCCCAGCACCCGGTTCCCGTCATAAAAGACGACGGCCTGCCCTTTTGTGGCCGCGCGCTGCGGCGCTTCAAACCGCACCTGAACCCGGCCATCTTCAAGCGGGTAAACCTCTGCGGGCGCCGGTTTATGGGCATAGCGGATTTTTGCCTGCGCCGCAAACGGCGCGCCCGCGCCATCCGGCGCGATCATCCGCAGATCTTCCGCCAGGAGTGTGTCTGAAAAGACCGCGCTTTCATCCGAAAGGGTGACTGTATTAAATTTTGGATCGAGCCTGCTCACGAACCGATGCCTTCCGAAGCTCACACCCAGGCCTTTGCGCTGGCCGATGGTATAATGCAGCACGCCCTTGTGACGGCCGATCACCTTCCCGGTTTCATCTAAATAGTCCCCTGGTACGCACGCGTTGCCCGTATACCGTTCAATGAAGGAAACATAATCCCCATCCGGCACAAAGCAGATATCCTGGCTGTCCGATTTCGACGCCACCGGAAGCCCCGCAGCCGCCGCGATCGCGCGCACCTCATCTTTCGTATAACTTTCAATCGGCAGGATCAGCCGTGAGAGCTGCGCCTGTGTCAGATGATAGAGCACATAAGACTGATCTTTGCGCTCCTGTGCGCTGCGCCAAAGCTGATAAAGACCGCTTTGGGCGTCAAAACGCACGCTGGCATAATGGCCGGTCGAGATATATTCGTAGCCGAGCCGGTCCGCGTCCTCCAGGAATTTTTCGAACTTGATGTTCCGGTTGCAGGCGATGCAGGGATTTGGCGTCGCGCCGGCGGCATAGGTTTCGACAAAGTAATCGAGCACCCGCTTTGCAAAAATTTCCCGGTAATTGAACAGATAATGCGGGATTCCAAGCTTTTCGCAGACCCGTTTCGCGTCCCCGGCGTTATCCTCATTGCAGCCGTCGAAAAGTTCAAAAGTGGCACCGCCGACCTCGTATCCCTGCCGCTGCAAAAGCAGCGCGGCAACCGAGCTGTCCACGCCGCCGCTCATTGCGACCAAAACCTTTTTCTTCTTCATAATTCCCTCCCTGACCAGCAAAACGCAACAGGCGGAAACCCGCATTGATTACACGGTTTCCGCCTGTTCCTTTTACACACATATGAAGTCATGCGTTTCGGCTGCCTCCCTGCGGAAGCCCCCCTCCGAATCTCCAGTTGGTCATATGTGGTTCATTTATATTATACACTCTGTATTGTCAATTTGCAATAGGTTTCGACAGAATTTACATCGTGTAAACTTTCTTTCCGGCGCGGATCAGACGTGTTTTTCGATGTTTCACGGTGCAAGAAACCACTGATAGCCAAAATAACCTGTTATAACCGCCGCCGCAACCACCAATACCACCACCAGCAGCTTGAGCCCAATCCCTGGGCCGGAATTTTCCGGCTTTTCCGGAGACGGCGGAACATATGCGGCGGAAGCAATCAGGTCGTCCGCGTCGTCGATACGCGGGATCGTCGAAAATACCTGCGTTCCCGTGTCAAAGCTGTCGTCATAACGCGACAAAACCGGCGGTTCGTCATATTGCGGTACGGGCGGGTATGGGTCTTCATAAGCGCGCTCAAACGCCCCATCGCGCGGCGGCGCGGCACTGCGGGAGGACTCGTCATCAATCCGCGGGACATCCTGTGCAAAATGCGCGGACGGCCCCTGCTCCATGGGCTGCGGAGCCGCAAACGGCTGAACCGGCTCGTCCGGATAGTAGACAAAATACGGCGCGGGCCCGTCTGATTCAGGCGCTTTTGGCGCGGCCGGCGGTTCCAGCTTTTCCTCCTCCGGCCGGTTGCCGCTGTGCGGCGGCTCATACTCATAAATCGGATAGCCTTCATAATATTCCGGATCATCCTCCGGGCTAAATTCCGGTTCGCTTTCTTCCTGCGCTGCGGCATAGAATGCCGCGGCCGGATCCTGTGCATCCTCCGCTTCGTCCGCGAGCACCGGCGGCGGGGTCAGGTTTTCATAGTGATCCTGAAAGTCGCTGATGATCCGCGCACCGCAATATGGGCAGTATTTGAAATCACTTTTGACGTTGTTCTGACAGTTTTTGCAAACCATGCGGATCATTTCCCCACTTTCGGTTCATACTGATAAGGCCGGTATCATAGCCGCAGAGCGCCAAAATGGCACCTTCTGCGATCCCGGTGAATAAATCGCCGCGGCGGCGTATCCGCGCTTTACGCGGGAGGCAAGCGGCTTGCGCCGCTTGCTATTGTGTTTATTATACCACAAGCGCAAAGCGCGCGGTGGGATAATGGGCCATCGGGCAGGCAGCCGGCAACGCCGGCGTATCTGCCTGGCCATAAACCCCCGTATAATAAGCCGCTCTGCGGCTATTGTACCATAATCCGGCCCATCATACAAGAATGAAATCCACGCAGAGGAGCCCATCCATATGTCAATTATCTCCAAGGTCTGGATCACAGGCGCCGAAGGACGCCTCGGCAGTGAGCTCAACCGAATGCTCAACCAGCGGGAATTTGAACTGCTCGACACCGATTGCGACGATGTCGATGTCACCAATGTGGAAGACGTGCTCGGATTTGCCGACCGAAATCATCCAGACCGCATTATCCACTGCGCAGGCATGACCGATACCGCCGCCTGCGAGCAGGACCCGGAACGCGCCTTCCGGGTGAATGCGCTGGGCGCGCGAAACGTCGCAATCGCCGCACGCAAGATCGGCGCGCGGCTGATCCATCTTTCGACTGACGATGTATTTGGAAACGGTGCGGACCAGCCCTATACCGAATTTGACATCCCCTGCCCCATAACCGTCTATGGCCGCTCCAAGCTCGCGGGGGAAAACTTTGTGCGGGAGCTTGCACCCAAGCATATCGTCATCCGCAGCGGATGGGTATATGGGGCAAACGAACACAGCTTTGTTACCTGGCTTCTGCAGCAGGTGCCATTGGGTCAGCCTGTCGCCGTTGCAGATGATCAAACCGGCTGCCCCACCAGCGCAAAGGAGCTCGCCCGGGCGGTTGTCCGGCTGATGGACACCTCTGAATACGGAACCTATCATGCCGCTTGTGAGGGCTCCTGTACCCGTCTCGCGTTCGCAAAGGAGATCCTGCGCCTTTCCGGACAGGATCTCCTTCTGGTCCCAGCGGCGCACGAACTGTCGGAACACATTTTCCGGCCTGCCTATACGGCGCTCGATAACTTTATGCTGCGTATTTCGGGGCTTCACCGGATGGCAGACTGGCAAAGCGCTCTTCGGGAATATTTACAGGAAATGCCCTTGGAACGCCTGCCCCGCGGACGATGAAGGAGAACCTATCCATGGATCAAAAAATGAAAAATTTCCCCCTGACAGCACAAATCTTCATAGGTCTGCTGCTTGGCGCTCTGGCAGGCGTCCTGCTGCACGAATTCATGCCCGCAGGGGAACTGCGGGACCAGATTCTTGTCGGCGGAGTGCTCAATGTCGTTGGGAACGGCTTTTTGCGCGCCATGCAGATGCTCGTGGTCCCGCTTGTATTCTGTTCGCTGGTCTGCGGCAGCATGGCGGTGGGCGACACCAAAAAGCTCGGCAAGATCGGGGGGGAAATTCTTCTGCTCTACCTTCTTACCACCGCGGTTGCCATTTCGCTCGCCATCGGGATTGGACGGATGATCAATCCGGGTCTGGGGCTGAACCTGGCCGAACTCCAGCCGGTCGAAATCGCGCCGGTCGAAACGGTCAGCCTCACCGACACGCTGCTTGGTATTATCCCGAAAAATCCCATCGAAGCATTGGCCAAGGGAGAAATGCTCCAGATCATCCTCTTCGCGCTCATTGTCGGCGTCATTCTCGCCAAACTTGGCGAACGCGCTGAAGGCGTATCTAATTTTTTCAGCCAGTGCAACGACATTATGATGGAAATGACCCTGATGGTTATGCGGTTTGCACCTGCCGGGGTTTTCTGCCTGATTGCCAAAACCTTTGCCGGCATCGGTTTTTCCGCGCTCGGCGCAATGTTAAAATATATGTTCGCGGTACTTCTCGCGTTGGCCGCGCAGTGCTTTCTGGTCTATATGGCAATGCTCAAGGGCCTCACCGGACTGAGTCCTGTCGCCTTTCTGCGCAAGTTTTTCCCGGTTATGGGCTTTGCCTTTTCGACCGCCACCTCCAACGCTTCCATTCCGCTTTCGATCGACACGCTCACCAAAAAATTGGGCGTGGCCAAAAAAATATCCTCCTTTACCATCCCGCTCGGCGCAACGATCAACATGGATGGAACCGCCATTATGCAGGGGGTGGCTGTTGTCTTTGTCGCACAGGCCTACGGCATCCCGCTCGCTGTCACCGACTATCTCACGGTCATTGCGGCCGCGACGCTTGCTTCCATCGGCACAGCAGGCGTGCCCGGGGTGGGGCTGATCACCCTTTCGATGGTGTTTGCCTCGATCGGCCTGCCGGTCGAAGGAATCGGCTTCATCATGGGAGTCGACCGGCTGCTTGATATGGCCCGTACCGCCGTAAACGTAACCGGCGACGCGGTCTGCACCACCATTGTCGCTTCCCAGGAAAGAGCGGTCGATCGGGAGCGGTTCCGACGCATGACAGAACATTCCGATACAGGAAGATAAGAAAAAGCGAAAAACTACCGAACCATTAAGCGAGCTTCAAAAAGATACTTTGTGAACCACCCTAAGATGCGGGACAAAAGACGGACCGTTTCAGCTGTTCACCTTTTGCTGCATCCTAAATCGCTTGTGGAAGTTGCTCTGCGTACACTATTTCGAAGTCATTACCGTAGATATCCTCAATTGGTGTGATGTCAAATTCTGCATTTACATCGTTCAGTATCCCGATATCACGGCAATGAATCCAAATGTTCTGCGATGCAGTGCGATGGCTATGCTTGAGGGAACCAAAAGAACCGCTGAAAAGTTCAATACCTTGCAGGAATTTACCCTGCTGTTTTGGAAAAATCAAATATGATGGGGAATTCAAACATCCCCGTAGAGGCAGTGCGCCACCCAAGTGTTGAATTTATCCAATGACACGCTGCCTGCAATGAATGGCAGCTACTAATTTTTACGGTCTTTGCGGATTCGGGTTCGCAGTAACGGCCACGGCTTGCGGAACTGCGCCCTCCGGCATCAGCTTTGCCATTACCACAAGTCTGTGATCGCCTGTTTTCTCTGTGTCGTACCGATAGGCACAGGCGGAGAGGGTAAGCAGCTTGTCTTGCTCGCTCAAATTACTGTAAAAGAAAAACTCGTTCTTTTCCGCTATTGTTTTTTTAAAATTTTCAAAGCCTTGGTCCGAGGGATTTGGGTCGATATAGTAAAAATTCGTATCTGTGAAGAATACGGCAAACACCTCAAACATTAAGGTTTCTTCACCAATCGTCAAATAAATATTGGGGTTTTCCCTCAGGAAATCAATGTCCAAATATTTAAAGAGCTGAGTAAATCGCTTACCATCGGTTTTTTCGGTACTTTCGGAGTGTCCGTAAATCACAGTATTTTGTTTTAGGCTGCTACGGTCTATCAAAACACTGTAATAATCGGCAAAGTAGCAGCCCCATATATCGTACCTGCCATTTTCATTTTTCTTTAGATAGTCCTCATTGTTGGCAGTCTGCATGACAGGATTGTCAATATCTGTACTGGGAATACGCAGCCAAGCTACTGTGTCGGAGTTGTCTTCTTTGGCAGATGCAAGCTGTGTAAATCTTTTGTGCAAGACAGGCTCTTTTTCTGCTTCACCATTGACAGTCCGCTCCTTTGCAGACGATTCGGTTTGGCTGCTGTTTTCACCGACACTGATTTGGGGATCGTCTGTTTTACCTTGGCTCACATCCGCCGTATTGCCATGACAGGATGCAAAAAGCAGAATACAAAGCAGAACGGTTATTATTTTATAAAGCTGTTTCATTATTTTTCTTTCTGTGACACTGGCAGTCACCGAATGAGGTTGATAAAAGGCGGCGGCAAGCAATTTGCTCACCGCCGCCAGTTTGAACGATTTCACCTTATGCGGATTTTTCTATCACACAGTTTATTGCAGAGCTGTCCAAATTTCGCCGGCTGCGTCGGAAGTATAATCGTGGGCAACAGTCACCACCTCGGCTCGAGCAAAGAGAAAGCATATGTCGTATTCATATTCATCTGCTCGGTCAGCAAGCAGGAGAGAATCACGATGTCCTCGTCACGGGTCGTGTTGTTATCTGTGTCAAATGCCCCTGTGTTGTGGCCGCAAAATGATCGGTGACGTTCAGCTCCACGCCGGTCTGCGGATTGCTATGACTGGCGGAAGCCTTAAAGGTCGCCTCAATGGTGTGGTTTGCTCTCACATTGGTAAAGGTGTACTTTGAAATCGCACCCACACTTTTGCCATCCACCTTAATATCGGCAATGACATAGCCTTTGTCTGGCGTAATGGTGAAGCCTGCACTGTCTCCCTCACGTACAGAAACATATTTTCCGGCGCTGATGCTACCGCCTGTGCCTGCCGTTGCTGTGATGGTGTAGTAATGATAGCTGCCGCCACCGCTGCCGCTGCCGCTGCCACCACCGCTGCCGCCGGTGTAAGTCCAATGAGCATAGATTGTACTGTCGCTTACAAATACTGTATTGGCGGTGACTTCTGTGCCGCCTTTTGCTTCGGTGTACCAGCCATCAAAACGGTAGCTGCCACTTCTGGTTGGAGTGGGCAGAATATCCAGCTTATGCGCGGCATTGGTCTCGGCGCTGGAAACGGTCACGCTGCCGCCGTTGGCGTTAAATATGACCGTATATTTTTGGGTGTACGCAATAGAGTAGGTAGAGAATTTACTCAAATACGCCGTAATGGTGTCCTTTTCAGGGTTGACCGTCATATACTCGCCGTTTTCGTTGGGAACCTCCATAATCTTATCTACCTGCGTCCCGTGATAACGGAATATGGCGTAGCTGTCTTTCCCCCGCAAATCCTCCGGCAAATGGAACACCACTGTGATAAGCGAAACGCCGTGCTTGCTTTCGTCTATTACCGTGATTTTTTCCTCTTGCCCGTTGTTTATAGTTTTAAAAATATCCGTGTCCATGACAATGCCCTTGACCATGCCGTCGTCAGAGATGGCTGTTTTTACTTCCCTGGCGTGGGTGGAGCTTTCGTTTTCCTCCACCTTCAATTCTATCAGAACATGGGTATTTGCGCTGGGTGCGCCAATGGTCTTGGCAATGTCATCCAGGCCGCCGGCCTCCACGTTTGGTGTTTTTTCACCCTTGGTGGTCACGACGCTGTTGTATATGCCGCCCGGCAGACGCACGTTCTGTGCAATGGAATGGTCGACAATATCCACCATTACGGTGGTCGTGATGGCATGCTCTCCAGACTTGGAGGAAACCACCAGATTATAGATTCCAGCCGGAACGTTCTTCACGATATATTCATAAGGATCCGCCTCGCCGGTCACGACGGCATAGTATTTCACGCCGTCCCGAATCAGATAGGCTGTGGGTTTCTCGCCCGCACCAGTGATTTCGCCGCCGACGTCAAAGGCCGGTTTATTTTTGTCCTCTATGATAATTTTCCCTATACTCCTGCCGCCATACCATACATAGGCCTCCGATGCGGCACAATCCTTGGTTTTTTGCACGGTAAGCCGGTTTCCGTTTTGGAACCCGGTCACACTAAGGCCTGGAATCTCCGTAAAGCCATCTTCGTAAGCGGACAGGGTAAAGTGCCTTGACTGCACCCGTGTGGAATCGGAGATAATGCTCTCGATGTCGTCCAGGGCCAGGATACTTACATGGTCGGAGGCGGCGGTCGCGCCTGCCGCATAGTAAAGGCTGACAACATTGTCCGCGCCCACCCTTGTCCAGGGGGCAACCAGAAAATATTGGGAAACGGTGTCGTTACTGTAATCCAAAACAGCGTAATCCTTGATGCTGTCGCTATTGGAATCCGGCACATAGTCCGCCGGGTCAACGCTGAAAATGCCGGATTGAATTTGAATCGTTCCCTTGCAATAATTGTTGGTAAATGTCAGCTCATCGGCCACCCAAAAGGTGTCTTTCCCCGTCACGACCACATTTTTGCCTTCCCCCTGCTGTGCCACGGCATGGGCGACCGGGGCGCCTCCGATGTTGCTGATCGTTGTATTATGCAGCGTGACGATATTGCCATGGAACGCCGTCTTGCCGATGTACATTCCTTTATTTTTTCCAACAAAGCTCGCATTGGATATCCCGGTGAGATTGGCGTCAGGAGAGCCGATGTAAAAGACCTCGGCGGCGCTGTCCTGAGAATTTGCGAAGGTTCCGCCGTTGATGGTCAGCTTTCCGCACAGCTGCATGGCGCAATAATCGCCGCAAAAGCTGCCGCCGTTGATAGTGATGTCGATTTTATCCTGATCGCCGGTATCCACTCTCTGTGACGAGTAGGAAAGTATAGCGCACGGATATTCGGAATTTGCAGTCCCCGCCTTTTTAGCGGTTATCTCAACGCCCTCATTGACGGTCAGCGTTACCTGCGGGTCAGCGGCGCCAAAGTCGGATTCCATATATATGGCTCCAGAAAATACGTATGGGGTGGTAACAAGCGCATTAAGCTCGGCCTCGATTCTCAGATTACCGTTTAAAACCAGCTCGCCGTAGTTTTTTATGGTATACCGCAGTTTATCGTTTGTGTTATAAATTCTTCCGCGGGAAGCATTGCAAGCGCCGGTGTTTTCAAGGGTCAGCTTTCCGGATTCATGTATCTGAATCAAGCAGGCGAGATTCTGAACGCCGCCCGTTGAAACAGTGCCGCCCTCTGTGGGAGCTTCCATCATACCCTTTCCCGTAATGTTAAAACCATTCAGGTCGATGGTGGTATCCTCACCCTCCAGAATACGCAGCTGCCAGTCGCGAAGGTCAAGGTCTTTTTGCAGTTTATGCTGTCCGCTTGGAAAATGGATATAAATATTGTTATACAATCTATTTCGGGTGTAGACCTGGTCAAATACCTCCGGCGTCAGCAAGACGCCGCCGCTGGCGCCATTGATGTTCCCGGAAAACGTGCCGTTATTCAGAAAAATTCTTGCGCTGCGGCTATCATTATATACGCAGGAAGTCACTGCCGCAAAAGAGCCGCCGTTTATTACCACCTGTCCGGTGCCGACTGCCTCCACACAATAACCGTACTGCGATGTATAAGAGCCGCCCTCGATGGTGACATTTGCCGAGTCTTCCACCAGGATACATTCCGTTGATGTCCTGGTGTGAGTAGCGCCACCGCTGTTATCGCCGGAGCTGTCCTTCAAGGTGAGGTTGGCTGTGCCGGAGACGTCGATTCCGTATGAGCTACTGCTCAAGGTGAGGACATAACCGTTAAAATCGATGGTTAGATTGGTCTCTATAAAAACGCTGCTTGCAGCGCTATCTGAGCGGAAAACGATGGCGTCTCCAGACACCGCCTTGTCAATCGCGCCGCCAAGCGTTTTATACTCCGCTCCCTCGGTACGCGCGGCGCTATCGTCTTGGGCAGCACTGTTAACATAGAGCGTTACGCTGCCAGCCTCCAAAGTCTCCGCTGTACGGTCTGTCAATACATCATTCAGAGCCATCGCCGCCAAAAGCAAATTCCCATGCTCTGTGTCAAATAGTTCCTGCTCGGCCGAAGTGAGATTCTCATAGGCGTCCATTGCCGCTTGCCCCAATGACAGAATTTTATCTTTTTCCTCATCGGTCATGTCCACAGCAATGCTGTCCGCGCTTGGCAGTGCTTGGAACAGCCGCACAGCTTTTTCATAGGAAGTTTCTTCCGCGGGGATTTCTCCTATAAATTCACACTGATCAAAACTGTCCTTGCAGATTTCGCAGTCACTGTTTATGTTTTCAGCGCTGCATTTTCTTTCACAGCTACAAACAGGTTCCTGCGTTTCCGGTGTCTGTGGGTCAGATGCGGCCTGCTGTCCGCCACCCTCTGCTTCAGAGGATGACTGCGCTGTGCAGGCAGCATAGCCTTCTGCGCAAACCGCGCATGCGCTGTTCACGCTTTCATCGCTGCATTTTCTTTCACAGCTACAAACAGATTCCTGCGTTTCCGATGTCTGCGTGTCTGATGCGGCCTGCTGTCCGCCATCCTCTGCTTCAGGGGGCGCCTGCATTGTGCACGCAGCATAACTTTCTGAACAAACCAAACACTCGCTTTTCACATTTTCTTCGATACACTTATTTTCACATATACAGGCCTTGGCAGGTACGCCGCTGTCCATTTGCGTCTCCTGCGCAAATGCCGCCGCAGGCAGCAAGCTCAACATCATACAAAGTGTAAGTGTACTACTTAAAAACTTTTTCATCATATCCTTATCTCCTCGCCAAAGATACTCTTATTTTTCTTCCAGTTTTTGCACCAGTGGTAAATGCAGCGTTGACATTTTCCATCGGCATCTTCGACTGACTCATCAAGACAAATTTCCTGCTCTTGTATTGCCATCATTTGAATTTTGTCTGGCGTGACAGGCTTTACCATATGTCGATTGCCGCCATTGAGCCGAATCAGCTCTCTGATTTCCTCACTGTCTGTCTGGGTGGTGAAAACGATTTTAACTGACGAGGAAGATTGCATCACCAGCTCGGAATACTTAAAGCCATCGAACGGCTTAATGGCCATCGGAAAGAAGATGGCGGCAACTTCTTCTTTTTGGCTGAGATAATACCGGAAGGAGTTCAGAGCATTATCGAAAGTTTGGACTTCCACCGTGGTAAACACACTTTTTAGACTGTCTTCGAGCTGTTCCAGCGCTCCATGATCAGCATCAACAGCAAGAATAATCAAAAAATTTCACCCCTTCCCATAGAGCAAATATTGATAGTCATTTTATATTATTCTAATGAGCCATGACAACAAAACGACAACAAAAAGCCCTCGATTTCTTGTGAAATCGAGGGCTTACGTAAATTTTTTTGTATCGAAGCGACTATTGTTCACCGAACTTTGACATCAATGCAGCCGCTGTAAATTCCGCCCAGGAATAGTCCGTCATGTATTCGCCGTTAAAGCTGTTGATTGCAACCGTGTCGCCTGCCAGCGCCATATAGTAATCACAATCATACTGTTCCGGATCCATGATAATTGAATCGTTTGTTTCATTTATTATATGAGCCGCGCCCGCCTTTTTCAGCGATTTTATCATTTCACTGCGAAAAGCGGCAATCTGCTTTTGCCGTGAACGGTCATATAGCCCGTCGTCCCACAGAATATCCGCCAGCTTTCCCGCCGTGCATTTGGTCCCGCGCCGGTCAACCAAATAAGCCAGTAGCTCCTTGGATTTCGTCCGGCTAAAGGATACCGGTACATCGTCCACAAAAATTTCAAACGAGCCAAAGCATTGAATGCGAATCCGCTTATTGGGGACTGTTCGATCAGGCGGATGGCGCAGATTCTCCAGCTCAGTTCGAATGTTTTCCTTGGACACCGGTTTCATCACGTAACCGCTGGGCCGGAGCGCATAGGCCTCCTGCGCATACTGAGAAAAACCGGTGACAAACACAATATTTGTTTTCGGCGCTCGTTTCTTGATATGGTACGCCAGCTCCAATCCGCCCATATCGGGCAGCTCAATGTCGAGAAATGCGACCTCCGGGGCAGAACATCCTTCGTCCATTGCCGTCAGCAGCTCCTCGGCATAGGTAAAACTGTGCAACTCGCAGTTCGGCTCGGCGTCGGTAATCGCACGAGTCAGCATTTTCAGCTGAAGCGGCTCGTCGTCTACTGCATAAAAAATCATGGCGTTTCCCCCTTCGGAATTGTAATCACGGCAACCGTGCCAACACCCCGTGTACTTTCAACCGTCAGCGTACCGCCGCTCATGCGGGCAAGGCGGTCGCGGACGTTTTGTATGCCGATATGGGTGCGTCCATCGTCATGATGTTTCATCGGATCGAACCCCGCACCGTTGTCCTCCACAGTCAGAACAAAGGCCGTATCCGTCTCGCGGGTGGAGATTTTCACCGTGCCGCCCACTTTGGTTTTTGTAACCCCGTAGCGCACGGCATTTTCTACAATCGGCTGCAAGGTCAGCGTGGGCAGATGGAACAAGGTGGTTCTGATATCGTAGACCACATGCAGCTTATCCGGAAAACGCAGTTTTTCCAGCGAAAGATAATGCTTGGTATGCTCCAATTCTTTGGCAAAGCCAATAGGCTTGTCCATCGTCAGCGAGTCCATATTCCCCCGCAGGAACATGGAGAAGTCCGCGGTAGCCTTTTCGGCCGCAGCTGGGTCGTCCCTGCATAAGCATTGAATGGAACTGAGGGCGTTATAGAGAAAATGCGGCTGTATTTGGCTGAGCATGACGACAATACGGAATTGTGTCAATTCGTTTTCAAGCTTCTGTGTTTCAAACTGCACCATAGCATCCGCATGAATAAGTGCCGACCATTTTGAACGAGATTTGATCCACGAGAGAAATCCACCAATCAGATAAAAGAGCATGGCGTTAAATATGTCATAAATAAAAATTTCAAACGGCTTGACAAGAAAGCTCATTGTGATAAAAAGCAGATAGGCGAAGGTGGCAAACGCTAAGTTCTCCAGCGGATATGAATCAAAAACAACCTGTACCAGCAAAAGCATTCCGCAGGCAATCACCGCACAATCTTGCGGATAAAGGACCGTACCTATCATATTATATGTCAAGACCCATATGAAAAGAAAAAGCGTGGTAAGTATTCTGGAATAAAAGGGCATCGGCTGTCTGCGGCGTACTCCCTTAGTAACAAGAAGCATAGCGCTACAGACAACGACCGCCATAATGAGTACCTTTGCGGAGCTACGCAGGGAAACTACGTTTGCGGTGCCCGCCATCCGGATCACTCCCAAATTTACAACTGCCAGCTCCAGCAGAATTACGGATACCGCGACAGCAAGCGCGCCGCTTAATATTTGCAGATTGTCTGCCGCGACCCGGCTGTCATAGAGAGCAAGAACTTCCTTGCTGTATCCCAGATAACGCCAGTAATTCAGTCTATCTTGCATTTTTCTTTTGCCGATCAAAGTGTTATATCTCCTTTGCGGAAGTACTTCGCCCTTTGTGGATCAGTGAACTTTTCGGCATTGGCAGGAATGCACCATAATCGCCCAAAGTACGAAACACCTGGAATACGCTCCGCTGCACAATATTGTGTTACTCACCTTTCTGAAACATCTCATTTGCAGGAGGCTTCTCGAATTGAAATATAGCCGCGCACTTGCTCAACCTCCATAAACATAATGATATGAACTATATTATATACGAATATTTGAATATGCACAAGAAAACAACTTACGCTGATCCTTTTGCAATAATTGATAAGGTAGAATAAGTTGCGCAAAATTAAAAAGGCATAAAAAGAGGCATGGTTTGCAGAACTCTGATAGAATGAAGTTGCGAGACACCATTCTGAA
>NZ_JBMNUP010000035.1:0-14736 GCF_050946325.1 Agathobaculum sp. | reverse complement strand
GTTTTTCCGACCGTGTGGCGACCAATACCGACCGTTTTGCGCCCGGCGCAAAGGTAGTGCATGTTGATATTGACGCGGCGGAAATCAACAAAAATGTTGGCACGGCATATTCGATTGTGAGCGACGCCCGCAGCTTTTTGAAGCAGGTGCTGCCCTATGTAAAGGAAGCAAAGCACGATGCATGGCGCAGGCAGATTCAGGAGTGGCGCGTTAAGCTGGACTATGTGCCGAAGGATGACGACAGCGTTATCCGTCCGCACCAGCTTGTGCAGACGATTTCTCAAATGGCGGGCGAAGACGCAATCCTTGCCACGGATGTGGGTCAGCACCAGCTTTGGTCGGCGCAGTATAACGGCTGCACCAAACCGCGGCATTTCCTGACCTCGGGCGGCCTTGGTACGATGGGCTTTGGCTATGGTGCGGCGATGGGCGCGCAGGTGGCCTTTCCGGAGAAAACGGTAGTCCATATCACGGGCGACGGTTCGTTCCACATGAACCTGAACGAAATCTGCACGGCGGTTTCCTACGGACTGCCGATTATCACGGTCATTATGAACAACCGCGTACTGGGCAATGTGCGCCAGTGGCAGACGATGTTCTACGGCGGACGTTATTCCCAGACCGACCCGCACCGGCAGACCGATTACGTCAAGCTGGCAGACGCTTTTGGCGCGCGCGGCTACCGTGTATCGACTTTGGCAGAGTTCCGTGAAGTTTTTGCAGAAGCGCTCAAACGCACAGGACCGGTTCTGATTGACTGTCGGATTGATAAAGATGAGCGTGTGCTGCCGATGATTCCGGCAGGCGGCACGGTTGCTGATATGGTTGCCGAATGACGGAGGGAGAAGAAACAATGAAAAAATATATCCTGTCCGTACTTGTGCAGAATAATTCCGGCGTTTTGGCGCGCGTATCCAGCCTGTTCGGCCGCCGCGGTTTCAATATTGATTCGCTGACCGTTTCGGCCACCACAGACCCCACGATTTCGCGCATGTCCATTGTTGTTACAGGGGATGAGACCGTTCTGGAGCAGATCATCAAGCAGGTATCCAAACTGGAGGAAACCCTCTGGGTTGAGCATTTGCAGGAGAGCGATTCCTATTGCCGTGAGCTGGTGTTTATCAAGATGCTGGCTGAATCAGCCGATGTGCGGGATTCTATCCGCCAGCTTTCTGACCTGTACGGCGCGGCGGTGATTGAAGCGACGGGCAGCACAATTATTGTTGAGCTGACGGAAGTGCCCAGCCGGATTGATGCGTTCCTGGGCGTAATTTCCAATTTTGAGATACTTGAAATGTGTCGTTCCGGCGTAACCGCCATACTCAAATAAGTTCCTAAATTCATTTTATATATTCTTAGGAGGAAACAAAAATGGTAAAGATGTACTATGATTCGGACTGCAATCTGTCCCTGCTGGATGGCAAGACCGTAGCGATTATCGGCTTTGGCTCCCAGGGCCATGCCCATGCAATGAACCTGAAGGATTCCGGCGTAAATGTGGTTGTTGGCCTGCGCCCGGGCTCCAAGCACGAGGCCAAGGCCAAGAATTACGGCCTGACCGTTATGACACCGGCTGAGGCTGCTGCTGCGGGCGACATCATCATGATGCTGACCCCCGACGAAAAGCAGGCGGACATCTACAAGGATGTAATTGAGCCCAACCTCAAGCCCGGCAATGTGCTGGCGTTTGCACACGGCTTCAACATTCACTACAAGCAGATCGTTCCTCCGGCGGACGTTGACGTCATCATGATTGCGCCGAAGGGCCCGGGCCACACGGTTCGTTCCCAGTATGTTGCAGGCGCAGGTGTTCCCGATCTGGTTTGCGTGGAGCAGGATGCTTCCGGCAAGGCGATGGACATCGCGCTGGCATATGCCTGCGGCATCGGCGGCGGCCGTGCGGGCATTCTTGAGTCCACCTTCAAGACCGAGACCGAAACCGACCTGTTCGGCGAGCAGGCAGTTCTGTGCGGCGGCGTTTGCGAGCTGATGAAGGCCGGCTTTGAGACGCTGGTTGACGCGGGCTATGCGCCGGAGAACGCATACTTTGAGTGCGTACATGAGATGAAGCTCATCGTTGACCTGATCAATGAGGGCGGTTTTGCCAAGATGCGTTACTCGATCTCTGATACTGCGGAATACGGCGATTACCGCACCGGCAAGCGCATCATCACCGAGGAGACCCGCAAGGAGATGAAGAAGATTCTGGAGGAGATCCAGAACGGTACCTTCGCTTCCGAGTGGATTCAGGAGAACCGTGCGGGCGGCCGTGCGCGCTTCCTGGCAACCCGTGCCCGTGAGGCAGACAGCCAGCTGGAAGAGACCGGCAAGAAGCTGCGCGGCATGATGAGCTGGCTTAAAAAATAAAAGCCTTATAGGGGGCTTCGCAAGCCCCCTATATACGAAACGCGGTTCCCGGGGAAAACGCGTTTCGATACCCGAACGACGCCGCCCGAGGCGGCTGGGTCGGGGTGTAAAAACCCACGCGCATGTCGCGGGTTTTTACGAAAACCGCGTGGCGGTTTTCTATTAAAATGCGCCTGCGGCGCAGTTTGGCGGCAGGTGCAGACGATGAACAAACGCACAGGCGGGCGGGATTTCCGCCCGCCTGTTTCGCAAAAAGGAGGAAGTTTTCCGTGAAAAGAAGTGATAATATCACCGCCGGTGCGGAGCGCATGCCCAACCGTTCGCTGCTGCGCGCCTGCGGCCTGACCGAAGAGGAGATGAAAAAGCCGATCATCGGCGTTGTTTCCGCTTACAGCGAAATCATTCCGGGACATATCAATCTGGATAAAATCGCGGACGCTGCCAAGGCCGGCGTGCGTGTTGCAGGCGGTACGCCGGTGCTGGTACCGGCCATCGGCGTGTGTGACGGCATCGCCATGGGGCATATCGGCATGAAGTACTCGCTGCCCAGCCGTGAGCTGATTGCGGACAGCGTGGAAACACTGGCGCAGGCGCATCAGTTTGATGCGCTGGTGCTGATTCCCAACTGCGATAAGATTGTGCCCGGCATGCTGATGGCGGCGGCCCGTCTGAACATCCCGTCCATCATCGTATCCGGCGGCCCGATGCTGGCCGGTCACTACGATGGGGAGGAGATCTCGCTCTCCAAGACGTTTGAAACGGTCGGCGCATATAAGGCCGGCCTGATTGACGATGAAAAGCTCGCGGAGTGCGAATGCGGCTCCTGCCCGGGCTGCGGCTCGTGCTCGGGCATGTACACCGCCAACTCGATGAACTGCCTGTCCGAGGCCATCGGTATGGCGCTGCCCGGCAACGGCACGATCCCAGCGGTGCATGCGGCGCGTATCCATCTGGCCAAGCACGCCGGCATGCAGATCATGGAGCTGCTGCGCCGTGATATCAAGCCGCGCGACATTCTGACGCCGGCGGCGTTCCGCAATGCGCTGACCTGTGAAATGGCAATCGGCTGCTCCACCAACTCGGTGCTGCATCTGCTGGCGCTGGCAAATGAGGCAGGCGTGCCGCTCGATCTGGCAACGCTCAACGAGCTTTCCGCCAAGGTGCCGAACATCTGCCATCTGGCGCCTGCCGGTCCGCATCATATTGAGGAATTGTACATGGCAGGCGGCGTTCCGGCCATCATGAAAGAACTGACCAAACGCGACCTGCTTGACCTGTCGCTCATCACGGCAACGGGCAAAACGGTTGGTGAAAACCTTGCGGGTGTGGTCAATCGGAATACCGAGGTCGTGCGGCCGCTCGAAAGCCCGTATTCCGAAACCGGCGGCATCGCCGTTTTGTGGGGCAACATTGCAAAGAACGGCTGCGTCGTCAAGCGTTCGGCGGTTGCGCCTGAGATGATGGTGCACGAAGGTCCGGCGCGGGTGTTCGATTCCGAGGACGACGCAATCCAGGCCATCTATGCGGGTGAGATCCACAAGGGAGACGTTGTCGTCATCCGTTATGAAGGCCCGAAAGGCGGCCCGGGTATGCGTGAAATGCTCAATCCGACCTCGGCGCTGGCCGGCATGAAGCTGGATAAGGACTGTGCCCTCATCACGGACGGCCGCTTTTCCGGTGCGTCCCGCGGTGCGTCCATCGGCCATGTGTCGCCCGAAGCGGCGTCCGGCGGCGAGATCGCGCTGGTGCAGGAGGGCGATATCATCGCAATCGACATCCCGGCAAGCAGCGTGAACGTCAAAATTTCCGATGAGGAAATGGAGGCGCGCCGCGCCGCCTTTGTACCGCGCGAGCCGAACATCAAGACCGGCTGGCTGGCACGCTATGCGCGTCAGGTCACTTCGGCCGATCAGGGCGCGGTGCTCCGGTAAAAAGAGATGCGCGGCAGCGCAGATTGAACTGTGTTTGCGATACAACGAAGAAAAAGGCCACGAAACAGTGTTTCGGGGCCTTTTTTCTGACCGAAAAGATAAAGAAAGCCGCATATGGATAGAAAAATATGGTCAATGAAATGAAGGACGGAAGGGGTATAATAAGATTATCATAAAAGATTTTGCAGGCAATACGATTGCGGAAGAGATAGGCTGTTTCAATCAATTTGCAAATGGAGATTGGTGGGTTTCGTAAATTTTGGCTTGTTAAGTGGTTTTCAGCAATGAATACGTTCAACGGGGGTGTTTCATGCTTGTGCCTTGGGGTAAAATCTGCTATACTGATAGCAAATGAAAAAAAGGTGGAACGATCATGCTTTCAGCTGCAAAAAAGGAATTTATTGAATTTATGATGAGTGCGGACGTGCTGCGCTTTGGCGATTTTACGACCAAATCCGGCCGCAAGACCCCGTATTTTGTCAACACCGGCAATTATAAGACCGGCCTGCAGAATTCCCGTCTGGGCGAATTTTATGCGGCGCTTGTTAAGGAGACCATCGGGGATGATTTTGACGCAATGTTTGGTCCGGCCTATAAGGGTATCCCGCTGGCAACCTCGGTTTCCGGCGCGCTTGCCCGCAATTACGGTATTGACAAGCCCTTTTTCTTCAACCGCAAGGAAGCGAAGGACCACGGCGAGGGCGGCAGCATCGTCGGCTACAAGCCGGTGGACGGCGACCGCGTAATTATTATTGAAGATGTGATCACCGCGGGCACGGCGATTCGCGAAACCATGCCGGTGCTGCAGTCTTGCGCGGATGTAAAGGTGACCGATATGTTCATTTCGGTTAACCGCTGTGAAGTCGGCCAGACCCCGGGCAAGACCGCAGTGATGGAGGTCGGCGAAGAGTTCGGCATCAAGGTGCATGCGCTGGTTACTGTGCAGGATATCCGCGAATATCTGGCGGATAAGGCGGAATATGCGCATCTGCTGCCGCTGATGGACGCTTACATGGCGCAGTACTGCGTGTCTTAAGAATGCAAGCAGACCGTATAGGTCCGCTTGAGACGACAGTGCAAAGCTGCGATATGCACGATGGTGTAAAGAGAAAAATGATAAAAAACGCTCTGCGGTAAGCAGAGCGTTTTTTGTTACAGCGTTTGCAGGAAGCTGCGAATACGGGAACAGGCCTCCCGCAGATGATTCATGGAATACGAATAGGAAATGCGTACATGTCCTTCGCCGCTTGTGCCGAATGCAGTGCCCGGCACCACTGCGACCTGCTGGCTTTTCAGCAGACGCTCGCAGAACTCCTCGGACGACAGGCCGGTTGAAGCGATGGAGGGGAACATATAAAACGCGCCCTTGGGCTCAAAACAGTCGAGCCCCATATCGCGCAGTTCGCCCAGCAGGTAGCGGCGGCGGATGTCATACTGAGAGCGCATACGCTCAATGTCGTCCTCGCCGGTGCGGATGGCTTCGATGCCGGCGAACTGTGCAGTCGTCGGGGCCGACATGATGCCGAACTGATGCACTTTGCAGATATGGCGCATGATTTCCTTGGGCCCCATCGCCCAGCCCAGACGCCAGCCCGTCATCGCATACGATTTGGAGAAGCCGTCTACCACGATGGTACGCTCCTTCATGCCGGGCAGCTCGGCAAAGCAGACGTGCGGTTCGCCGCCGTAAGTCAGGCTGCAATAGATTTCATCGGACAGGACGAACACATTGGTATCCCGCAGGACAGCGGCAATGGCTTCCAGCTCGTCCCGCGTCATAATGGCGCCGGTCGGGTTGTTGGGGTAGGGCAGGATGAGCAGTTTGGTGCGCGGCGTGATGGCGGCGCGCAGCCGTTCGGGGTTGAGCTTAAATTGCTCCTCTGCCAGTGTGGGCAGCGGAATGGGTACGCCGCCCGCCATCTGCGTCAGCGGGGTATAGCAGACAAAACTCGGCTCAGGGATGAGCACTTCGTCGCCCGGGTTGACAAGGGTGCGGATGGCATTGTCAATGGCTTCCGAACCGCCGACGGTGACGAGCACTTCGGTGTTTGCATCATAGCTGATACGATACTTGCGCCGCGTGAGCGCAGCGATCTGATTGCGCAGTTCAGCAAGGCCCCAGTTGGAGGTATAGAACGTTTGTCCCTTTTCCAGCGACTGAATGCCCGCTCTGCGAATCTGCCAGGGCGTATCAAAATCCGGTTCGCCCACACCAAGGGAGATGGCATCCGGCATGGTGGCGACAATGTCAAAAAATTTGCGGATGCCGGATGGTTTTACCTGCTGAATACGGGAGGACAGCAGGCTTTCGTAGTTTACCATGCCATCATAACCTCTCTTTTATCGGTTGCTGAGGGATCGTATTCCACGCCGTTTTCCTTGTATTTTTTCAGAATAAAGTGCGTGCCGGTGGAAAGTACGTTTTCCATAGGCGCAAGCTGTTCAGATACAAAACGCGCCACCTCGCGCATGGAACGGCCTGTGATGATGACGGTCAGGTCAAAACCGCCGCTCATCAGATAAACGCTTTCCACCTGATGGTGGGAATAGATCTGACGGGCAATTTCGTCAAAACCCATACCCTTCTGTGGAGTGATTTTGACTTCGATGAGTGCGGTAACGCTCTCTTTTGCGGTCTTATCCCAGTCAATCACGGTTTTATATCCGAGAATGGTATCATTTTTTTCAAACGCACGGATTGCTGCGGCAACGTCCTGCTCGCTTTCACCGGTCATGGCGGCAAGCTGAGCGGGGGTCAGTCTCGCATCCTGGAAGAGCAGGTCAAGCAGCTTTTCGGGGTTTTGCATCATAACATTCCTCCTGTTGCTAAAAAGTATATAGAGACAGTTTATTATACACCTTATAGGGCGTGTTGTCCACTGTTCGCTGCAAGGAACGGAGCGGACCGCTGCCGCTTGAGAGAAAGGGGGCAGATACAATATTTTGCGTATTTGTCGGCGGGAAACGGCAAAATACTGTTGCGAAAACTGGAAAAACGCGGTACAATGATAAACAGAAAGGTGGTGCCCTTTTTCCATGGCATTCACAGGCTTTTGTGCCGAAGGAATTGATTTGCTGCAGCTCAACCGCCTGCAAAACAGTAAGGAATTTTACGAAGCGCACAAAGAAGAAATCAAACGGCTTGCGATTCAGCCGTATTATGATTTAATTGCGGAGATGACGCCGGCCATGCTGGAGATTGATCCGCTGTTTGTTGTTACACCGTCAAGAATGGTGTCCCGCGTGCGGCGGGATACGCGGTATACCAGGGATAAAACGCTTTACCGCGCCAACCTTTGGATGTTTTTTCGTCGTCCTCGGCAGCAGCATGAAAGCGTGCCCTGCTATTATTTTGAAATACATCCCGCGTTCTGGGCATATGGCTGCTGGGGCGCGTGGGGAAAGGGCGAGATGGACGCGGCGCGCGATATGATTCTGCATGAAGACAAGCTGTTCCTTGCGGCGTTTGATGCGGTGAACGCCTGCCCGCAGGTGCAGCTTGCCGGGGAATTGTATAAGCGGCCCAGATTTCCGGATGCAAGGCCGGAATACCGGCCCTGGCTGAATCGCAAGGAACTTGGGGTGGAATTTCGGGAAACCGATGATTTTTCGCCCGTATTGGACGGCTCCTTTGCGGGGCCGATGATAGATGCAATGCAGCGTCTTGCGCCGTTCTACCGCTTTCTGCTGGCCGCCAAAGAGCGTGCCGGCACACCGAAGCAGGAGGATGCGCAATGAGATATGTTGCATTGGACTTTGAGACCGGCAACGCCTCGCCGCTCAGCGCGTGTGCGCTCGGCGTATCTGTGTTTGAGGATGCGGCGCTGGTGCGCGAGCAGGTTTCGCTGATTCGGCCGCCGGACGGCGTGGGGAAGTTTCACTGGGGCAATGTGCGCGTCAACCATATCAAAGAGAAAATGGTGGCCGATGCGCCGCGTTTTGACGCGGTCTGGCGCACGGTGGCGGAGGATGCCGAGGGAAGCGTGCTGGTCTGCCATAACGCCATGTTTGATACGGCGGTGCTCTGCGCCTGCCTGGCGCACTTCCATCTGCCTGTGCCGGAATGCAGATATGTGTGTACGGTAAAGGTGTCGCAGCGCGTATGGCCGGAGCTGGAAAATCATAAACTGGACACGGTATCGGAGGCGCTTGGCATCCCGCTGAACCATCATGAAGCGGGTTCGGATGCCCGTGCGGCCGGTCTGATTTTGCAGGCTGCCCTGCGGCGGACGGACAGCGCCGACGCGGATGAACTGGCGCAGAAAATCGGCATGCGGCTTGGCCGCATTTCCTGCATGGGTACTGCGCCGTGCAGCATTGCCAAGGAGGTAAGGGGCGGAAAAAATTGCCGCTCATCCCGCTATACCAGTCATAAAGGAGAGGAAACGTTATGAAAAATTACCTGGATTCAATTGATCGTGAGGCGCTGCGTGCCCGAGCTGACCAGATGCTGGGTTATGCAAACGAAGCGAAGGATTGCGCCGGTCGCTGGACCAATTATGCGGTAGGCAAGGCGCAGGGCTTTTCTTTATTTGACTTTGCTGTTTTTGAAACCTGCCTGCTGTCGCTTGGCCTGTGGCTGGGAAGCTGCTTCTCCAAGTTCTTTAAGAAAATCCGCGGCGCGCTGTTTGTTCTGTTTGCCGCAAGCTGGCTGTATCTGCTGTGGCGCATTTTCTTTGATGAAGAAGAGTAAAAAAGACGTATGGTGCTGAGATACGATTCAGCCGGGGAGGAATACATCGTTGCAGGACCCATCACAGCATAATAAGAGAAGCTTCCGCGCACAGCCGCACTATTTCCAGTGGGGATTGACGGCGTTTTTGGTGATTGTGGCAAGCGTTCTTGTTTTTTTCACATTATATTCGTTGTCGGAGCTTTGGCAGCTGGTTAAAAAGCTGCTCGGTATCCTGAGCCCGTTTATTTACGGCTTTGTGATGGCCTATTTGCTTCTGCCGATTTTTAACGGCATGTATAAGCGGCTGCGGCCGCGGCTGGCGCGCCGGCTGGAACATGGTACGCAAATTGCAAAGGGAATGTGCAGCGCCATAACGCTGCTGATTGGCATTGCAATTGTGGGCATACTGCTCTGGATGGTTTTGCCGCAGCTCGTTGTCAGCGTGTTCTCGCTTCTGGAATCGCTGGATGTTTATCTGGAGGAAATTTCCGGCTGGGCGGCTGCGCTGTTCAAGGATAACCCTGTGCTGGAGCGCAACTTTATGCAGCTGTACGACCAGTTTTCAACGCAGGTGGTCAACTGGGTGCAGAATATTGCGCTGCCGCAGCTCGTTTCTCTGATGACCGGCGTGGTGACCACGGTTTCTGTGCTGCTGGATATTTTAATCGGCATTATCATTGCGCTGTATATTCTGAACAGTAAGGATACGTTCTGCGCGCAGGCAAAAAAAATCACATACAGCCTGTTCCGCGTGGATACGGCCAACCGCATTATCAAGCGCGTGGGTCATATTCACCGTGTGTTCGGCGGATTTATTACCGGTAAGCTGATTGATTCGCTGATTATCGGCGTGTTGTGTTTTGCGGGCATGCGCATCCTTTGTGCGGTCGGCCTGCTGACGATTGAGCAGTCGTATGTGCTGCTGATTTCGGTTATTATCGGCGTTACCAACATCATTCCGTTTTTCGGCCCGTTTATCGGCGCGATACCGAGCGCAATCCTTGTTATGGTTACCAGCCCGATGCAGGCGGTGTATTTCGCCATTTTTGTGCTGGTGCTGCAGCAGTTTGACGGCAATATTCTCGGCCCCAAGATTCTGGGCAACTCAACCGGTCTGACCAGCTTCTGGGTTATGTTTGCCATTCTGGTATTCGGCGGTATATTTGGTTTTGTGGGTATGGCAGTCGGCGTGCCGCTGTTTGCTGTGCTGTATAGCATACTGACCGAGGTGTTCAATAACCTGCTGAAAAAACGCGGGCTGACAACGGATACCAACGCCTATCGGGGTAAAACGCGGATTGATCCGGAGACCGGCGATTTTGTGGACGTTTCTCAGGAAGAACAGCCTCCGGTAACGGCGAAGGAGCGCCGTCGTGCTGCCGCAGAGCAGCAGGCGCGAAAAGACCCTCCGACTGAAGAGGAAAAATAATAGACGGAGAAAAAGGACTGACCCAATGGGTCAGTCCTTTTTTGCGTACAGTGAGAAGGGATTATTTCAGACCGGCGGTAATGATAGCCATCTGATAAACCTCGTCCGCGTTGCAGCCGCGGGACAGGTCGTTGATCGGCGCGTTCAGGCCTTGCAGGATCGGGCCGTAAGCCTCAAAACCGCCCAGACGCTGTGCGATTTTGTAGCCGATGTTGCCGGCGTTGATATCAGGGAAGATGAACGTATTGGCCTGGCCGGCAACCGGAGAGCCCTTGCACTTGGTTGCTGCGACAACAGGAGAGAACGCTGCGTCAAACTGCAGTTCGCCGTCAACCGCAAGATCGGGTGCGGCAGCCTGCGTCTTTTCGGTGGCGTTCTTCATCATATCTACGGTTTCACCCTTGCCGGAGCCCTTGGTCGAATAGCTCAGCAGCGCAACCTTGGGGTCGATGCCGAAAGCCTTGGCAGTCTTTGCGGTTTCAACAGCAATTTCCACCAGCTCGTCCTCGTTCGGGTTGATGTTAATGGCGCAGTCGCCCATCGCGTACAGCTCATCGCCGCCGTCCTTGGCGTCTCGGCGCAGAATAAAGCAGGAGCTGACGATTTTGTTGCCCGGCTTGGTCTTGATGATCTGCAGCGCCGGACGAACCGTGTCAGCCGTGGAGTAGGTCGCACCGCCGAGCAGCGCGTCCGCCTTGCCCATCTTGACCAGCATCGTGCCGAAATAGTTTCCCTTGGAAAGCGCTGCGCGGCACTGTTCGTCGGTCATCTTGCCCTTGCGCAGCTCGACCATCTTGGCAACCATCTCGTCCATGCCCGGGTAGGTTGCGGGGTCGATGATTTCCATGCCTTCGATATCAAAACCGCCGGCCGCAGCTGCAGCCTTTACCTCGTCAACATTGCCAACCAGAATCGAATCCATCAGGCCGTCCTTCTTCAGGCGTGCAGCGGCTTCCAGAATGCGGGGATCGGGACCTTCGGTAAATACGATGGTGCGCTTTTCCGCTTTCAGCGTTGCAATCAAACTTTCAAACATGTAGCATTCTCCTCCAAATTTTTGGTCTGCATGGCAAACATTTATTGTAACCATTATACACCCACATGTGTCTGCTTCACAAGGGTTAATTTGGTTAGATTTTGGGCAAGTTGTGAGCAAATGAAGAAAAAAACAGAAATATGATTCCGGCAGGCAGGATTGGGGCAGAATAAAACAGAAAGGAGCGTGGTTTAGATGCAGATTATCCGATACCTGAATGGGAAGCGGCTGCACGGAGCGATGCCGCCGCTGCTGCTGGACAGAGACGGCGTTGGCAGCCTGTTGAGCGGTGTGCGCTGCCGGCAGGAGCTTCCATTGCCGGATATTGCGCCTTCTGCTATACTGGAGGCGGAGGAACGCGGTTCAGGGAAGGAGTTTTTATGAAGCATACCGCACTATATCTTCGCGTTTCCACCGAGGCGCAGGCAGAGGAGGGATATTCACTTGCCGCGCAGGCAGAGCGTCTGGAGGCATACTGCCGGATGAAAGGCGCCGCGCAGTTTAAGCGTTATGTGGACGGCGGTTTTTCCGGTTCCAACTTAACCCGCCCTGCAATGAGCGAGATGATTGCGGCGATTCGTGACGGCGCGGTGGAGCGGGTTGTTGTTTACAAACTGGACCGGCTCAGCCGCAGTCAGAAGGACACACTGTATCTGATTGAGGACGTATTTATGCCGCATGGTGTAGACTTTGTCTCCATCAATGAGAATATTGATACGGGAAGCCCTTACGGACGGGCGATGATCGGCATTCTGTCAGCGTTTGCCCAGTTGGAGCGGGAGAATATTTTTTTGCGTACACGCATGGGCATGGTGGAGCGGGTCAAGGCCGGCTATTGGCCGGGCGGCGGAAAAATACCGTTTGGCTATGATTATGATGCGGAAAAGGGCATTTTGGTGCCAAACAGCGATGCAGATACCGTCAGGGAAATATATGACAGATACCTGGCGGGCCAGTCTGCCGGACGCATTGCACGCGAGCTGGGGCTTCGGTATGAGCAGCTTGTTCGCCAGATTTTGGAGCGGGAGAGCAACACGGGCGTGATTCTTTACAGAGGAGAACGGTATCAGGGCCGGCATGAACCGCTGGTCACGCCTGCCGTATTCGAGCAGGCGCAGCGCCGTCTGCATCGGGCGGGACGGCCGCGGGCTGCGGAATCCGGAAAACTGCTGACCGGTTTGCTGGTCTGCGGGCACTGCGGGGCGAAAATGCGGTATCAGAAATGGGGGAAGGCAGGCGATAAGCTGGTTTGCTATTCGCGCGATAAGTCCAAGCCGCACCTGGTGCATGATGAGAATTGTCCCAATCGGGGCGTGATGGCATGCAGGGTGGAAGAAATCGTGATACGCGATTTGTCCCGCCTGGCTGCCGAACCGGAGCTGCCTCATACACGTCAGACCGATGAGGCTGCCTGCCGCCGCGCATATGCACAGGCACAGCATAAGCTTCGCCGTTTGTACGAATTATATGCGGAGGCGGAAGATGATACGCTGCGCGAGGCGATTGCACGCGCAAAACGTGCGCTTGACAGGGCAGAACGCGCGCTGCAGCAGACAAAACGCGCGGCCGCAGCAAAGGATGAAAGCGAGGCGCGGCGTGCGCTGCAAACCATAGGAGCCTGCTGGGCAGAGCTGGATAACCGAACGAGACAGGCGCTTATACGCGCCTGCGTGGACAAGATTGTGCTGCAAAATGACAGAATAGAAGTGTTTTACACCATAGGGGAAGCAAGCACACAGGCGGGATAGCTGTATTTCGACTTGATACGTTCATGCCGATGATTATTGGTGAAATCCGGCGTTATCTGCGAGACAACAGCGCGCTGCGCGTATCCCGCAGCCTGCGGGATATGGCGTATAAGGCGCTGCAGGCGAAAGAGGAGTTTGTGCGCCGGCATCAGCGCGAGCCGGATATTGTGGAGCTGGCCAAAATGATGGATGTGCCCAAAGAAGAGGTCGTACTGGCGCTGGATGCGATCCTCGACCCTGTATCGCTGTTTGAACCCGTGTTTCATGACGGCGCCGACACGGTGTGCGTGATGGACCAGGTGGGCGACAGCAAAAACACAGACGAACAATGGCTGGCGCGCATTGCGCTTAAGGAAGCGATTGACAACCTGAATGAACGGGAAAAAAAGATTATCCGGCTGCGCTTTTTTGAAGGCCGCACGCAAATGGAGGTGGCGGAGGAGATTCATATTTCGCAGGCGCAGGTCTCCCGCCTGGAAAAAGGCGCGCTGGACCACATCCGAAAAAATCTGGACTAAAGGAAAAAAGCCCGCCTTTACGGCGGGCTTTTGCAAACGGAGGATATTATCGGGTATCATCGGCGGCGTTCATCGGCGCAGTACTCAGCGTAATGCGTGAGGCGGGGATGCCCTGCCGCTGCATATAGGCCAAAAGCTGCTGAAGCGCCTCTGCGGTTGCTTTTTCGTGGTGCAGCCGCAGCACAACGGTCGCGTCTGTCGAAGCAAAATACTGCGCGGTCGTCGCATACGCGCGGGCTGCGGTCTGTTTGTCATCCCCCGCGTCGAACGTAGTGTCCCACAGGCGATAACCTGCGGCAGTCAGCGCATCCCGCTGGGATTCCGTCAGTTTATCGCAGCCTTCTGCATTGGATACAATGCGGGAGCTCAGGCCGGTCAGCAGGGAAAGCCGCGTGTTGGCGGCGGTCAGCGCGGCAGTCAGGCTGTCGGGGGTGTCGCGGTCAGAGGCATGCAGCAGCAGGGCGATGGAATGTCCTTCCGCGGCAATGCGGCGAATCAGCTCGTCCGGCCAGGCAGAGTAGTCGGTGGGCAAAAAGAACGTGGCAAGGCGTCCCGTGTTTTGCAGGGCGTCCAGCGCAGCGGACGTGCTGCTGTTTGGCAAACCGTAAAAAGTAAGATAGACGCGCAGCGGCCGGTGCGTTGGCTTTTCCTCCACCGGAGGGATGGGCGGCTCGGTCGGCGTTGTCTGTCCGCCGGAATCGGAAGGAATACCCTTGTAGGTGTTGATGGCACTTTCGATTTGCGAGGCCTTGGCCGCAGTGAAATCAGAATCGCTTTGAGCGGTGCCGTCGGTTACGCGCAGAATCGTTTCTCCGGCAACGGAAATTGTTGAATAGCCAAACCCGAATTTGCCGCAGCACAGCTTAACGGGCACATAAATGGTGCCGTTGCGGTAATAGGCCGGCATATCGTAGCTGTTCAGGTTCTGGTCGTATACATAGCCCTCGTCAGGGGAAAAACTGAGCGTTTCACCGCCGCTGGACAGATTCAGCACATTGTCCGCGCTGCTGGCGGAAACGCCGAGTGATGTAA
>NZ_JBMNUP010000034.1:0-15049 GCF_050946325.1 Agathobaculum sp. | reverse complement strand
ACGGTTCAGCGTGCCGTCCGGATTGACTGCTACCTTACCGGAGGTGTCCGGAACCTGCTTTACACATACAATTGCCTTCATAGTTCTGTAGTCCTCCTTTTCTTAGCGCAGTACCTGACCGGCGATGACCATTCTCTGAACCTGAGAAGTGCCTTCGTAGATCTCGGTGATCTTGGCGTCGCGCATCATGCGCTCCATCGGGTACTCGCGGATGTAGCCGTAGCCGCCATAGATCTGTACGCACTTGGTGGTAACATCCATAGCAACCTCAGAAGCGTACAGCTTAGCCATAGCAGCTTCCTTGGTGAACGGCAGGCCAACGTCGTGGTTGAACGCCGCGCGGCGAACCAGCAGACGGGCAGCGTCAATCTGGGTGTACATATCAGCAACCATCCACTGCAGGCCCTGGAACTTGTCCAGCGTCTTGCCGAACTGTGCGCGCTCCTTCATGTACTGGATCGCCTTGTCCAGCGCGCCCTGCGCAATACCGAGCGCCTGAGAAGCAATACCGATACGGCCGCCGTCCAGCGTCATCATCGCAATCTTGAAGCCGCCGTTCTCCTTGCCCAGCAGACGGTCTGCCGGCAGATGCACGTCTTCAAAGATCAGCTCGGAAGTCTGGGAGCCGCGGATGCCCATCTTGTGCTCAATCTTGCCGATGGAGAAGCCTGGGTCGTCCTTGTCAACGATGAAGGCGGAAATGCCCTTATTGCCCTTGGACTTATCGGTCATCGCAAAAATAACATAAGTATCCGCACGGCCGCCGCCGGTGATGAACACCTTGGTGCCGTTCAGAATGTAAGAGCCGTCCGGCTGCTTTTCCGCAATGGTCTGCTGCGCTGCGGAATCGGTACCGGCGTTAGGCTCAGTCAAGCCGAATGCGCCGATCTTCGCGCCTTCCTTGGGCTCAATCAGAGGACGAAGCCACTTTTCCTTCTGCTCGGGGGTGCCGAAGTGATAAATCGGCCAAGCGCCCAGCGTGCCATGAGCGGACATGATGCCGCCGGTGGTACCGCAGAACTTGCTCATTTCCTCGATCGCGATCGAGTACATGACGTAGTTACCGCCGGAGCCGCCAACTTCCTTCGGGAACTGAATGCCCATCAGGCCGTACTTCATCAGCTTCTGTACAGTCTCTTCCGGATAGCGCTCCTGCTCGTCGATCTCCGCAGCGAGCGGCTCAACTTCGTTGATCGCGAACTCACGGCACATCTTCTGGAACAGTGCTTCTTCTTTTGTAAGCCTAAAATCCATGCCATATACCTCCCAAATAAAATTCGTGGACAACCCGGGCGGCGCCGCCGCGCTTTACGCACAGCTACACACCACACATGGAAACGTCCAGCTTTGGAGCATGTCTATTTCTATTATACCGAATGACAAAAATATGTCAAGGATTTAACGAGCGCTTTGCGAAGAAATTCATAAGGCTTTTTCGTGCATCCTGCCACCTTCCCCTTTACCGTTTGTGAAAATTCCTGATAAGTCTCCATTTTGTAATCATTTCTTTTTGCCGCACCGCACATATTCGCGCCTTTCTCCGCATAAAACACAGGGAAGACTAACATCTGAAGGAGGAAACTTCCTATGTGTGGAATCGGCGGTTTTGTCGATTTTGAGCGCGATGCGCGGCGCTATAAACCGGTTGCGCAGCGCATGCAGCGTGCGCTGACCCCGCGCGGCCCCGACGAACAGGGCAAATACTGCGATGCGGACGCGATGCTTGTACACCGTCGGCTGATCGTCATCGACCCTGCCGGCGGCACGCAGCCAATGTATTCGCCGGATGGCAATACTATTCTTATTTATAACGGAGAGTTATATAACACCGAAGAGCTTCGTCGCGACCTTCTGGCGCACGGCCATCCGTTTCTTGGCCACTCAGACACCGAGGTGCTGCTGCACGCTTTTCTGGAATGGGACGTGGATGCGTTCCCGCGTTTGAACGGCATTTTTGCCTTCGCCCTCTGGCAGAAAAAAGAGCGGCGGCTTGTTCTGTGCCGTGACCGTTTGGGTGTAAAGCCGCTTTTCACCGCCCGACTGGACGGCGGGCTGGTCTTCGGCTCCACGCTGGAAAGCGTGCTGTGCCATCCGGATATCCAGCCGGTCATCGATGCGGACGGTCTGCGCACGCTGCTGCTGCTTGGTCCCGCAAGGCCGCCGGCCTCAGGCGTTTTCCGGCAAATCGATTCCCTGCTGCCCGGCCATTACGCCGTGCTCTCCCCTGCCGGCCTGACCGACCGCGCCTATTGGAAGCTGGAAGCACACGAGCATCCGGACGATCTGGAAGCGACCATTGCCCGCACGCACGAGCTCATCTGCGATGCCGCGCAGCGTCAGCTCGTTTCCGATGTACCGCTGGCCTGTTTTCTTTCCGGCGGCCTGGATTCCTCCATTCTGTCCATGCTGGCCGCCAAAGACTACGCTGCCCGCGGCGAAACGCTCCACACCTGGTCGGTTGACTACCGGGATAACGATAAGTATTTTACAAAAAGTAATTTTCAGCCAAATAGCGACAATGAGTATATTCAATTCATGACCGACGCGCTGCATACGCAGCACCACAATGTTATCATTGAGCCCGACGCGCTGTGCGCCGCCCTGCTGCCCGCAGCCGATGCGCGCGGCCTGCCCGGCATGGCAGACGTCGATTCCTCGCTGCTGCTGTTCTGCGCCGCCGTCAAAAAGGGCGGCACAACCGTTTGCCTGTCCGGCGAATGTGCCGACGAGCTGTTCGGCGGCTACCCCTGGTACCACAGGGAGGAAATCCTGTTTGAGGATACCTTTCCCTGGTCCCGCTCGGTCGGGCTGCGGCTTGGGCTGCTCTCCCCCGATGTGGTGCAGAACGGCGCCGAATTCGTGCGCGAGCACTACCTTTCCACCTGCCGCCGCGCGGAAAAGCTGCCAACCGACAGCAGAAAAGATGCGCGCATGCGTGAAATGTTCGTCCTCAATCTGGACTGGTTTATGGCAACGCTACTTGAAGGAAGCGTTGCAGAAGGATACTGCGCCGCAGCGGCGCGTTCTGCCTTCTGCACAAAAGAAAAAGAGGGGCATATGCCCCTCTTTTTTGTTTTCCCGCTCACCGCAGGCCCGCCGTAATGATCGACATATAGTAAACCTCTTCCGCATTGCAGCCGCGGGACAGGTCGTTGATCGGCGCGTTCAGGCCCAGCAGAATCGGCCCGTAGGCCTCAAAACCGCCCAGGCGCTGCGCAATTTTGTAGCCGATATTACCGGCGTTGATATCCGGAAACACAAACGTATTCGCATGTCCTGCCACAGGCATGCCCTTGCACTTGGTCTGGGCAACCTCGGGCGATACTGCCGCGTCAAACTGCAGTTCTCCCTCAATCAGCAGATCCGGACGCGCCTGCTTGGCCTTTTGGGCAGCGGCGCGCATCTTGTCCACATCTTCGCCCTTGCCCGACCCCTTGGTCGAATAGGACAGAAAGGCCACCTGCGGGTCTATGCCGAACATTTTCGCACATTCCGCAGTCTCAATCGCAATCTCAACCAGTTCGTCCTCATTCGGCTTGATATTGATCGCGCAGTCGCCCATTGCCAGCAGCTCCGCATCGCTTCCGCTGCCGCGGGTCAGAATAAAGCACGAGCCGACAATATGGTGCCCGGGCTTTGTCCGAATCAGCTGCAGCGCTGGGCGCACCGTATCGGCGGTGGAATAGGTCGCGCCGCCGAGCAGGCAGTCCGCCACCCCGAGCTTTACCAGCATGGTTCCAAAATAATTGCCCTTTTGCAGCAGCGCGCGGCACTCCTCCGGCGACAGTTTTCCCTTGCGCAGCTCCACCATTTTCTGCACCAGCTCATCCATGCGGCGGTAGTGCATGGGGTCGACGATGCGGATGTCCGCAATGTCGAAGCCGCCTGCCTGCGCCGCCGCCTGCACTTCCTGCACATTGCCAATCAGCAGCGGCTGCAAAATCCCCTCCCGCTTCAGGCGGGAGGCCGCTTCCAGAATACGCGGGTCGGCGCCTTCCGTAAACACCAGCGTGGTATACGTTTTTTTCAGTTTTTCAATCAGTTTTGTAAACATAACAGCGCCCCTGTCTCACCAGTCCGCCGGGAATACCGTATAGGCAAATTTCGCGTACTGCGGCGTTGTGAAATGAATGTGGCTGCCGCGCGGAATATACAGCACATCCCCCGCATCCCCGCCAACGGTGCGGCCGTCTATCCGGATTTCCAGCCGGCCTTCCAGCACCACATCCCATTCGTCGTAAGTAAGCGTCCATTCAAAATCCGCGCCGTCGCGCAGCTCCATAATGCCGCAGCCGATGCGCGGCGCTTCCTCCAGCGTGGCAACGTCTTTCAGGCGCACATCCTCGCGTCCCTCAAACGGCTCCAGCTGCACGGTTGATACCTTGACGCCAAGCACGCCGCTTTGATCTACGGTTTTCTCAAACCCGCAGTCCTTCTTTTTTCCCTCGGCTGGCTTTTGCGCACCCGCTTCGGCCAGCACCTTTTCCACAAGACTGCGAATCAGTTCCTCGTTTACCTGCATTGTCGTTCTCCCCTTTCCGGAAAACAGGCTTTTTCCTGGTGCGCCGTCACATCAGGGATTCAAACACCTTGGGCGACGGACGCGGAATAATGCTTGTGCCGACCATCAGCTCGGCCTCTTCCTTTGCGGCGGCAACCGCAGCGCGCACCGCGCCGACGTCGCCGGTCAGCGTCACATAACCCTTGCCGCCGATCGCGTAGCCAATCCGCACTTCAATCAGCCGTACATCCGCCGCCTTGGCCGCAATATCCGCGCCAATGATTGCAGACGCTACCGAATAATACTCCAAAACGCCGACCGCGCCCGGCTTTTCAATCTGCGTGGTCATGCTGATTGCCTGAATCACGTCTGTATGCACGTTGGGGATCGTCAGCGTGTCCACCACGCACTCTCCCCCGCGTTTGACGCCTTCCGCCATGGACGCCTTCACATCGCCCGTCTCGCCTGCAATCAGAATCAAATATTTGCCCGGGCACACCGTGGAAGCGCGAAGCAGTTCCACAGTTGCCGCCTTGACCATATAATCGCTGGTTTCAATCCCGCGCGCAATGCTGTTGAGCTCCACCATACCGATGGCCATTCTGCTGGAAATTCCCATACTGCTCACTCCTTCCGTCCGCGGATGCGGGCGCCTTTTTCCGTAATTTCCGTTATCACGCCGGAAATGCTGGCATGGATATTGGCGGACAGGCCCTCTGCCGCCTGCGCCAGCACATCGCCCTGTTCCACCGTATCGCCCTGCTGCCGGACCGCCTGCGCGGGCTTGCCGATATGCTGGGAAAACGGCAGAAATACTTCATCCGGCACAAGCGTCCGGCATTCATGCGCATGCAGGCCGTAATAGGCCGACAGGCCAAGCCGGCTTACCAGCCGGTCGGTCGGCGTATGGCGCTGGTCCACTTCCGCCCGCGCCTGCGGCTGGCTGTTCCGCGGCACCTGAATGCCTTTTTCCCGCAGCTGGCGCTTGACATACTGGTTGACCATACGCGGCGAAAGCTGCATCGGACAGGCGAACATTTCGCACACGCCGCAGTCGCAGCAGTTGGCGGCCTCGCCAAAAATGCGGCCGTATTCCGCAGAATCCGCCACCTCCTGCTCGCGCCACAGGTTGCGCATAATCAGGTGCGGATGCATCGCATGCCCAATCAGATAGCGCGGGCACAGGTCGGTGCACATTCTGCACTGGATGCAGGCGCTGCGCGTCTGATGCCGAATTGTTTCCAGCGGCGTTGCCGCGCGCCGGAACAGATAATGATCCCGCGGCAGCACAACGATGTTGCCCGTGGTCTTTGTCACCACCGCATTCCGGATGGCATCCGCATCCGTCAGCTGCTTGCCCATCATCGGTCCGCCGATGACAAGCGCATAGTCCGCAATCTGCGGTTCGGCCGCGCGCACGCAATCCTCCACCGGCGTACCAACCGGAACGCGCAGCATGATCGGCTCCTTCACCTCGCCAACCACCGACAGATATTTTTCCACCACCGGCCGGCCGGCAAGCGCGTCATAAATATTGAGCATCGTGCCGACGTTATCCACCACACAACCAACGTCAAGCGGCAGGCCGCGTTCGGGCACCGAACGTCCGGTCACCTGCTGCACCATGGTCTGTTCATCGCCCGCCGGATAGAATGTTCCCATCTGAAAAATCTCAACCGGCGCCGCCGCTTCGCGGATCGCCTTATCCAGCGCGCTGATTTCCTGCGCATACTTGCCCTTCAGGGCGATAACCGCGCGGTTTGCACCCAGATGCTCCTTCACCGCCAGCACCGCCTGAATAATCTGCGGCGCGCAGGTGCGGCAAAGATACTTATCCGTCTCAATCAACGGTTCGCACTCGGCCGCATTGACAATCAGGCATTCCGCTTTGGCATTCAGCTTAACATGCGTCGGAAAGCCTGCACCGCCTGCGCCAACCACACCGGCCGCTTTGATTGCTTCGGTCAAATTCATGATTTCACCGCTTCCTTCTCCTCCAGAATACCGGGGTCGAACTCCTTATCGTCCACAATGCCGACTACGGTTGCATCCACCGGCACCGACATATCGCCTGCCGCGCTCCGCGCCGAGCTGCCGCCGACAATAATCACGGTTTCCCCCATGCCTGCCCCGATGGTATCGGCGGCAACGATGGGCGTGCGGTCCCGCGAGCCGTCCAGAATATTGATCGGCTGCACAATCAGCAGTTTGTAGCCTGCCAGGCGCTCCTCTTTTCGAGTGGCCCAGATATTCCCAATTACTTTGGCAATTTTCATACTGTTCTCCCCCGTCGGGTGGTATATACAGCGGCACGGAAACATTTCATGCCGCAGTTTTCCTTCTTACTCCATTACAATGGAAATTCCATGGGCTGCCGCCGTATCCTTTGCCAGCGCGGTGATGATGCAGCCCCTGCTCACGCGGATACAGTGGGCACCCTGCTTCTCCGCATCAAATAAATCGCGCTCTGTCAGTACGCGTTTGGACAGTTTCTTCTCCGCCGCCGGACAAGTCTCCGCTGCCGGCGTCTGTTTCTTGGGCGCGGCCGTCCCTTCCGTCAGCAGCTGTTCCAAATCGGTCCGCGTGCAGAGGACTGCACCGGCAGCCTGCAAAAAGTCCAGCTTTTGCTGCATCATTTTATAATATACCGTCGGCGCCGACTCTCTGTACCGGTACAGCTCCACCTCTTCGGCCAGAATATAGATGCGTTTGCCCATCAGGATGGCCTGTGTTGCCAGGCGCGTATAATCGCAGCTCCATGTGCCGGATGCGATTCGGTCCAGCGCACCGCAGTCCAGGCCGCTGATGACCACCGCCTCGTAATCATCCAGATTGACCTGATATTCATGCTGCAGCGCGCAGTCAACACGCCACTTTGTGCGGACGGCCTCGCTCTCCAGCGCGCAGGGACATTCTGTTCCGTGTGTCTGCGTGAGCAGCAGCAGGCCCTGCTTTTGCGCCTGCGGCTCCGTTTCGTCCATTGCGCTTAGCCTTGCGGCAACCCGCCGGACGATCTCTTCAATCAGCTCCGCTCGCTCCATGCTTTTTCCTCCTTTCCGTTTATAGTTTGCAGTTCATGGCAATGCCCGCGGGCGTCACCAAAAACGGGTCGGCAGGTTTTATCGTTTTGATGCCCGTTTCCCGCTGAAACACCTCTTCAATCCCCGTCAGGCAGCAGGTGCCGCCGCACAGGTAGATGGTTTCCGTTTCCGTTTTATCCACATAACGGTTTACAATGCCTGCCATTTTTTCAATCACCGGTCTTACCACCGGAAAAATCTCCTTATGCCGCGCATAGTCCTGCTTGATGGACTCCGCTTCCTCAAACGGAATGCGGTAATTGCCTGCCAGAACCAGCGTCAGGTGCGTACCGCCGGTCGGCTCGTCCTCAATCCGGCACACTTTGCCGTCCCGCAGGATTGCAAGGCCGGTCGTGCCGCCGCCGATATCCACCACCACGCCGTTTTCAATCTGATAAACCGCGTTGGCCGCGCTCGGCTCGTCCAGCACCGCAGTCACTTCAAAGCCTGCGCCCTCGGCCACATACTGATGCGCCCGTGTGCTCGACTCCGTGCCCGCCGGCATGGCAATGGCGCACTGTTCCAGTTCTCTGCCAATTCGTTTTTCCAGCTTTTCCTTGAGCGCCCGTACAATTTGCAGTGCCCCGGCATAATCAATCAATACGCCGTCCCGCAGGACTGAAGCCGCCTGCTTTTCGCACGCAACAGGGTTATTCTCTTCATCCAGCACAACCATTACAATATAGGCCGTACCCAAATCCAGACCCACCTTCAGTTTGCCGCTGGCCGGCAGAAAGGTCTGTTCCTGTGCGGCGCCCACACGGGCCATATAAGCATTCACGCGCTCCATATCCATCATTTTTCCAGCGCTCCTTCCGTTTTTTCGCTATGCCGTATATTGTCCAGCCAGATAGCGGCACATCATAATGTGCAGCGCGCTGGACATGCGGTTGAGTTCTTCGATCAGATCTTCCCGGGTGCATTTTACATTTTCCCGAAACGCCTCCGCAGCGGCAACCTCGGTTTCCCGCACCGCAGTACGCAGGGTATTGAGCAGCGCGAAATCCCGTCCCATTGTATAATCCGGCAATGTCATTGCCTGCACGCCAAAATACCGCTGCGGGTCGTGCGACTGCGCCCGCAGTTCGGCATGCGTCAGCCCAATCAGCTTTTCCAGCACAAAGGGCTCCTCCAGCACATCGCAGCGCATCATTTCACGCAGCGCGTGCAGGATATCGCTCAGGTCGTCCAGCAGTTTTTTGCTGCCGCCGCGCGCGGCAATCTCGCTCTGCGCCAGCACGACTGCCGCCTGCAGGGAATCCAGCTTGCCGCGGAACAAAATGCGCGGATGACTTTTCTGCACCAGCAGATTGCCCGACAGATGCGTCATATGTTCCGGCTTTTCCGTATAAAACGCGCCGGTTTCATAATCCACGAATTTTGCCGCGGCCACCTGGCCATCCGGCGCCGCCGGCACGGACGGCGCCCTGACGACGCGGGGAGACGTTTTTCCCTGCCGCTCTTCCAGCAGGATCTTGATCTTGCGCGTCTGAAGATACTCGCGTGCCGCCGGCGTCAGCTTCTGCCCCCTGGGCACCAGATAACTTTCCGGCTCTATCGCGTGCAGCTCCTGCCGCAGCGCCGCCTCCGTAATATATTTCAAACGCTTCACCTCCTCAGGCGGATGGGTTCATCTCCCACACATTATTTCTCCAGCGTCGGCAGAATGTACTCCACTTCCTCATGCGGACGCGGGATAACGTGTACCGAAATCAGATCGCCCACGCGCTCGGCCGCCGCCGCGCCCGCGTCGGTCGCAGCCTTAACCGCGCCTACGTCGCCGCGCACCATAACCGTTACCAGGCCGCCGCCAACATGTACCTTGCCGATCAGCGTTACATTCGCCGCCTTAACCATTGCGTCAGCCGCCTCTACAGATGCGACCAGTCCCTTTGTTTCAATCATACCAAGTGCCTGCATTGCCATTGTTCTTAGCTCCTTTTCTGTTGTTTTCCGTGCGGTGGGGCGGCGGCTGCTGCCGCCGCCTCATTCCGGCCATTGTCAGTTCTTGTTCAGCGAGGGCAGAATGTACTCCACCTCGTCGTGCGGACGCGGGATAACGTGTACCGAAATCAGATCGCCCACGCGCTCGGCTGCCGCCGCGCCCGCGTCGGTCGCAGCCTTAACCGCGCCTACGTCGCCGCGTACCATAACCGTTACCAGGCCGCCGCCAACATGTACCTTGCCGATCAGCGTTACATTCGCCGCCTTAACCATTGCGTCAGCCGCCTCTACAGATGCGACCAGTCCCTTTGTTTCAATCATGCCGAGTGCCTGTGTCGTCGTTGCCATAATCCGTTCCTCCTAAAATGATTTTTATCGGTTGATGTTTTTTATCTTTACGCCTTTTTCATGCGGCTGACTACCATACGGACGATTGCCTCCAGCTCATTTTCGCTGATTCCGCCGCCCGCGTTCGGGCAGGCATCGCCGCTGCAATCCGGTATGCCCTTGCGGATATCCTCTATTTCCCGCAGGCCATAGGCGACCTTGCGGGTATTCAGCAGCTGCATCGGGCCGACGTTCTCGCTCGTGGCCGAACCGCCGACCGCGCCGCAGCCCAGCGTCAGCGCGGGCATGAGCGCCGTAGATGCGCCGATGCCGCCAAGCGTTGCCGGTGTGTTGACCACGATGCGGGATACCGGCACCCGTCTGGCAAAATAATCAACCATCGCCTCGTCCTTGGTGTGCATGGAGAACGTGTGGCCTGCGCCCTCATACCGCAGAATCGTGCAGACCTTTTCGCACACATCCTTATAATCCTTGCCTGTATAGAAGGCAAGAATCGGCCCAAGTTTCTCATTGGAGTACGGGTGACCGCGGCCCACGCCGTCCTCGCGCGCAACCAGTACCTGTGCCGATACCGGCACTCTGTCCAGCCCCGCCAGCTTGGCAATGGTCTCCACGCTGCGGCCGACAATCTCCGGATTCATGGTGCCGTTGGCGCGCAGAATAAATTTGCCGAGTTTGGCGCGCTCCGCATCGTCCAGGAAATACGCGCCCTGCTTTTCCATCTCGGCCTGCACTGCGCCGGCCATGTCCTCATCGCAGATGATGGACTGCTCGGACGCGCAGATCGTGCCCCAGTCAAACGTCTTGGAAGCCATAATGCGTCTTACCGCCAGCGGCAGATCGCAGGTCTTCTCCAGATAGGCGGGGCCGTTGCCCGGGCCGACGCCGATCGCCGGTGTGCCGGAAGAATATGCCGCGCGCACCATCGCCGAGCCGCCGGTCGCCAGAATCAGGGCAACATCGCGGTGGCGCATCAGGTTATCCGTTGCCTCCATCGTGGGAATCGTAATGCAGGAAACCAGGTTTTCATTGCCGCCCGCTTCGGATATTGCCTGGCGGATGACCTTCACCGTCTCCATGATGCAGCGCAGCGCGGTCGGGTGCGGAGAGAACACAATCGCGTTGCCTGCTTTCACCGCAATCTCCGCTTTATACAGCGCGGTAGAAGTCGGGTTGGTCGAGGGAATCAGGCCGGCAATTACGCCCACCGGAACCGCGATGGTCCGCGTTTTGTTTACCTCATCCCGCTCCAGTTCGCCCACGGTTTTCAAATCCTTGATGTATTCATATACGCCGCGGCTGCCAAACACATTCTTAATGACCTTGTCTTCAACCTTGCCGAAGCCGGTGTCCTCATTCGCCATTTCCGCCAGCCGGCGCGCGTTTCTTACGCCCGCGTCCGCAATCGCGCGAACAATACGGTCCACCTGCTCCTGCGTCATCACGGCCAGCTCCTGCTGTGCTTTTTTTGCCGCGCCGACCAGTTCTCGAACCTCCTGCATGGACAGCAGGTCTTTATCATACAGCTGCATGATTCAACTCTCCTTTATATCCGCGGATGCTCCGCTTCATTTCGATTGGTCCCGATCGCGAAATGCTCTGATTGCCGCGATCAGCTGCTCTTTTTTGGCAAACCGGATATCGCGCCGCGTCATGCTGGGCAGCTCCAGCTCGCGCGCCACAGCGCGCAGTCTGTCAACCGACATGCCCGACAGCGTTTGGTCATCGGGTGCGCCTGCATTCGCCTGCGCCGCGGCAGCCGCCGCCTGCTTTGGGGGATGCGCTTCCGGTTTCTTTTCCGGCGCTGCCGGAGCGGGGGCCGCGGGCGGCGGAGACAAAATCGTCTCCACTTCCTCATGCGGCCGCGGAATCACATGCACGGCAACCAGATCGCCGACCCGCTCGGCCGCCGCCGCGCCTGCGTCCACCGCAGCTTTGACCGCAGCCACCTCGCCGCGCACCATAACGGTCACCAGCCCGCCGCCGACGTGTTCCTTGCAGGCCAGCCTGACATTGGCGGCTTTCACCATCGCGTCCGCGGCCTCCACGGAAGCCACCAGGCCGCGCGTTTCAATCATTCCAAGCGCCTGCATTTGCCTCCACCTCCGTTACGCAATGTTTTTTCATGGCGTCTCTCCGTCCGCGCATTCCGTAGGCTGCGCCGCCACGCGTTCAACCGCGTCGGCAAACGCTTCACACGCCGCTTTGCAGGCGGCCTGGGTGCCTGTCAGCAGACCGCCGCCAAAGTTGGTCTCGCTCGGCGGCGCATACAGTACGCACATGCGCACATCCGCCGCTTTGAGCGCCGCGTCCAGCCCATATACCGCTTCCAGCGGCGGCGCAATCAGATAGGCCAGCGCGTCGCCTTCGGTGATTCCCGCGCTTTCCGACAGATAAGAGCCCGTTCGCGAAATGCAGTGCGCATAGTAGACGATATCGTCTTCATCGTTTGCCGAGACAAAGTGGCATCCGTTTTCAATCATATCAACGCAGGCGTCCAGTCCTGCCCTTGCTTCCGCAGGATTCGGTGCTGCCAGAATGCCGATGATCTCGCCCGCAAGGCGGGTATTCGCATTATCCGCACCCGCATAGCAGCTTCTGGCGTATGCCACGCGGCAAACCGCCTTTTTGGTCGCTTCATCCAGCGCGGTGTAGGTAACGTCATCATTATCCGCCGTAATCAGCGCAAGCGACCGCTCGTCCGGACGCAGCGACAGCTGTTCGGCCAGATCGGGCGCGACGTTGGGGATCAACCTTGTCGCCAGCACCCGTGTCTGAATAGGGTCCCGTTTCATAATGTAAACTCCTTCCTGCCCGTTACAGCTTCAAGTCTGTACCGCTGGCCTTTTTCTCCAGCATCAGCTTGATGATATCCGCAATATGCGCGCCCGCCTCTGCCGGATTGGTGCCGCTTCTATGAATATTGGAAAGAACCGTGCGCCGTGCCTCCGGCATGCCCACCGTCGCCTTGTAGGCAATATAGGCGGACATGGACTCCGAAGTAATCAGCCCCGGCCGTTCGCCAATCAGTACGCAGGTGACCTCCGCGCCCAGCAGTTCGGACACTTCGTCCATCACGCCGACGCGGCCGTAGCGTACAAAGAACGGTGTGCCCACGTCTATTTTGTAATTTTGCAGGCCCTGCATCAATGCGGGCAGCAAATCCGGAATGTTGGCCGATACGGCGGCGGAAGAAAGGCCGTCGGAAACGTAAATCTGAACGGTGGGCCGCGCCCTGCATTTTTCCCGAATGGTTTCCGCCCCCGCCTTGCTGAGGCGGCGCCCAAGATCGGGCCTTGTTAAATAAGTATCCTTGCTGTCGCACTGGCTCTGCACCAGAAACAGGTTCTGCGATGCGACAAACGCCTCGTCCACATCGCTGAATACCGCGTCCTGCGCCGCCGAGTGCGCCGCACGGAACTCCAGCTGCGGCAGGGTTTTGTATCTGGCGCCCGCCTTGCCGATGCCAAGGCGGCAGGGTGCATTCCGCTTCAGGTCGGCATATGCCTCGCCGTTTTCCGGCTGCTCCACCAGGTACTGCTCGCGGATATCAATTTCTGTAATATCCGGCAGGCAGCCGTCCTCCACATTGGCCGGCGCCGGTGCGGCAGCAGCCGCCTTCTGCATAGCCGGCTCGGCCGGCGGCTGCTCCTGCTGCGTCAGCTCGGCAACCACCTGTTCAATAATTCGTGTCAATGCGATTTCGTCCAATTCTTTCACCCCCTCTTACTTTGACAAAAAGACGGAGGCGTCGCCCGCTTTGGGCGTCAGCTTGCCGTTTTCTGAAAAGCCCATTTTTTCCAGCCAGCGGTCAAACTCCGGAATAGGCCGCAGGCCGAACACCTCACGCAGTGCGGGAATCTCATGGTATCCCGTACACTGGTACATCAGCATGCAGTCGTCGCCCTCCGGAATGGACATCAGATAGGTGCATCCGGCCGCCACCAGCAGGGTTGCCAGATTTTCAATATCGTTCTGGTCCGTCTTCATGTGGTTGGTATAGCAGGCGTCGCATCCCATGGGCACGCCGGTCAGCTTGCCCATAAAATGATCCTCCAGTCCTGCGCGCGTAACCTGCTTGGAATCATACAGATATTCCGGTCCGATAAAACCGACCACCGTATTGACCAGAAACGGCTGATACCGCTTGGCAAAACCGTAACAGCGCGCCTCCATCGTCACCTGATCCCAGCCGTTGTGCGCTTCGGAGGACAATTCCGAACCCTGTCCGGTCTCAAAATACATCACATTGGGTCCCGTGCAGGTGCCGCGGCTGAGCATTGCCGCGCGTCCTTCCTCCAGCATGGCGGCCGTCAGGCCGAACGCTTCGTTGCCCTTCTGGCTGCCCGCAATGGACTGGAACATCAAATCCAGCGGCGCGCCCAGCTTTTCCGCCGCGGCAATCTGCGTGGTAACATGCGCCAGCACGCAGATCTGCGTCGGTATTTCCCATTTATTTTTGAACTCGTCAAACATTTTAAGGATACGGGCGACCGACTCCACCGAATCATCCACCGGATTCAGCCCCAGCACCGCGTCGCCGCAGCCATAGGAGAACCCTTCCATCGCAGAAGCCAGAATGCCTTTGGGATCGTCCGTTGTGTGGTTGGGCTGCAAACGGGAAGAAAACGTGCCCGGCAGGCCAATTGTCGTATTGCAGTGCGCGGTTACCTGAATTTTTTTCGCTGCATAAATCAAATCCAGGTTGCTCATCAGCTTGCACACGCCCGCAACAATTTCTGCCGTGATGCCGCGGGATGCGCGGCGAATCATTTCGCTCGTTGTTCTGCTGTCCAGCAGCCATTCCCGAAACTCCGCAACCGTCATATTCTGAAACTCACGGAAAATCGTTTCGTTCACGTCGTCCTGTATGATGCGGGTCACTTCGTCCTGCTCATAAGGAACGGCAGGCGCGTTCCGCAAATCGTTCAGCGTAAGGTTTGCCAGAACAACCTTGGCCGCCACCCGCTCTTCCGCGGACTCGGCCGCAATGCCTGCCAGCTTATCGCCCGATTTTTCCTCGTTTGCCTTTGCCATCACCTCGCATATGCTTTTGAACTCATAAACATGCCCAAACAGCTTTGTTTTCAGAATCACATTGTTTCACCTCTCCCTGCTTTATGAATTGAAGATCAGCGTCTTGACGACAACGGGCACCACATGGCCCTCCGCAACC
>NZ_JBMNUP010000033.1:0-15114 GCF_050946325.1 Agathobaculum sp. | reverse complement strand
GGCCTTTTCTGGTCCCGGAATCAAATCCCCCGGAAATGCAAAAAGCGCCCAGCAGAAATACTGAGCGCATAGCGATTAGATTTATTTTATTATATTCAAATTAGGTCAAATTCAGCCAAACCGATTTTACGGAAAACACATTTTGTGAGGGGGGGAAACGCTCTTTGGTTGTCCTATTTTTTAACCCATAACCCCTCATTTTAGGGCGGTTGTCCACCATTTAACCCATAGAAAACGGGTTAAAAGAGGTTTCGTTGCGTCAAATTCAGTCAAACTACATCAAACTCTTTAGACGCAAAAATCCCCGAAAACCAATGGTTTCCGGGGATTTTGAATGCTTTCGAGGGTAAATCAGCGCTTGGAGAACTGGGGAGCGCGACGAGCAGCTTTGAGGCCGTATTTCTTACGCTCCTTCATGCGCGGATCGCGGGTCAGCAGACCAGCCGCCTTCAGAGCGGGACGGTACTGCTCCGCATCAGCCTGCAGCAGAGCGCGGGCGATGCCGTGGCGGATTGCGCCGGCCTGGCCGGTAAAGCCGCCGCCGGAAACGGTGCATTCCACATCGAACTTGCCGGTGGTGTTCGTGGTCTCAAACGGCTGACGGCAAACCATCTTCAGGGTCTCCAGACCGAAGTAGTTGTCGATCGAACGGTTGTTGATCTTGATCTCACCGGTGCCGCCCGGGAACAGGCGAACGCGGGCAACGGAGGACTTTCTTCTGCCGGTGCCGTAGAAATAAGCTTTCTTAGGTGTATACATCAGTTCGTTCCTCCCTTACTTTTCCCACGCAACAGGCTGCTGTGCCTGATGATTGTGCTCTGCGCCTGCAAATACCTTGAGGCGGGTCGCAGACTGGCGGCCGATCGAGTTCTTCGGCAGCATGCCCTTGACTGCGAGCTGCATCGCCATCTCCGGCTTTTCAGCCATCAGGGTCTTGTACTGTACTTCCTTCAGACCGCCAACCCAGCCGGTGTGATGACGGTAGTACTTCTGGGTGAGCTTCTTGCCGGTCAGAACCGCCTTGTCCGCATTGACAACGATAACGAAATCGCCGCAATCAACATGGGGGGTGAACTCAGCCTTGTGCTTGCCGCGCAGCAGCATGGCGGCGGTAGCAGCGGTGCGGCCGAGCGGCTTGCCCGCAGCGTCCAGCACATACCACTTACGCTCGACAGTCTCTGCCTTAGCCATAAAAGTAGACATGTTTTCTTCCTCCGTTTGTTATATCAAAATGATTTGACAACTTTTTCATGCGCTCTAAGCGAGCATATCTATTAAAACATATTGATTTTCGTAAGTCAAGCTGTTTTTTCAAAAATTATCTTAAATCCATCATGTTCTCTTTTTTTCTCTTGTAATCTCTTTATATCTCTCGTTTTCTAACTTCTCAATTCACAATTTGCATTTGCACCGCTGCCGCTTTTCTGATATAAATAACAGGTATTCTTCAAATTTTCCGTTCAGCGAGGGTCCTGTTTATGCAAAAAATACTTTCTTATGTCCGCCGCGCGGTGGATCATTACCATATGATTGAGGAGGGCGACCGCATTGCCGTCGGCGTTTCCGGCGGCAAGGATTCGCTTGCCCTGCTGGTTGCGCTGGCAAAGCTGCGCGACTTTTATCCGAAGCGGTTTGAAGTTGTTGCCATCACGCTTGAAATGGGGTATGAGGAGATGGATTTCTCCCCCGTGCAGGCCCTGTGCGACACGCTGCGCGTCGAATACATCCGCATCCCGACCGAGATCAAAACCATCATCTTTGACGTGCGGCAGGAGGAAAATCCCTGCGCCCTGTGCGCCAAAATGCGCCGCGGCGCACTGCACGAAGCCGCCAAGGCCGCCGGCTGCGCCAAGGTCGCGCTCGGGCATCACTTTGACGACGTGGTGGAAACCTATATGCTTTCTCTGTTTTACGAAGGACGCATCTCCTGTTTTCAGCCCGTCACCTTTCTTGACCGCAGCGGCATCACGCTGATCCGGCCGCTGCTGTACACGCCGGAATACTATGTCCGCTCGTTTGCCGCGCGGCACGCCCTGCCGGTCGTACACAATCCCTGTCCGGCGGACGGCAACACCAAGCGGCAGGAAATCAAGGATCTGCTCCGGCAGCTCGAACAGACCATGCCCGGCCTGCGCGAGCGCATTTTCGGCGCGATCCAGCGCTATCCGCTCAAAGGCTGGGCGCCCGACCGCACCCGAACGCCTGCCAAGCGGCCCAAATAAAGCCACAAACCGTCTTCCGTTTCAGGAAGGCGGTTTTTTTCCTGCATTTTACACAAATCTCTTTGTCTTTCCTGCAACTTTGTGGCATACTGAAAGAGAAGAGAAACCAGAAGGGAGTGTTTCGCAATGGATAACCATACCGACCGGTTAAAATATCTGCGCCTGCTGGCCAGCCAATATCCGAACGTACAGGCAGCCAGCAGCGAAATCATTCATTTGCAGGCCATTCTCAGCCTGCCCAAGGGCACCGAGCATTTTATGAGCGATCTGCACGGCGAGGCCGATGCGTTCGTACATATTCTGAACAACGCTTCGGGCGCCGTCCGCGAAAAAGTTGACATCGTACTGCGGGACAGCCTGCCCGCAGATGAACGTGCCCGTCTGGCGACGCTCATCTACTACCCCGAAGAAAAGCTGGAGGAGCTGGCGTCTGCCGCGTCCAACCGCTCCGAGTGGTATCGCATCACGCTCAGCCGTCTGATTGACATCTGCCGTCTCTGCGCCTCCAAATACACGCGCGCCAAAGTCGGCCGCGCCCTGCCCCCCTGGAACGGAGATATCATCAACGAGCTGCTCAACAAAAACAATGATATTTACAACAAGCGCGAATACTTTGATACGGTCATCGCCTCCATCATTGAAACGGACCGCGCCGAAGATTTCATTATCTCCATGTGCAGCCTGATTAAGCGGCTGGTCGTCGACCATCTGCACATCGTCGGCGATATTTTTGACCGCGGACCGCGGGCCGATATCATTATGGATATGCTGATGGAGCATCACTCCGTCGATATTCAATGGGGCAATCACGACGTATTGTGGATGGGCGCGGCTACGGGCAGCCGTACCTGCATCGCCACGGTCCTCAGCAATTCCATCACCTACAACAATCTGGAAATGGTTGAAACGGGTTACGGCATCAGCCTGCGTCCGCTGGCGCTGTTTGCAGACGAAACCTACCGCAATTCCGACGTTTGCTGCTTCCTTCCCAAGTCAGAAGCTGCCGGTGAGAGCGACGCGCTTGACCGCACCCGCGCTGCGCGCATGCACAAGGCCATCGCGGTCATTCAGTTCAAGCTGGAAGGCCAAACCATTCTGCGCAATCCTTCTTTCCATATGGATGACCGGCTGCTGCTTGATAAAATTGACTATGCAAACGGCACGGTGGCGCTTCGCTCGGGCATCTATCCGCTGCGCGACTGCGATTTCCCCACCATTGATCCCGCCAACCCCTATCTTTTGACGCCGGAAGAGCATGAGCTGATGGCGCAGCTCAAAAACGCATTTCTCCGCAGCGAAAAATTGCAGCGGCATATCCGTTTCCTGTATTCCAAGGGCGGGCTGTACAAATGCTTCAACGGCAACCTGCTGTTCCACGGCTGCATCCCGATGGACGAAAACGGCGAATTTTTGAAATTCTCCTTTGGCGGACAGGAGCTTTCCGGCAAGGCGCTGATGGACTGGTGCGAAACCGTTGCGCGGGAAGGCTATTATGCCCGCGAAGGCACGCCCGAACGGCAGTTCGGCAAGGATTTTCTGTGGTTCCTCTGGTGCGGACGCAACTCGCCCTCGTTCGGCCGCGACCATATCGCCACCTTTGAACGCCGCCTGATTGCAGACGAAAGCACCTGGGCGGAGCCCAAGAACCCCTATTACTCCTACTATAATGAAGACGCGGTATGCGTGCGCATCCTGCATGAATTCGGTCTGGAGGGCGAGCACTGCCATATCGTCAACGGGCATATCCCCGTTAAAACCAAGGACGGGGAAAGTCCCATCAAGGCAGGCGGCCGGCTCATTGTGATTGACGGCGGTTTTTGCCGCGCCTATCAGCCGACGACCGGCATCGCCGGTTATACGCTGGTGTTCGATTCCTGGGGCATCCATATCACCGCGCACGAGCCGTTTCCGGGGCGGCGCAACGCCATTCGGGACAATAAGGACATCCTGTCCACCTCCATGGCGTTTGACCGCTCGGAAAACCGCATCCGCATCCGCGAGACGGACAACGGCTTGCTGATTCAGCAGAAAATTGACGACCTCAAAGCACTTCTGGCCGCATTCCGCCGCGGCGAAATCAAAGAGGACAACCACGGCGGCGAATAAGCGCCGCTTCCCACACAAAAAAACCGCAGCCGACCGGCTGCGGTTTTTGATTTGCAGTTATTTTTACTTTGCCGAAGCGTTCTTGAGGAAATTATCCCGATAGGTGCTTCCGTTCTCATCATCCATGATGACGCAGACAAGGTTGCCGGCGCTTTCCACCACGGCTTTTTCCACGCCTACGCAGATCCACTTGCGCGGGTCAACGCTTTCCTGCAGCACCGGAACAGCCGCCTTGGCCGCCTTTTCATCCGCAAAGCGCAGCACGATAACCGAATGCGCCTGCGAGGTCATCGCCGATTCAGAAGCAAGACCGGCCTCAAAGTCCAGCGTATCCGTGCCAAGGTACCAGCCGATTGCCTGCGTCATACCGTCCGCGCCCATGCTATTGGACAGGGGCGTCTGCGCAAGCATACCGCCGAACTGCTTATCGCCATAAATCTTTTCGATCAGCGCGGCAAGCGCCTCGTCAGCCGCGGGCGTTTCGGGCGTTTCCGGCTCCGAAGGCTGGCTTTCATCCTTCTTATAGCCCCACTCCGCTTCGCCATACTGCTTCATAAACAGGTCATAATGCTCGTCATAGCGCGCGGCATAAACGCTCTCAATCTGCGGGTCAAAGGTATAGGCTACGCCGTCAATCGTAATTTCCGTCCAGGCGTGAACAGACTCGCTGCCCTTGGGGCTGACGCCCTTGCCGGCAATCGCCTTGGCGTCATATCCAACCTGGCGCGCCAGATAGGTGAATGCAGAAGCCCAGGAATAGCAGTTGCCCTTCTTATTCTTCAGCATATTGGTGGCCTGTTCCACTTCCCAGCCGGCCTTGCCGGTATCCACCGAGCCAATGCCCAGGTAGCCAAAGGTCTTTTTCGCGTAATCATAAACCGCGCGCAGCTTTTCCTGCTGGGTCATGCCGCTGTTTACTACGCCCTTGACCGCATCTGCCAGCAGGCGGTCCAGCTCTTCCGAGCCGGTCGTATAACGGCCGTTGTGGTCCAGCTCCAGGCCGTCAATCGTCGTGCTGCTGTCAAACTGTCCCTCTGCATTGACATGGAACAGCATGCCGTTGACATTCTGCCAGCCTTCTGCCAGCGCGGTCTTTTCCTTGTCAAACGAGGTCCAGCGCTCCAGACCGTCCTGCATCTCATGCGCATGGCCGGTCGAAGCCTCCAGCATTGCATAATACGCCCAGTGCGTATCCGGCACATCCGGCATAATACGGATACCGTCTCCCGTCGCTACCATCATGGGGTCGGCCTGACGGCCCAGCGCACGGTTGAGCATGGTGACGGTTTCCGCGCGGGTGATGGTTGCGTCCGGACGGAACGTGCCGTCCTTATAGCCGTCCGTCCAGCCCTGCGCCAGCGCAAGCTGCACAGCGTCATACGCCCAGAAGGATTCGGGTACGTCCGTAAACGTCCGGTCGGTGCCAATATCCGTGTGCGCGCCGGTGCGGGACAGAATGGTGACAAACTCCGCACGGGTAATATAGTCGTCCGGACGGAAGGTGCCGTCCTTATAGCCGCCGATCCAGCCGGCGCCCTGCAGCTCTGCAATGGGGCCCGTATACCATTTGCCTTCGGCAACGTCAGAAAACTCCGTTGTTTGCGCGCCGGCCTTTTGCACCAGCAGCGCGTCCAGTATCTTGCAGACTTCCGCGCGGGTAATCGGTGCGTCCGGACGGAACGTGCCGTCCGCGTAGCCGCCAATATACGCCATGTGCTTTTCTCTGTTGAGGGCATATTCAAAATCGGCAGCCTCAGCCGTGCAGGCAGATACCGGCAGCACGCTGGCTGCAACCAAGGCGGCAAGCGCCGCGCTCAGCACTTTTTTCTTCATTGGTTCGTTTCTCCTTTTTCGTTGTTCTGCTCAGTTGGACGGTCTCCGTTTTCCTTTTGTTCCGCCTCCGGCGAATTTTTTTCTTCCGGCTGATTATTTTTTTCTTCCGGCTGATTTTTCTGTTCATCCAGCACAACAGGAATCAGCGAGGCCGCCAGCTTGCCTTTGCCGCGGGTCTTTACATAGAAAAAGCCAATGACGGAAAACGCAACCGCACCAATAAAGTTCACCTGCAAATCCTTCATCGTATCAATCAGGCCAATATCTATATAACCGCCCGGGAACTGCATCCAGTCCTGGCCGTTGACAATCAGCGTTTCTATCGGTTCATGCACCACGGTATTTAATCCGCTGGGATTCAGCAGCACGGAATTGACCGACGTGACCAGAAAATCCTTCTGCATATCGGTTCCGAACCACTGGTCCATGCCAAATTCAAAAAATTCCCACAGTACGCCGACCGTCATGGAAAAACAAAACGCAACAACCGCTAAAAACATGGGCGACAGGCGGAAAGTAAACCGTTCGCTTCGGTTAAACAAATCCACCAGCGAAAACCCGACCGCCGCAACCAGGAACCCGTTGATGGTGTGCAGCATGGTGTCCCATCCGGGTATAATCGTATAAAAGGAGTTGATTTCACCCAGAATTTCCGCTGCATAGATAAAGCAGTAAATAATACCTTCCATAAGCGGCGGAATATCAATTGCAAGCTGTTTTTCCAGCAGCACGGGAATACCGAACAGAATCAGCGCCAGTACACAGACGAAAACATTCTCAAACCGGTGCATAAACGCCGAACGCACCAGCGTTACTACAATGAAGCAGGACAGCACGCCGCGAATCGTCCAGCGCCGCCGCACCCTTTTGCGTTTTTCAGCTGCAGGGCTTGCCTGCGGTTGCTTATGCTTGCCGAGCATTTTACCCTTCCTTTCCCACACCAAACAGTGTCTCTGTTAATTATTCCATAGTATAGCATCTTTCCATACAAAAGGAAAGCCTGGTTTTCCGGCGGCGCCGCCCTTTTTCTTTACCTGCTGCATCCATATAAAACGGCGCGGCTCCATCTTCGGAGCCGCGCCGTCCAACTGTATTTTCCGCCGTATTTATTCCGCCTTTGCCGCGCTGCGGTACAGCCCCAGCACCGGTTCCAGCCGAACGGCCAGCGCCGCCGCTGCAATCGCCTTGCAGATATCCACGCCAATGGTCGGTACAAAGCAGGTGACAAACAACGTCCATATTCCAATGGGGTCATGCAGATAAAATGCCTTAACCGCCCAAAACCATGCCATCCCGATGATATACACCACTGCCGCATCGGCCAGCCCTGCCGCAACATACAGCCGGAAACTCCGCCTGGACGCCCGCTGGACAATGGTGCCCGCCAGCAGCGCGCCGGCTGCAAACCCTACGATGCAGCCAAACGTCGGCTGGAAAATATACTGCGGTCCGCCGCCGCCCGTGAAAACCGGCAAGCCGGCCAGCCCCAGCACCATATAAGCCGCGCATGCCAGCGTGCCATACCGCGGCCCGAGCAGCAGCGCTGCCATCGTTGTAAACAGCGTCTGCAAAGTAAACGGCCACATCGGCACCGGAACCCGAATAAACGCACCCACCGCAATCAGCGCGGTAAACAGCGCACTGAGCGCCAGCATCCGCACATCGCCTTTCTGTTTTCTTTCCATATCATATCCCTCCCGTTTGAACCAGCGCCATTGTAACACGTCCCGCGCCTATTGTCAACCATTATTAATATTTTGGTTTACATTCATCTGTCTCTTGACAAATCCGGATTCTAACGATACAATAAATAAAGTATTTGCGGGTGTAGTTCATCGGTAGAACGGCAGCTTCCCAAGCTGCATAGGTGGGTTCGACTCCCATCATCCGCTCCAGTTACGAAAAGCCCGCATTGCGCGGGCTTTTTTATTTTTCTTAGCTGTGGTGCGGGTTTGAAGCGGTTTTGTGTGATTATTTGAAGTCATAAACAATTTATAAAAATCACAAAAAAACAAGGGCATGCAACACGAAATGCAACACTGCAACCGTCTTTTTCATGGCAGCGGATTGCGATTGACAGCTTTTTATTTTTCTGTTAGAATAAAAAACAGAGAGTAACCATGAGGAGAGAGCGGCCGCTTTACGCGGCAAGGAGGAGAAGGATATGGGCAATTCAGCGAACATCCGTCCGTCGGCAGAGGATATCAAGCGTGTCAAGGCGCTTGGTTTTCTGCATGATAAAAATACGGAGGACTGCTTCAACGGGCGGGTCATCACCCGCAACGGCAAAATCACTGCCGACGAAATGCAGGCCATTTCCGAGGCGGCCCGGCGCTTCGGCAGCGGCGAAATCACCATGACGACGCGCCTGACCTGCGAGGTGCAGAAAGTTCCTTATGCCAACATCGAGCCGATGCGCGCGTTTCTGCGGGAGCACGGCCTGGAAACAGGCGGCACAGGCGCAAAGGTCCGTCCGGTTGTCAGCTGCAAGGGCACGACCTGCCAATACGGATTAATTGATACTTATGCGCTCTCGATGGAAATCCATGAGCGCTTCTTCGTCGGCTGGAACGACCAGAAACTGCCGCACAAGTTCAAAATTGCCGTCGGCGGCTGCCCGAACAACTGCGTCAAGCCCGACCTGAACGACATCGGCATCGTCGGTCAGCGCGTACCCGCATACGATTTGGACAAGTGCCGCGGCTGTAAGCTCTGCCAGATTGAAAAGGCCTGTCCGATCGGCGTCTCCGCCTTGCAGGACGGAAAAATCGTTCATACCGCCGAGCAGTGCAACCACTGCGGCCGCTGCGTGGGCAAGTGCCCGTTTGGCGTTGTCACCGAAGAGACCCGCGGGTATCTGATGTACATCGGCGGCCGCTGGGGCAAGCGCACCGCCATGGGCCGCCCGCTTGACCGCGTGTTTACCGACAAGGACGAGGTGCTGACCGTCATTGAACGCGCGCTGACGCTGTTCCGTGACCAGGGCCAGCCAGGCGAACGTTTTTGTGACACGGTGGCGCGGCTGGGCTTTGAAACCGTGCAGAACCAGCTTCTTGCACGCTGAAACAATCTCCAAAGGCCTTCCTGAAAAGGAGGGCCTTTCTTATTGCTTTTTTACGCTGGGTGTGCTAATATTTAGTTAATATAATTATTTGTGTATTGAAGCAATGGAAGGAGTTGTGCGGCTATGCCCGGCGCGGAACTGATTAATTCTTTTCTGGTCGATGTGTTCGGCCGCGTGGAAAAAATTGAAGAACGGGCAATGGCCGCCGGCCTCGGCAATTCCGTCTCGATTACAGAGATCCATATCATTGAAAAAATTGGAGATATGGGGCCCGTCCGCATGAGCGAAGTCGCCCGTTCCATCGGTGTTACGCTGGCCACGCTGACGGTTGCGTGCGATAAGCTGGAGACCAAGGGGCTGATCTGCCGCTCGCGCAGCCAGAACGACCGCCGTGTGGTCCATGTTTCCCTGACCGACAAGGGCGCAGCCGCTTATGCGTACCACAAGGCCTTTCATGAGCGGATGGTCGCTTCCGTGCTGGAAACGCTCTCCCCCGAACAGACGGCGGTTTTAGCGCAGAGCCTTGCCAAATTGCAGGATTTTTTCCTCTCCGAAGAGGCTGGAGGCAACCCGCATGCTTGATAACCTGCTTTTTTGCCTGAACGCAACCATTCCGATTTTTGCCATCATCCTGCTTGGCCGCCTGCTGCGCGGCCTGCATTTTTTCACACCCTCTACCCTGTCCGAAATTGACCGGCTGGTGTTCAAAGTGCTGCTGCCCGTGCTGCTGTTCCGCGATATTTCGTCCGGCCGCATTACCGAGCAGTTTGACGCACGCTTTTTTCTGTTCTGCGCCGGCACAACCACGCTGTATTTTCTCGTCATCTGGTTTGGCGCTGCCAAACTGCTGCCCGATAAAAACATGGTGGGCGCGTTCACGCAGGGCGCATTCCGCGGTTCGCAGGCCGTGCTTGGCGTTGCCTTTGTGCAAAGCCTGTATGGCGAGGTGGGCCTGGTGCCGCTGATGATCGTCGCCACGGTGCCGCTGTATAACGTCTATTCTGTGCTTGTGCTGGCAGTAACCGCCCCGCAGAACAGCCAGACGCAGCAGGAAGGCGTGCTTGCCCGCACCCTGCGCGGTATTGTCACCAACCCCATTATTCTGGGCATTCTGGCCGGCCTGCCCTTCTCCCTGATGCAGGTTGATTTTCCGCCCATGCTGTCCAAGGGGCTGGATATGTTGTCCGGCTGCGCCACACCGCTGGCCCTTCTCAGTATCGGCGCCGGTTTTGAGGGACGTAAAGCCATTCAAAAGCTCGGCCCCACCTGCGCGGCCACTTTTATCAAACTGATCGGTCTGCCGGTTGTTTTTCTGCCCATCGCCGCATGGCTTGGCTTTCGGGAACAGGCAATGGTTGCGCTTGTCATTCTGTACGGCGCGCCGGCCACCGTCACCGGCTATGTGATGGCCAAAAACATGGGCGGCGACCATGTGCTGTCCTCTTCCATTATTGTGCTGTCCACTGCGCTCAGCGCTGTAACATTGACCGTTATCCTCTTCCTGCTGCGCACGGCAGGGCTGATTTGACATTCCCCCTTCCTGCTGGTATGCTTAATGCAGCAATGCCAGTCGGGAGGGATTTTTTTGCTTACCTATCACCTTGACCCCGCCGCATCCACGCCGCTTTACGAGCAGCTTTACCGGCTTCTGCGCGCAGACGTCATTTCCGGCGCACTGGCAGGCGGCGAGCGCCTGCCCAGCAAACGCCAGCTTGCCGCCCACCTGCGCGTCAGCCAGATTACGGTGGAGACGGCTTACGGCCAGCTGGCAGCCGAAGGCTATATCACTTCCGTTCCGCGCAGCGGCTACTTTGTGCAGGCACAGCTTGCCGTGCCCGCCCCCCTGCCGCACAGTTTTGCCGCAGCGCAGGCCTCTTCCTGCCCGGCGCCTGCGGCAGAGGACGACTGCCGGTACGATTTCCGCACCAACACCGTTGATACCGACTGTTTTCCGTTCGCTACCTGGGCGCGCCTGTCCCGCCATGTACTGAGCGAATACGCCGGCAATCTGCTGCGCGCCGTTCCGCCGAACGGTGTGCCTGCGCTGCGCGAACAAATTGCCCGCTATCTGCGCGATTTCCGCGGCATCCATGTACCTGCGGATAATATTCTGGTCGGCGCCGGTTCGGAATATCTGATTCATCTGGTGATTCTGCTGCTCGGCAAAGGGCGCGTCTATGCGGTGGAAAACCCCGGCTACCGCAAACTGTACCAGATTCTTACCGCAAACGGTGCGCAGATCCGTCCGCTCCCGCTTGACAAAAAGGGGCTGCGGGCCGACGCGCTGCGAGAAAGCGACGCTTCCGTCGTCTGCCTGACCCCTTCGCACCACTTCCCGCTCGGCACGGTCATGCCGGCCGCGCGGCGCATGGAGCTGCTGCGCTGGGCCGCTGACGGCCCCGATCGGTACATCATTGAGGACGATTACGACAGCGAGTTCCGCTACGCCTCCCGCCCCATCCCCGCGCTGGGCGAACTGGACCGCATCGGACGGGTCATCTATGTGAACACGTTTGCCAAAAGCCTTGCGCCCTCGCTGCGCATCGGTTATCTGGTGCTGCCCGATGCATTGATGGCGCGCTTTCGCCAGCAGTTTTCGCTTTACTCCTCCACAGTGCCCAGCTTTGACCAGTACACGCTGGCCGAATTCATGCGCACCGGCGGTTTTGAGCGGCATATCAGCCGCAGCCGCAAAATCTATCAGGCACGGCGGGACGCACTGATGCACGCACTTGACTGTGAGCTGGCCGGCCTGCCGCATGAGGTTTCCCGTTCTGAAGCTGGGCTTCATCTGCTGCTGCATATGCGCAACGGTATGGCCGAACAGGAGCTCATCGCGCGCGCCAGGTCGGCGGGCGTGCGGGTTTACGGGCTGTCCAGCTACTATACGCCGCCTGTCAAGCCGCCGCGCGCGACGCTGGTGCTCGGCTACGCCGGTCTGACCGAGACGCAGACCCGTGAAGCCGTTCGCCTGCTGCGGCAGGCCTGGACCACATAAACAAAAGCGCATCGGAAGCCTGTCCGATGCGCTTTTTCACGTTTTTATTATAATGTGCCGAGCAGCTCGCCCATGCTGCGCAGTCCGTCAATAAACTGCCAGCCGGTCGGTGCGGAAAGGTCCAGCTTGACCAGGCTCATCTCCTGCGTTCCCATGCGCTTGCCGCCTGCATAGTCCACCTTGCCGCCAAAGGGAATCTGAAGCGGCGCCCGCTCCATAACGCCGGGAAAATCCGCCCAGCGGGGCATGCCGGGCCCCATGCGGCGCAGCCCTTCACAGAAGAAATGCGCGCTGATCCAACCGCAGTGTGCATAGCCGTTCATCGCATAGTCCCCCAGCCAGATGGAGGCTTCCTCCAGATTATCCAGCCGCTCATCCTGATAGTTCAGCCAGCTCAGCGCATAAATATCAAATTTGCCTTTTACGCGCCGGTTGGTAGCCTGCGCAATGGTAATGATGGAATTGAGGTACGTTGTCAACACAGGGCGGCACAAATCCTGATCGGCCATCTCCCCCGCAACCGTGGGAAAGAACGCCTGCGGCGCGGCGATGATCACACAGTCCACCTGCGCGGCTTTGAGCGCCTCCACCGCAGCCGGCAGCGTGGACATATCCAGCTCCACCCGCTGTTCGGCAAAATCCTTGCCCAGACGGCGGCATTGCAGCATAACGCCGGCCAGCAAGTCCCTTCCGGTATCGTCATTGGTATACAGCACCCCTATTTTCTTCGGCCGGAACATGGACAGCGCGCGCACAACCAGCACACGTCCTTCTGTCACATAAATCGGCTGAATCGGGTAGCAGTTGGCTCCCTGTGCAAAATTCTGCGCCTGCTCTGCGTAAAGCCGGCCCAGGCCGGTCGCAAAGCCGAAAACCGGAATGCCGATGCGGCGAATCTCATCCAGCGTGGCATCCACAGAGGGCGCGCCAAAGTGGGACAGGTATGCAAACGCCTTCTGCCGCATGACCAGTTCCTCAAACGCTTCCAGCGCCTTCGGACCGTCATACCCGTCATCTATATGCAGCAGACGCAGCGTGCGTCCGTAAATGCCACCGCCCGCATTCACCATATCCAGATATGCATGGATGCCGGCGACGATCGGATCGCCCGTAGTGGCAAAAACGCCCGTCAGCGCCGCGCTGTTCGCAACAAGGATTTCATCCCCTGTGATGCTTTGCTCCATTTTCATCTTTGCAGCTCCTTTGGCCCCCGCCAGGGGGTCCTGTAGTATCTCAAATTATAGCGGAGAAATCCTGACCGGTCAAGCGCAACGGCAGCCGCTTCATCAGTCACGTTTCTTGACAAACACTGTTATTCATGCAATAATAAAACATATGCTATCACAAGGTGGTGAATCCCGTGCCTTTTTCAGAAAAATTTGATTTTCTGTTAAAACTGACTGGAACCTCCAACAGTGTACTTGCACGCCACATGCAGTTTGATCCCTCGTATATCAGCCGCCTGCGCCGCGGCAGCCGCACCCTTGCGCGGGACAGCGAATATCTGCCTTCCATATGTGCCTTTCTGCTGCACCGCACCGGCGGGCAGGATAAGCACCGCCTGCTCTGTCAGGCCATCGGTGCAGATGCGCGGGCGGACGACGGCGTGATCGAGCGCCAGATGATTCGCTGGCTTTATGACGAGCAGTCCGCCAGCCCTGTCGGCGCGCTGCTGCATGATTTTTCATCGCTGCCGCCTTCGCCCAAACGGCAGTCCGGCCAGCCCGCGCAGAACGACGCGCTTGCGTTTTACGGGGATGAAGGACGCCGCCAGGCAACCATTGCGCTGTTCAACCTTGCGCTTCAGCAGCCCGAGCCCGTCACACTGCTGCTGTACAGCGACGAGGATTCCGAATGGATGAACGGCAGCCCGTCCTTTTCCTACGAATGGACCGCGTTGCTCTGGCAAATCATCCTGCGCGGCGGCAAAGTCAAGGTCATTCATAAAATCAGCCATGATATTGACGAAATGTTCGATGTTATCCGCCGCTGGCTGCCGCTGTACATATCGGGCGCCATTGAGCCGTATTATTACCCCCGCCTGCGCGACGGCATTTACAAACGCACCCTGTCGGTCATTCCGGATGTCGCCGCGGCGTTTTCCACCTCCATCGGCCAGCAGGCCAGCGTTTCCACCACGTTCATGACGCGGGACCGGCAGGCAGTTGATTCCTTTACCAATGAATTTTCCAGCTATGTGGCGCTCTGCCGGCCGCTGATCGAATTTTATTCGCTGACTTCCAGCGCATTTATTGATACGTTTCAGGAATATGTGGACCGCGGCGCGGAAAGCATCCTGCTTTCTGCCAGCCTGTCGCTGACCACCGTGCCGCGGCGCGTCATTCGCCGTCTGCAGCAGGAAATCGCGTCCCCTGCCGGCGATGCGCTGCACCAGCTTTATACGGGCTGGAGCAGCCGCATGACCGCCAGCAGCGGATGCCGCCATCTTTGTCACATCCTGCATTTGGCCAGACCGGAAGAGATTGCCGCCGGACAGGTCCAGATTTCCTGCGCCGGCATGCTGCAAGGGTCGCCGGTTTATTATGAGCCCGAAGAATACTGCGCGCACCTGGAATACATTCTGCATCTGATGGAAGCCTGTCCCTGGTTTCAGGTCGTACTCTCTGATACGCCGCCCGAAGGCTTTGCCCTGCATGTATTTGAAGACCAGGAAGTCTATATTTTCAAAGAAGAGCCGCCCTATATTATTTTCCGCATTCGGGAGAGCAATACCGTTGCGGCATTCGGCGATTATCTGCAGCGCATGCTGGATGGACTCATATGCGACCCCGGCAAAGTCAAAGACCATATTGCGGACTGCATCAAAAAAGTCCGTGCTCTGCGCAAAACGAAAAAAACCGAATAAAGAAACAGGCGCCGCGCCCCTTTCA
>NZ_JBMNUP010000032.1:0-15209 GCF_050946325.1 Agathobaculum sp. | reverse complement strand
AATCGAAGATGCTAATCAGTTAATTCAAGTTATGGAAGAAATTGCCCCTATATCAGAATTTTATACCATTACTTATTTACGTCACCCTGTACTTCTTACTTACGTTGTACAAGTGTCAATCTCCAAAACTCAAGCTATTGTTTTTGCCACTGACAGGAAAACAGCGTATGTTAGAAAAGGGGCTCAAAACCTACCTGTTGATTCTCTTGAAAAAATGCGTAGATTAGAGCTTGACAAAGGAATCACATCGTTTGAAGATGAAATAGTGGCAGAATCTGTTATTGAGGATGCCAGTGAGGCCGAAATATACAAAGTATTTTGTGATTATATTACTCCGCCAACTGATAGGATTACATGGTTAACAAAACAGCGTCTTGCAAAGAATGATAAGTTAACTGTTGCTGGTGAAATGTTATTCTCCGATGAACCTCAAATTTGTCTTCCTAAACGGTCGTCCATTAAAATATTTAGGTATAAAACCAGCGGTGATGCGGACCGCGCCACATTGGACGGACTTCCTCTTACCATTGAAGGCTGTGCCTATAACCAAATTTATAGTGCAGTTACCAAAGTAAAAGAAATTATTGAATCAATCAAAAAACTTGGTAAGCAGTTTGAAAGCATTGAGTATCCAGAGGAAACTTTACATGAAATCATTACTAACGCAGTCCTGCACCGCGACTATAGCCTTGCAACAGATATTCAAATTAGAATTTTTGATAATCGCGTAGAAATTGAAAGTCCTGGGAAATTACCTGGCTACGTTACAACCGAAAATATTTTAGATGCTCAATCAGCAAGAAATCCAAAAATTGTTAGATTGGTCAATAAATTTCCAAATGCTCCCAATAAAGACGTCGGTGAAGGACTTAATACCGCATTTCAAGCAATGTCTCGCTTACGCCTTAAAACACCTCAGATTACCGAAACTCCAAATTCTGTTCTTGTCATTATTCGTCACGAAAAACTGGCATCTCCAGAAGAAATGGTAATGCAGTATATGAAAACACACTCCGAAATAACAAATAGTGTTGGCAGAGAGCTTACGGGCATTACTTCTGAAAACACCATGAAACGAGTTTTCTGGAAGCTTCGTGATAGTGGTCTTTTAGAACGCATTCCCGGTCGCAATGCCGCAGCTTCTGCATGGCGCTTAACAGACAAAGGAATACTAGAAGCGTCCAAGCTTTCTTAATAACCGATGAATGGCCGCTTACCTTAATTTTCTGTCACCGTTTACAATAACGGCGCTGCTACCCCCCAATCACGCACGAAGCCCGGAAAACCTGTCTACATCAGGCTTTCCGGGCTTCGTTTACATTAGCGGCGTTGCGATACATAAGACCGTGAAATCCCGAGCTGTTTGGCGATTTCACGCTGGGGCAGTGGGTCCGGCTGGCCCAGTCCGTAGCGCAGACGAATAACCGCCCGTTCGCGGGGAGAAAGGCAGCCGGCCAGCGCACGGTACATTGCAACATAACGGTCGTGCTCGTCTACGGCTGCAAGCCGCTCGTCCTCGCAGCAGATCACATCCTGTAGCGAAAGCGCGCTGCCGTCGCCGTCCGATTCCAGCTCATCGGACAGCGAAACCTCTCCGGCAGATTTGCGCTTTTGCCGAAAGTGCATCAGCAGCTCGTTTTGGATGCACTTGGAGGCATAAGTGGCCAGCTTGATGTTTTTATCCGGCCGAAAGGTGTTTATCGCTTTGATCAGGCCAATTGTCCCGATGGAGAGCAGGTCATCCTGCTCGGCGCTGGCAGCATAATATTTTTTGATAATGTGCGCGACCAGCCGCAGGTTGTGCTCAATCAGCAGCGCGCGGGCCTGTTCGTCCCCTTGCTGCATGCGGCAGAGCAGCTCGCGCTCCTTTTCCGGCGAAAGAGGCTTGGGAAAGGCCCCGTCCGCCCCCTGTACGCGGAGAACAAAAAAGAAAAACAGACCGCCGAGCGCGGCCAGCGCGTGAAGCAGCATAAGATGCACCCCATTTCGTCAGAATACCGTTACCCTATGCGAAATGGGGGCTGTCCTATGTCTGCGGAGGAGACGGGAGAAATGGCCGGCACAATGGGAAGAATGAAATAGGGGCTTGTAATTTGTATTGGAATCCAGTATAATACTTAGTATTAACGGCAAAATGCACGAGGAGGTGTAAAAAATGCCAAGTGGACAGCAGTATATGCAGGCGATTGCACAGTTTGCCCCGTTGGTCATCCTGATCGTCCTGTTTTATTTCATGCTTATCCGTCCGCAGCGCAAACGCGAAAAAGCCGAACGCGAAATGCGCAATTCCATCGCGGTAGGTGATGAAATTTCGACCATCGGCGGCTTTATCGGCCGTGTTGTCAACATCAAGGACGATGTTCTGATCATCGAATCCTCGAACGATCGCACCAAGCTGAAGATTTACCGTTGGGCAATCCGCGGTAAGGAAGCTGAGCCGGTTGAAGCGGTTGAGGCACCCAAGGAAGCGGAAAAGTAAGCACGCAAAAGGAATAATCAGGGTTCTTGCCGAATAGGATGAATCATCTCTTTTCGGCGGGAGGATGCGCAATGACAAGAAAAAACAACGAAGGGCAATCCCCTATCGGCACTCTGCTTCCGGCAGCGGCAGGCGGACTGCTGATTACATTGCTGCTGATGCTGGCCGGTGCGGTCCTGGTGCGGCAGGGAACACTTGGCGAGGGCGTGATCGCCCCGTGCGCGTTTGTGTTTCTGGGCCTTGGATGCGCGGCGGCAGGCTTTTTTGCCGCAAAGCGGGCGCCTGGCGGAAAATTCGTCTGGGCGGTCGGGGCAGGCACGTTGGTTTTTCTGCTCCTGCTGGCAGCCGGCGCAGCGCTGCTGGACCAGCCGGTACAGATTGTTCGCGCAGCCGTCAGCCTGTTGTGCGCACTGGCGGCTTCGGCGCTCGGCGGTTTTGCCGGCGCCAATATGCGTAAGAAAAAAAGGTATCATCATCTAAAAAAGTAGGAGGGAATTACGATGAAGCACGTTTCTACTCTGACATCTGCAACGCTGAAGCAGACTGCCGCGCACGGCGGCTGCGGCGAGTGCCAGACTTCCTGCCAGTCCGCCTGCAAGACTTCTTGCACCGTGGCGAACCAGAAGTGCGAGCACGCGAAGTAAGACTGCATCTGAACCGGAACGGCGCTTTCGGATGAGAGCTGCCGCAGCCGGAAAAGCGTTTTATACGCGAAATTTAGGAATGGACAAAGGCGCGCGGTTCCGCGCGCCTTTGTTAACGTATTCGGAGGAATCGAAATCAATATGATTCATCGCTATCAAAAAAACGGACTGAATTTTGTGCTGGATGTGAACTCCGGCGCAGTGCATGTACTGGATGATATCAGCTATGCGGTATCCGGTCTGATAGATGAAACCATGGCGGAGGACTGCCCGCAGCCGGTTGTGGATGCGCTGGGGCAGTATGACGCTGCCGAGGTGCGCGAGGCCTACGGCGAATTATATGCGCTGAAAAAATCCGGTCAGCTCTTCGCGGAAGACGATTACATTGATGTAAGCAAGTATATTCCGGTGGGCGCGCCGGTCAAGGCGCTGTGCCTGCATGTGGCGCATGACTGCAACCTGCGCTGCACCTATTGCTTTGCCTCGACCGGCGACTTCGGTCAGGGCCGCAAGATCATGCCGCCTGAAATTGCCAAAAAGGCGATTGACTTTGTGATCGCCCGTTCGGGACAGCGCCATAATATTGAAGTGGACTTTTTCGGCGGCGAGCCGCTGATGGCGTGGGATACGGTTGTGCAGACGGTTGATTACGCGCGCAGCCTGGAGAAAAAGCACAACAAAAAGTTCCGCTTTACCATTACCACCAACGGCCTGCTGCTCGATGAGGACAAGCGGGCGTATATCAATGAAAATATGGATAATGTTGTGCTGTCGCTGGACGGCCGTCCGGACGTTAACGACGAGTTCCGTAAAACCGTGTCGGGCGCGGGCAGCTACGATGTGATCGTGCCCAAGTTCAAGGCGCTGGTCGATGCGCGCGACCCGCAGAAGGATTATTATGCACGCGGCACCTTTACCTCGCGCAATCTGGACTTTGCGGAGGATGTGGTGCACATTGCGGACGCAGGCTTCGACAGCCTTTCGGTCGAGCCGGTGACCGCGGACCCGGGCTGCGGCTATGATCTGACCGAGGCCGATCTGCCGAAGATCGAGGCGGAGTACGACCGCCTGGCGGAGATCATGCTTGCGCGCAAAAAGCAGGGCAAGCCGTTCACCTTCTTCCACTTTATGGTCGATCTGGATCAGGGACCGTGCGTGGTCAAGCGCCTGCGCGGCTGCGGCGCGGGCTATGAGTATGTGGCCGTCACGCCGGACGGCGATATCTATCCCTGCCACCAGTTTGTCGGCAAGGAAGAATTCAAGCAGGGCAGCGTGCTCGATCAGTCGTTCGATATGGAGATTGCAACGAAGTTCGCGGGCATGAATATTTATACCCGCCCCAAATGCCAGAAGTGCTGGGCGAAGTTCTACTGCTCGGGCGGCTGCTCGGCAGCGAATTACAACATGAACCACGATATGAACGACTCTTACGATCTGGGCTGCGAGATGGAGCGCAAGCGCCTTGAGTGCGCAATCTATCTGAAAGCGATGGAAAAGATGAGCGCACAGCAGGAATAATAAAAAATTGTCCATATTCGCAAAAAAAGATTGCCAAGGGAAGGTTTTGTAACTATAATAAGAGAACGGCTCAAACATTCGTCTGATTTAAAGGAGTTGACAGTATTATGCCGCATAACATTCATGTAGCCGCAATTGGCGGAGGCGAATATCTGCCGCGCCTGATTCGTGCGATTCTGGGTCAGCAGATTATCCCTGCGGGCAATTTAATGCTATCTATGAACAGCGGAGAAGCATGCGCGGCAGCCGAAGGCAGCGGCGCGGTGCTTTGTGAGGACAACGCCGCTGCTGTTGTAAAAAGCGAAGTGGTTCTGCTGTGTGCTGACCGCCGCGCGCTGGCGACGGTGCTGGCGCCTATTTCGCAATGCACAGGCGGCCGCACGCTGGTTGTTGTATGCGCCGGAGGCGTTGATGTGGCGTACATCAAAGAACGTGTTGTAGCAGGAACGGAAATCATTGCTGCCACGCTGCACCAGGGAGAAGACGGCCGGCTGTCTGCTTCGTATGAGATTGACAGAGGGGTACGCCTGTTTCTGCATCAGCCGTGCAGAGACATGGTGGACGCCATGTGCGATTAAAACGGGGTTCTAAAACAGGGAAACCGGGAATATGCTGTAACATGACTTTCCGTAAGGGGGAGAGACATGAGAAAACAGCATGTTCTCGGTTTTTTTGATGCATTGGTGCGCACGCCGGCGTTTCTGTTTTTAAGCGCCATGTTTTTGTGCGGTGCAGTGGCGGGCGGACTGACCGGTCTGCGCGCAGGCGAGGGGGACGGCGCGGTTCTGCTTGCTGCGGCGCTGCGCGCTTTGCCCGGACAGGCTGTGAAAAGTGTGCTGTGCGCCGTGCTGTGGATTGTACTGCCGCTGCTTTGCGCGCTGCTGCGGCCGACGGGGCTGCTGCTGTCTGCGGTGGCGGCGGCGCGCGGGTTTGTGCTGGCGCTGATTATAGCGGTGGGTATGAGCGGAGAGGGCAGCCTGCTGCTCTCCTTCGGCACGGTGGGCCTGCCTGCGGTTCTGAGCGTGCCGGCGCTTCTTGCGGCCTGCGCGATGGCGTGGCAGAGCGGCGAAACATCTGGCCGGTATTCGCTGCGCGCCTGCCGCGCGCCGTATTTGGCCTGTGTGGCGCTGGCGGCGGCCAGCGCAGTGCTGCGCACACTGTTTGCAGCCCTGTGGAAGATGTAAAAAAAGAACGGGGCGTCCGTACGGCCCCCCCGTTCTGTGCCGGTTTTCTGTGCTGCGAACGGAAAGACAGTATCAGCACTGGCCGTTTTCAGAGCAAAACTCCACTTTTTTGCCGTCAAGAATCATGTTGGTGGTGCGAACGGCGCACATTTTGCCGCACATAGAGCATTGATGGCGCTCCGACGGGGGCACCTGATTGAAGAAGCGCTCCGCCTTTTCAGGGTCAAGCGCCAGTTTGAACTGCGCGTCCCAGTCGAGCTTGTGGCGGGCGTCGGCCATCGCGTTGTCACGGTCGCGCGCGCCCGGCAGGCCAAGCGCAATATCGGCTGCATGCGCGGCGATTTTGGACGCCACGATGCCTTCGCGCACGTCGCTTTCATCGGGCAGGCGCAGGTGTTCGGCAGGGGTGACATAGCACAGGAAGTTGGCGCCTGCCTGTGCGGCGATTGCCCCGCCGATGGCGGAAGTGATGTGATCGTAGCCGGGGGCAATGTCCGTCACCAGCGGCCCGAGGACATAGAACGGCGCGCCGTGGCACAGGCGCTTTTCCATCTGCATGTTGGCGGCGATTTCATTCATCGCCATGTGGCCGGGGCCTTCGATCATGACCTGTACGTCCTTATCCCATGCGCGCTGGGCAAGGTTGCCAAGCTCGATCAGCTCGCTGATCTGGCCGGCATCGGAGGCGTCATCGATACAGCCCGGCCGCAATGCGTCGCCGAGCGAGATGGTGACGTCGTACTTGCGGAGAATCTCCAGCACGTCGTCATAATACTCGAAGAACGGGTTTTCATTGCCCGTCATCTGCATCCATGCGAAAAGCAGCGATCCGCCGCGGGAGACGATGTTCATGCGGCGGCCTTCGCGCATGAAAGCCTCGACGGCGCGGCGGTTGATGCCGGCGTGGATGGTCATAAAGTCAACGCCTTCCTGCGCATGCGCTTCCACAACGCGCAGAAAATCCCTGGCGGTAATCTGCATCAGATCTTTCTCCAGGTAGCCGATGGCGTCATACATCGGTACCGTTCCGATCATCGCGGGAGAGACTTCGATCAGCTGCTGACGGAATGTGTTGGTTTTGCCATAGTTGGACAGGTCCATAATCGCTTCCGCGCCCATGTCAATCGCCATTTTGACCTTGCGCATTTCCATCTCGTAATCCTTGCAGTCACCGGAGATGCCAAGGTTTACGTTGATTTTCACGCGCGTACCGTCGCCCACTGCTTCTGCGGACAGGCTCTTGTGATTGATGTTGGCCGGAATCGCGATCGTACCCTTCGCGACGCGCTCCATGATGTACTCGACCGGACGGTTTTCCTTTTTGGCAACCGTCTCCATTTCGGGCGTGACGATGCCGCGCTTGGCAGCGTCCATCTGGGTAGCATAATTTCTCATTGCTTTTTACTCCTTTATTTGATATTTATGCTCTGCGCGGCGGCTATTGCTGCGGCATGCGGTGCGCTCTGTCCGCGGCCGGCCGCGCAGCGCTGTTTAAACGTATAAGTAATCCGCCATGACGGGCTGCAGGCCGTGCGCCTGAATGGCCTTGTATACCTCGTCGACAGAACGGCCGTCCGAGATCTCAAACTGAGCGTCGCCCTTGCTTTCCTCCGCGTCAGCGTGTTCGCCTATGCCGGTGGAGACGCCGGCCGATATTTTGGTGGCGGCGATGCCGATGATATTGTCGCGGAAACCGGCGCGTTCGCGCGTGGAAATGGTGATGGATGCAAACGGCATGAAAATGCGGTATGCGCACACAACCTGCAGAAGCTGCGGCTCATGAACGTCCCGCGGGTTGATTTTATCGTTGTTGATGATCGGGCGCAGGCGCGGGCAGGAAAAAGCGATCTCCGCATGCGGATATTTGCGCTGCAGGAGGTAGGCGTGCAGGCCGGTGGCAAAGGCGTCCTTCCGGAAATCGGACAGGCCGAGCAGCGCCGCGAACCCCACGCCGCGCATGCCGCCCTTGAGGGCGCGCTCCTGCGCGTTTAACCGATAGGGGAAAATACGTTTATGTCCGCCAAGGTGCAGCGTTTTGTATTTATCCGCGTTGTAGGTTTCCTGGAATACGGTAACATAGTCCACGCCGCATGCATGCAGATAAGCGTACTCATCCACGTTGAGCGGATAAATTTCAATGCCGATCACGCGGAAATATTTGCGGGCCAGCTTGCATGCCTCGCCGATATATTCGACGGGCGACATAGACCGGCTTTCACCGGTCAGCAGCAGGATTTCCTGCAAACCGGAGGCGGCAATGGCCTGGAGTTCCCGCTCAATCTCGGCCATATCCAGCTTGGCGCGGCGAATTTTGTTGTGGCAGTTGAACCCGCAGTAGATGCAGTAATTTTCACAGTAGTTGGCGATATACAGCGGTGTGAACATCTGCACCGAGTTGCCGAAATGCTTGCGGGTCTCTGCCTGTGCGCGCTGCGCCATCTGTTCCAGAAACGGTGCGGCGGCAGGGGAGAGAAGCGCGCCGAAATCCTCAGGGCTGAGCACATCTTTGGACAGCGCGCGGCGCACGTCGGCGGCGGTATAGGCGTCCGCGTCATAAGCGTTCATCCGCGCGATGACGGCGTCCTGCACTTCAGAGCCGATGTTGTCCATACCGGGCTGGTACTGCATGTGGTCGGTTTCTTCGGTGATGTATTTGGCGCTGATAATCTTTTGTGTGGTTTCGTTCATAAGTAAAAGACCTTCTTTATTCCGTAAGATTGCATGCTCAGTCGCGCAGGAAATTCGTCAGCGGCGAAGAAGCGGAAGCGGTTTCCCGCACACGGCCCAGGCCGGACAGATAGGCCGTGCGGCCGGCTTCAATGGCCTTCTTAAACGCTTCGGCCATGGCGGGAATATCGCCTGCGGTGGCAATGGCCGTGTTGGCCATAACGGCGGCGGCGCCCAGCTCCATCGCCTCGCACGCCTGCGAGGGGCGGCCGATACCGGCGTCCACAATGATGGGCAGGTCGATTTCGTCAATCAGGATTTTGATGAATTCGCGCGTCGCCAGCCCCTTGTTGGTGCCGATCGGCGCGGCAAGCGGCATGACCGAGGCGGCGCCCGCATTCACCAGATCACGGGCGACGTTCAAATCAGGATACATATAGGGCATTACGATAAAGCCCTCATTGGCGAGAATATCGGTCGCGCGGATGGTTTCCTGGTTGTCAGGCAGCAGGTATTTGCTGTCCCGCATGATTTCAATTTTGACAAAATCGCCGCAGCCGCATTCGCGCGACAGGCGCGCGATACGCACCGCCTCTTCCGCAGTGCGCGCGCCCGAAGTGTTGGGCAGCAGCGTTACGCCTTCGGGAATGTAATCAAGAATGTTGGCTGCACCGCCCTCGTTTGCGCGGCGCAGCGCCAGCGTGATGATCTGTGCGCCCGCGTTGTGTACGGCGGCCTGGATAAGGTCGAGAGAATACTTGCCGGAACCGAGGATGAAACGGGAATCAAACTCGTGGCCGCCTAAAATCAGTTTGTCGTTCATGTTTTGCGCTCCTTTTTTGTATAAACTGTCTTGACCGCGGTGCGGTCGGCGTGTAAACTGAAATTAAAGAAACAGAATGGGGTGTTTGCATTGAAGAAATTTATCGAGGAATTTAAAGCTTTTGCGCTGCGCGGCAACGTGATGGATATGGCCATCGGCGTCATCATCGGCGGCGCGTTTTCCGGCATCGTCGGCTCGCTGACGGAAAATCTGATCAATCCGATTCTGGGCGCTGCCGGACAGACCGATTTGAGTGCGTTTACGCTAAATATCGGCAACATCGAACTGCGGTACGGCGCGTTTCTGACATCGGTTATCAATTTCATCATTTTGGCGCTTATTTTGTTCTGCATGGTCAAGGCGGTGAACAAACTGGCAAGCCGCGGCAAAAAAGCGGAGGCGCCTGCCGCGCCGACGACCAAAAAGTGCCCGTACTGCCTGAGCGAAATTCCGCTCGGCGCAACCAAGTGCGCGCACTGCGCGTCCGAGCTGCCGGAGGAATAAGACGGAATACGAAGAGGAAAAGGCCGGAAGGCCTTTTCTTTTTGGACTCAGGGCTCGCGTTCGCCCAGAAGAAGGCGCAGCGCCATGGTCGCCTGATGCGCGGCACAAACGGCAACGCGCGGCGCCATCAGGCCGAGTCCGTCGCTTATGTCGCTTACGCCGTCGCCGCAGAGATACAGCCGGCTAAAGCGCTTTTCCGTCCGGATGGCGTTGGCTGAGCCGTATCCTGCCATGCCGCTGCCGGAGATAATGGGTGCGTCCGGCAGCGCATCGAGCAGGGTTTCAATCAGCATCGCCTTTTGATCGGCGCGGTCAAAGGCTTCACAGACAATATCGCAGCCGGCAAAAAGCCGTGCGGCGTTTTCCGGCAGTACTTTTTCGATATACGTTTCGTAATTTAAATATGGATTGATTGCAATTAGTTGTTTTTTCAGTGCCTGCGCTTTGGGAACGCCGAGATCGTCCATCGTGTAATGCTGGCGGTGGAGGTTGGTGATATCCACCTTGTCAAAGTCCACCAGTACCAGATGTCCAACGCCCAGCCGCGCCAGCAGCACCGCGATGTTGGAGCCCAGGCCGCCAAGCCCTGCAATGCCGATGGTGGCGCGGTCGATTTTGCTCTGTATTGCCGCGCCGTGCCGGCAGACCAGCGCGGCGTGCAGCTCCTGCTGCGTCAGCATGTATCCGCCCTCCTGTCAGCCGCCGCCCACAAAGCAGACGATCTCAATGGCGTCGCTTTCGTCAAGCAGCTCTTCTGCAAATCGGGCGCGCGGTATGATCTGGCCGTTGCGCTCCACAGCAACGCGCTGCCGGTCGTGTCCCAGTGTGTCAAGCAGCGTCTGTACGGTCATGCCTGCGGCACAGGGGATCGGCTTGCCGTTTACGTTCATTGCGTATAACCTCGCTTTTCAAACAAAAATGCTCCGGTCTCACCATGCGGTGAAACCGGAGCATTGATTTGCTTTTTTTCGATGCGACAGCTTCCCTACGATGGTGCTAACCAACAGGTTCAAAGGGTTAGGCTCTCGCCCTCTCAGCTGCTCATCACAGCACCCCTGCTTGCAGATTCAGTATAGGACATGAGACAGCGCTTGTCAAGACAGAAATTTTGTGTTATCATAAAAGAAACAAATGTTCGATTTTTGGAGGCGCGTATGGACCGAATCATTTTGCACTGCGACTGTAATTCGTTTTATGCTTCGGTAGAAACGCTGCTTGACCCTACGCTGGCGGACGGTCCGTCCGCAGTCTGCGGTGATCCGGACAGCCGACACGGCATTATTCTGGCAAAAAATGAAAAAGCCAAAGCCTTTGGTGTGCAAACGGCAGAGACCATCTGGCAGGCCAGAAGAAAATGTCCGGAATTGCGGCTGGTTGCGCCGCACCGGTCGGAATATGTGAAGTATTCGCGGCGCTGCAACGAATTGTATCTGAAATATACGGATTTGGTAGACCCGTTTGGTATTGACGAATCCTTTTTGGATGTGACCGGCACGGCGCATCTGTTCGGCACAGGCGAGCAGATTGCAGACGAGCTGCGCCGCCGCATGCGGGACGAAGTTGGGCTGACGATATCGGTCGGCGTATCGTTCAATCGCGCGTTTGCCAAGCTGGGCAGCGATTATAAAAAGCCGGATGCGACAACGGTGTTTTCCCGCGCAAACTATCGGGAGCGCGTGTGGCCTCTTCCAGTGAGCGCGCTGCTGTATGCCGGCCGGCATGCAACGGATAAGCTTGCGCGGCGCGGCGTACACACAATTGGCGATTTGGCGGCATGTGATCCTGGGTTTATACACAACCTGCTGGGCAAGGCGGGCGATCAGCTGCTGCGCTACAGCCGCGGTGAGGATGATGAGCCGGTGCGCTCTTTCTATGCGGTGCGGGAAGTCAAGTCCGTTGGCAACAGCATGACGTTTGCGCACGACCTGCGGGGCGAGCAAGAGTACCGCATGGGCATTACAGCGCTGTGCGATAACATTGGCCGCCGTCTGCGGGCCAGGGGACTGGTCTGCCAGACTGTGCAGCTTACGGTCCGCGATCCGGAATTTCGCAATCACTCCCGCCAGATCACACTGAAAAACCCGACGAATGCAACGCGCACCCTGATTGAAACCGCCATGCTTCTGCTGCGCGCGGTGTGGCCGGAGGATAAGCCTGTGCGGCTGCTGTCGGTCACGGCGGCCAGCCTGCTGCCCGAGGAACAGGCCTGTGAGCAACTGTCCCTGTTTGAGGCGCCTGACGTGTCATCGCGCCGGAAAAAATTGGACAGAACGGTTGACACATTGCGGCAGCGGTTTGGAGAACAGTCGGTCGTTTTTGGACATTCGGTTCAAAAAATAGAGGAAAAAACTGAAAAAGCTGAAAATAATTCGATGAAAAATGAAAATTGAGAATGGGAAAATATACAGGCAAACAAACAGAAAATGGGGAGCGATACTGTGAAATGCTTGTCATGATTTGTGCCAATAGATGTCAGTGACAAAGCGGGGGTTCCTATTTTTTTTGCAGACAGGACGTGTTACACTGAGCCTGACAAAAGGAAACTGTGCCCTTGGTCCAGGGGATTCGGTAAAAGCGGGACCGGAGAAAGGGACGGCGGGCAGGGGGTTCCTGATGCAAAGAGAATATGAAAGTGAGGATTCACAAAAATGATTGGTGTAATCGGTTTGTTGCTGGCAATCGCCTGCCTGATTGTGCTGAGCTATAAGGGTGTCAACGCCTTTATCGCGTCGCTCATTTCCGCGTTGGTGGTTATCGTCACAAATGCGCTGCCTTTCTGGGAAACCTGGAGCGGTGCATATGCCACAGGTTTTAAAAACTTCGCAGGCAGCTATTTCCTGCTGTTCGGCCTGGCCGCTGCGTACGGTGAGTTTATGAAGATCACCGGCTCGGCGGAAAGCGTAGCCAGAGTGCTGTTTAAAATCTTTGGTGCAAAGTGGGCGCCGCTGGCGGCGCTGCTGGTCACGCTGCTGATGGCGATGGGCGGTATTTCGGCTTTCGTCATTGTGTTTGCGGTATATCCGGTTGCGGCTCCGCTGTTCCGCAAGGCCAACATTACAAAGAACCTGCTGCCCGGTATCGTGCTGTGCGCATCGGTAACGCTGTGCCTCTGCCTGCCCGGCAACCCCACTTCGACCAACGCGCTGCTGACCCGTGAAGAATACGGTCTGGGCGTGAATGCGTTCTCCGCTCCGGTGATGGGCGTTATCGCCTGCATCGTCGGCACCGTGATTGCCGGTGTTTACGTCACCTGGCAGGCCAGACGTCAGACCGCTAAGGGCGTCGGCTATGTGGTTTCCGGTACGGACGCGCTGACCGAAGAGGATGAAAAGGATCTGCCGCCTTTCTGGTCCTCCATTCTCCCGCTGATTATCGTTGTTGCCATGATGGTATTCCTGAAGGATATCATGGGTGCTACCGACTGTATCCTGACTGCGCTGTGCATCGCCATGATTGCAAGCGTCATTCTCAACCCCAAAGTTTTCTTCGGTGCAGCCAAGAAGCAGGGCGTGCTGAAGACTTTTACCAACGGAATGTGGTCTTCCTGCACTTCTGCGCTGCTGCTGACCGGCGGCGTGATGGGCTTTGCCGGCGTTGTGCAGGCGGCGCCCGGTTTCCAGTACTTCCTGGATTTTGCCATGAGCCTGTCCAACACCTTTAACCCCTATGTTTCCGCCTCTGTTGCCGTTAACGTTGTTGCCGGCATTACGGGCACCGCGCTTGGCGGCCTGCAGATTTTTGCAGACTCCATGCTTCCCGCTTACCTTGCGCAGGGCATCAACCCGGAAGCCTTCCACCGTCTGATGACCATTGCCTGCTGCGGTCTGGATACCCTGCCGCACTGCTCCACCTTCATTCTGATGTGCTCGGTTTGTGGCGTTACCGCAAAGGATTCCTACAAGCATGTATTCCCGCTGACCGTTATAATGCCGCTGTTCCTGACCGCGCTGTGCATTATTATGACCATGGTTGGTATTATCTGACGAGCAAAGGAGCCTGAGCATTATGTCTTTACTGTCAAAGAAGCAATCTTTTCAGATTCCGTCTTTCACCTTTCAGTGCGGCCGCACAATTCCGGTGCAGATGGGCTATGAAACGTTCGGTACGCTGAACGAGGCCAAGGATAACGTCATTCTGGTTGTGCATTATTTTTCCGCTTCCAGCCATTGCGCCGGCAAGTACAGTGAGGATGACGCGCTGCCCGGTTTCTGGGACGGTCTGATCGGTCCCGGCAAGGCGGTGGATACGGAAAAGTATTTCGTCGTCTGCACCGATAACCTGTGCAACGTGGGCGCAAACAATCCGATGGTGATTACCAGCGGTCCGAAAAGCATCAATCCGGAAACCGGAAAGCACTATGGTCTGGATTTCCCCGTGCCCGAGGTGCTTGACGTGGTCAACACCCAGAAGGCGCTGCTGGAATCCATGGGCATCACCCATCTGAAAGCCATTATGGGGCCGTCTTTCGGCGGTATGACCTCCTGGCAGTGGGCGGTTGCCTATCCGGACTGGATGGATAAAATCATTCCGGTAATTGCAACGCCCAAGCTGCCGGTCTGGGGCGGTTTCAACCCGCTGCAATACGGTATCCGCGTTGCAAAGCTCGACCCCAAGTGGAATGGCGGCGATTATTATGACAAGCCCGAACAGCCCACGGAATCTCTCCACCTTGCGCTGGAGATGATGAATGTAGCGGCGTTCCAGGCTGGTTATTATGAGCGCACTTACCGCCGCGAGGTGGAAAAGGACGTTGCGTGCTACGAAAGTGTACTGGGCGAAGCAACCTATGAGAAAAAACTGGATTCGGTCGTTTCGCTGACCGAGCATCTGGTTGACCTTAACCACTGGATGTATACCTGCCGCATGTGCCTGAATTTTGATGTATCCCGCCCGTACGGCGGCGATCTTGACAAGGCGCTCAGCCGCATCAAGGCCAAGGTGCTGGCCGTTCCGTCGGTTTGGGACGCGCTGCATCCGGCGTCCTTTGTGCAGTGGGTGGTCGATCGCATCATCTGGCTGGGCGGTCAGGCAGAGTGCTATGCGCTGGATTCTGACTATGGTCATATGGCCGGCATTTTGCAGACCCATCTGTTTGCCGATAAGGTAAAGCGGTTCCTGCAGGATTGACAGATACTGCATTTTTAACGTCTCTGTAGTCCCCCCTATTTTCCCTTCCAGGCCGCGGGAGGCAGCGGAAGCGCTGCCTCCGGCATGGCCGAACAACAGGAAAAGCGCCGCGCCCGTTTGAAAGGGGCGCGGCGCCGGTTTCTTTATTCGGTTTTTTTCGTTTTGCGCAGAGCACGGACTTTTTTGATGCAGTCCGCAATATGGTCTTTGACTTTGCCGGGGTCGCATATGAGTCCATCCAGCATGCGCTGCAGATAATCGCC
>NZ_JBMNUP010000031.1:0-16013 GCF_050946325.1 Agathobaculum sp. | reverse complement strand
TATTCGTAAAAGTCAAGCATTATTTACGAACATTCGCAAATTATTTTTGGACTTACACGAATAAGAAAACAAGGGTTTTTCTTGCCGTTTTCTTGTGTTCGTTAAGGTATACCTTTACGGACTATTGCTTTCTTAGTCCCTAAAGTCAAATAAGTCTTTAGGCTTTATCTTAAATACCTCACACATCTTAAAGATAAGGTCAAATGATATACCAACATTACCTAATTCTATTGCGCTTATATGACTTCTTTGTATATCTAATAATTCTGCAAGTTGTAGCTGTGTTATTCTTAACGCCTTTCTGTAATATACAACATTTAATCCAAACTTTCTATACTGTTCCCTATATTCCTCTTTCATGCTATCACCTCACTATGTATAGTGTAGAGGCAATAGAGTAGATAATAAACTCTCCTAAAACGTCGTTACGACGTTGACAGTGGTCATTTTCTGTGTTATTATTTCCTTACGACATTTGAACTATACAGCACAAGAAAATAAGGAGGTATAAAGATGGAACAGCAAGCAACAAACAAAAACCTTAAACCGTGTAAAGCCTGCGGAAAAGAAATGGCAAAGAGTGCAAAGGCTTGCCCTCATTGTGGAGCAAAAAACAAGAAACCTATCTTTTTACGAGGTTGGTTTATTGCAGTGGTTGTGCTATTAGTCGCCTTTGTTGTATCTAATATTCTAATAGCTAAACCTAACTACACAATTACTGCCACAGTAGTAGAAAGTGGAGAAACTACTACTTACAAGGCAAATGAGATAAGAAACATGGCAAGAGAAGATGCACAGGCGTTTTTAGATACTTTTGTAAATACAGAAACAATTATCGAATTTACCGCAACTGTCACTAATCAATACTCTGCCGCTGACGCTGTACTAAATCATGATATGTTGAATAACGCATATAATGATAGTTGGGTATATGAATGTGATGATATTCGTGTATCTTGTTTTACTTATCCCACTGTTGAAGTTGGTGACGAGATAGCAGTTACAGGTATGTTTGACGGAATTAGGGTCGTCAATAATGAGATTGAATATATTGCAGTAGTTGCTACTTCCGTTGAAAAAGTAAAGTAAATGATAAATGAAAGGCGGTTGACTTGTTCAGCCGCCTTTTCCTATTGACAAATACAAATCAAGCCTTTATCATAAAGATAACAATAAATAATGAAAGGCGGCGTTAGTAATGGCAGAAGAAATTAAAACCCCTGAAAGAATGGAAGATGTAACAGACATTAAGGAAATCACTTTGCCGCTTATCTTTGAATACATCAAGCGGCAAGGTGAAGAGGATGAAGATTGGCTTATTGATATTTTAGAGGGCAAAATACCAACCGACAAGACAGACAAGGACGGCAACCCCATTATGCGGAAACGCACCTTTATTGAACAGCGCAACGCATTTACAAGAAAATACTTCCCCGACCTTGCGCCGAAAGGCACAACTAAAAAATCGTCTGTTACAGAGGATATCTTAGCCGAACTCAAGGCAAGGAAGCGGCGGCGGTCTTAAATCGCCACGCCGAGCGGGAACGGGAGAGGGCGGCGGCTACTTTGGAAGCTGTCCCCCTTTTCCCTTTGCAGAGGGCGGCGGGAAAGAGGGCAAGAGGACGCCACAGGCGGCGGCACAATACAACGGCGGAGCGGGAATAGCTCTGTAACGCCGTAGAACGCCTGTAGAGCGATTTTAGCGGCTTTCTGGTATCCTACCATACCCGAACACAAAAACCGCTTAGAACGCATTTTAGCAAGCAAATACAAGCGGACATAGAAAAAGAGGGGAGCGGCTATTTTTCCTGCCGCTCCCCTTTGCCGTTATCCTGCTCTTTCGCCGCTTGCTCTTTCGGCTTGTCTGTTAGTATTTCCTCAAATATCAGGGCAAGCGGCAAATCATAATCACACATACCCGCCCCGCCTTTCTTAATCCTTGCGCCTGACCGTCTTTCTTGCGCCGCTCCTTGTGATATTGTCGAGTGGATTATATTGCACAAATCTATCCTTTGCCATGTCTGCATAAATGTTCATGTAGTGTTCACTCATAGCAAGTGTAGAGTGTCCTAATATCTTTGATAGCTGTACTACATCGCCGCCATTCAAAAACCATTCTCTTGCAAATGTATGGCGCAAGCCGTGAATGTTCGTTTTATTAACACCCCTGCTTGTGGTATACTGTCTATATCCTTGCGCTAAAGAGGCTTTAGAAAGTTGTTCGCCGCTTATATTGCAAAATAAAAAATCATCTTCTTCTACTCCCTCAATACGCCACATATTGATATAGTCACTTAATGACTTCACTAATTGCGGCGAAAGGTTAGCAGTTTGCAATTTCTTATTCTTTGTGTGCTGATAGAATACCTTACCATTTTTCAGGTCAATATCTTTCATTCGTATTTCTACCAGCGTTCCTAATCTTGCACCAGTACCGACAACAAAGCAACAAATCGCCCATGTGCGCCACTCTGTAAACTTTGCTTTTCTATCTGGTTTTCTAAGTAATGCCTTTACTTCCTCAATGGTGTAATCTTTCGGCATTTCCTCTTGTACCTTTATCAGCCTAATTCTAAAACGTGGTATGTATTGGCGGCTTTCGTCCATACACCAATACATAAACGCCCGCATATCGCTTAGATTATGATTGATTGTTGCCGCCTTTAGTCCCTCATCCCTCATGGCGTTAGTCCATTCAATGAACATAGAGCCGCAAATATTGCCTGTTTCTTCCGCTCTATCTCCAAAGTACTCCATGAACTTTTTATAAGTTGTCTGATATGATTTTAGTGTTTCTTCTACTCTGCCCAATGCTTTCTTTTCTGCTATGAACTCATTAAAGGGATTTATTAAGTATTGATTGTTTGCTTCTTCTCTTGCTGTCATTTGTACTCTTTTCTTTGTACCTGCCATAGTAAAAACCCCCTCCGGTAAAAAATCAAATTAAAATTATGGCTTGATTTTACCATAAAGATTTTAGCGTTTTAAGAAAAAATCAAATCATATAAATAAAACTGCACAAAAAGAAAAAAGCCTTGCGCCACAAGGCTTTTAACTGTTTTTAGTTTGATTATTTTTTGAAAATCGCCACTCTTGATTTCCAAACACAAATATCGCTGCCAGCACCAACAGAAGCACGCCGGCTTCTTTCAAAGACATAGTTTACCTCACTTTTTTGCAAAACGATTGACAAAAAAATCTGTAAACGCGGCCAGTTCCTCCTCCTGGGACACATATACATATAATTTTTCCTCTTCCAGCCAGTCATAGGCATTGATCCCAATGTAACCCTTTTTGTCCGGATAGATGACAAATGCATCGGTAGGGTACTTATTGCGATAGGCCTTTAAAATTTCCGAACGGCGATAGCAGGTCGGGTCCCCGCAGCCGGACAGGTCAGGAACGGTGGGCACAACCACAACTGTCTGACTTTCCTCGTTCCAGCCGACAATCAAATTTCCGATCTTGGTCTTGCTTCCATGCACAAAACCATAATTAAACCGGCTTACATCTTCGGTATATCCAAAAATCAGCCGATATGCATCGCCGTTTTCCACCACCTGATTAAACAGAGCGCGCATTTTCTTTGCATTCGCATTGCTTTTTTCCATATCAATTTCCGGCCCTTTAAACAACTTTCCAAAAAATCCCATTGCATTATCCTCCTAATTGTTCGTTTTATATGAAGCCAATGAAACAGAACCATGGCATCATAAACAGATCACATTTTTTGCGCTTTATAAAAACACAATTTATATTTTGTTTTTATTTTAGATAAAATAAAATTCATCCGAACATCACGCCGAAACATCATATTCGGACGAATTTACATTTTCCTTCAAGGTATCGGGGTGCTTTTGAGCATTTCCAGCGCGTCAACAATCGCATTCAGCTGAAAATCAACCGTTTCGTCAACCGCTTCGGGAACAAGCAGCGGAAGCGCATCCGGAATCGCTCTGCGTATTACCATTGTTGACAGGCTTAAATTGGTGAACAAATTGATCCGCTGCGTATCTGCGGTTATCCCAAAGTTTTCTAATATCTGTCCAAAAAGACGCCGCTGTCTGTCCCGAAAAATTTGACAGCTTTCCTTGGACAGCCGTTTAAAAATACGCTGCTGTTCTTCAATCGTCAAAACGGCAATTCCATTTTTTTCGCCGTAACAGCAGGCATGCAGAAACTGTTTGACAGCATCCCGCCAGCCCAGCGCCGGGTCTTTCATCAAAGTTTGCACATAGGCAATAATTTTAGGCTGCTGCAAATATAAGGTTTCAACGATCAAATCTTCTTTCGTTGAAAAGAAAGTGTAAAAAAATGTGCGTGAAATGCCAACTTTTTTATAGATCTGCTCAACTGTTGTATGCTGTATGCCCTGTTTTGCCATCAGCTCCAGCCCAACCGTAATCAGCGCGGTTCTGATCCGTTCCCTGTCCTCTTCAGAGTAAGCTACCTTTGGCACCTTGGATGCTCCTTTTGACCAAAATAAAAATGTTTTTAAAAATCCGTCTTTATTTTAGCACATGGCAAAAAGGAATACAAGCATAAAATATAGCCGGCAGCGCCGCTTCATCCGCAGTTGACTTCTCTTCTATTGTCTGCTATAATAAATCAAAAAATTGCTGGCACGCTGTCACCGGGCAGCGATGTCTGAAGGCATTCGGAAGCAAACCGCAGGTACGGCGCATATGCGCTATAAGGTTGGCTTTTGAGTGCTTTTATTTTTCAGGAGGACTTCACATGTATTATTCCAAAATCTACTGCACACTGCCGGAAGACGCAAAACGGATTCGCGAAACGGTATTCATGAAAGAACAGGGGTTTACCATTGAATTTGACGACAAGGATGAAAAAGCAACGCACCTTGTCCTGTACACAGAGGCCGATACGGCGGTTGGCACCGGACGTTTCTTCAAAGAAGAGGGACAGACCTATGTGATTGGCCGAATTGCAGTATTGAAAGCCTTCCGAAAGCATCACTGCGGCGCAATCCTGTTGCAGGAAGCAGAGCGGCAAATCAGAGCCCTTGGCGCAAAAGAAATTCGCCTTTCTGCCCAGGTGCAGGCCAAAGGGTTTTATGAAAAATCCGGATATACCGCTGAAGGCGAGGAGTTCCTGGATGAACATTGCCCCCATATCTGGATGCACAAAGCATTATAAAACGCAAAAAACGACGTTTTATGCTTATTTTTCTTGCTTTTTCTTCCCCCCCCCGGTTATAATAATGATATATCATTCGGACAGCCATTCAGAATCCTATCTGTTTCTTTGAGGTACCGCAGCAAAACCATGCCAGTCAAGCGCCGACAGCAGTTTTCACGCAGCCGGCCACACTGTATTGTGAAAGGAGCGATATCCCATGAAAAAATCCTGGTGGAAAGTTCCGCTGTACTGCATTGCCGCCAGCTGGGTCTGCTTCCAGCTGACCGTTCATGTGTTTGGACGCTGGGCGCTTGCCACACTTCCCGACGGGACAATCACGGCAGACCGCACCCGCGAGCTTATTCTCCACGCCGCTTTGTTCGCAGCTGTCGTTCTGATTGGCGGACTGCTCTTTTTCCGCAAAATGTCCCGCAGGGAAATTTTCCAGTCGGCCTCTGTTATGGTCGTTCTGAACGTTGTTCTGGGCATTTTTACCTATCTGACGCAAAGAATCTTTACTTCTTTCACCATGCTCTGGAGCATCCTGACAGAGTGGGATGGCGTCTTTTCTCTTCTTTTGTTCCAGCTTGGGATAAATGAATGGGTCAGCGCCGCTATTCTGTGGCTGCTGCCGCCCTATATCTTTGTGCTGTTCGGCAGGCGGTGCGCCAGCGAAGAGCAATAAATGGAATATGGCATCAGGCGGGACTCGCACAGAGTCCCGCCTGTTTTCCTTTCTGCACCTCTGCGGAAAGCCGGTTGTTTTTGAACGGTTGTTGTGTTATAATAAATTGTCTGTCGTTCTGGGCGCCGCGGCCGTGCAAACACGTCCGCAGAATAAAACCAACCCTTCGGCAGCACTATTATTTTTGCAAGAGGGGGATAAAAACGCATGCGTCACCTGATTCTGTGCGGAGACACGCTGAAGCTGATCGGGCAGGTCCCTCTCCAGTCCATCGATCTTCTGGTAACGTCCCCTCCCTACTGGGCCAAGCGCGTATATAACGGAGAAGGCGAAATCGGCTCTGAACCCACGCCGGAAGCATATGTTTCCCGCCTTGCCGATTTTTTCGATGCCCTGAAGCCCTATCTCAAACCCAGCGCCAATGTATTTATCAACGTGGGAGATACGTTTTTCGGCTCCGGTGCAGGCGCATGGAATAAATATCTGGACGAAAATGGAAACGTTACGCAGGTCCAAAAAGACCGCAAGGAAAAATATTTTACCACCAAGCCGCTTCAGCCCAAAATCCGGCAGAACGGCAAGCTATATCAGAACAAGCAGCTCTTGCTCATCCCCTCCCGCTTTGCCATCGCCATGCAGGAACGCGGCTGGCTGCTGCGGGATGATATCATCTGGCAAAAGCCCAACCGCATTCCCGCCAGCGTGACAGACCGTTTCAACAACACTTATGAGCACGTCTTCCATTTTGTTCTGCAAAAGAAGTATTTTTTTGATTTGAATGCAGTGAAAATCATGGGCGCCAACGGCCGTCCCAAAAATCCGGGGGATGTGTGGTCCATTTGTACGCAGCCTCTGGGCGGTACGCACACAGCCACTTTCCCCGAAAAACTGGTGGAGCAGATCATTCTCTGCGGCAGTCCGAAGGGCGGCGTTGTTTTCGATCCTTTCCTCGGCACCGGCACTACCTGGATAGTCAGCGAACGGCTGGAACGGAATTGCATTGGGTTTGAAATCAATGCCGAGTATTTTGACTTTGCACAAAAGCGGTTTGCAGAAAGTCTGGAGCGCGAACAATGAGCGGCTTCATTGAGATTGACAGCGCACGGCTGTGTGACTGCCCTGCCAGCCACTTATCCTGCATTGAAGCGCGCGAATGGATGAAAAACCAAATCGGCGTTTGGCAATTCGCTTATGAAGCCCGTGATATACGCGATAAAACGGTTCATCCGGCCGTTTTCCCCATTGCCATGGCCAAGCGCGTGATCGAGCAGTTTACGCATAAGGGCGAGCTTGTGTTAGACCCGTTCGTCGGCTCCGGCACCACGCTGGTCGCCGCACAGGATTTGAAACGAAACGCCGTTGGGTTTGACCTGAAGGAGGCCTATGTCGACCTTGCCAATACCCGCATAGCGTCCGGCGCTGCCGGCTGTACCGAATGCCGCCAGATTGCCGTATGCGACGATGCGCGGCATATCAGCGCCCGCATTGCACCGGGCACCGTGAAACTTGTCTTTACCTCCCCGCCTTATGCGAACATTCTCAACCGCGAGCGAAAAAACAAGAGCCGCCGCGGCAATCTGCGGGCGAACGAGCAGCTCGGCAAAATTGAGCAGTACAGCCAGGACCCCCGAGACCTTGGAACATTGGCAGCGCCTGATTTTGAAGCGGCTATTTCCGAAATTTTTTCTGATCTTAAACCGGTCTTTCAAGAGAAGGCGCATATTTTAATCAATATTACCGATGCATGGATGGACGGCAAACGTGTGCCGCTGCATATCAACATCATCAACGCCATGTGTGCGGCAGGATATGAATTCCGGAACACCATCATCTGGGACCGCAGAAATCTTGTCAACCGAATCGGTATATTCGGTTGGCCCAGCAGCTATATTACGATGGGCACCACCTTCGAATATATCCTTGATTTCACGCTTCCTCCTGTTCCGAAAGTATCGAAGAAAAAGTCAAAAAAAGCGGAGTGAACGGCCAAACCCGTTCACTCCGTTTCTTTTCTGTTACAAAATCTGCTCAATTTTTCCAAACAGCATATTCAGGTTGCGGAAGGGAATCCGAACATGCGGTCCGCGGTCATGCGGCGCGACTCTTTCATCTGCCGGCTGGTCCACACAGAATTCCACCACAACAGCGCCCGACCGGATCGCTTCGCCAATGTCCTTGGGTTCGCTGAGCAGGTATGCCTCCACAAAATGAAAATGTTCATATCTGGAATTTACAGGGCCCTGTGTCTCTGCCAGCGCCAGAATCGTCTGATTGATTTTATTTTTCCCGCTTGTCAGGTCCCAAGTGGACAAGTACTCATCCTGCCAGTATAAATCAATTGCATTCTCGCTGTTCCCACGCAGAATCAGCCCCAGATTATTCTGACGATTCCCTTTCACAGTGGTAAACAGCTTTCTTTTCAGCTGTCCATCCCGCGAGGAGGGCCTGACATAGCAAAAACGCTCAAAAATCTCCCGGGTGGTTAGTCCCCGTTCCGGCGCCTGATGGAACAGCGTAACCTTGTTCCCCCGTCCTTTTCGGATACGCATCCCCTTCAGCTCATAGGTACCCAAATCGGCAAGATGCAGGTTATTCTCCTTTACGCCGAATTCACGTTCCAGCACCTGCCCTACGATGCCGTCGTCCTTGCGGAACATCTCCGACTGCACGGGAATGAATCCTTTTTCCCGCGTTAACGCCAACTGCGTGATGACCTTTTCCTTGGTCCATTCGTTCTGCATAATCCCCGCTCCTCTCTCCTTTGCTGTAGAAGCGGCAAAACTTTGCCCCTTCTGCTTCCTACACGTTTACTATAACAAAAACCCCCCGTATGCGCAAGGGGGGTTTTTCGCTGCGCAAACGGTAAGCGTGATGGCCGTCTCGTCCGCAAAGGACCAGGTTCCGCTTGCTTCCGGCGCGTATCATAACGTACCTATGCGTTCTGATACACCGTATTCCATTTCCGTATGGCATAAAAAATCGGAGCAAGCGATACAAAGCTTGCTCCGATTTGGTGCCGGTGACCGGACTCGAACCGGTACGGTGTCGCCACCGGTGGATTTTGAGTCCACTACGTCTACCAATTCCATCACACCGGCAGGTCAGTACAGCGCGGATCATACGGTTTGTATTCTACCGCGTCTTGGTTATTATACCACGCTGCACCGCATTATTCAAGAAAAATTTCGCATTTTACGAGAACAACAGCATAACCTTATCCTTAATGCCAAGCACAAAGATTACCAGCACAATAATCGGCAGGATATAGCTGACATAAAAACGGATGCCATCCTTGACTTTGAGACCGCCGCCCTCGTTGGCTTCCTCTTTAAAGTTCTTCCAGCCCCATCCGTAGCGGGTGGTGCAGAACAGCAAATACACCAGCGAGCCCAACGGCAGCCAAATGTTGGATACCAGGAAATCCTCAAGGTCCAGCACATTCGAGCCTGGGCCAAAGGGCGTAAAGCCCGAAAGCACGTTAAAGCCCAGCACACACGGAATGGACAGCACGATGACCAATACCGTATTGAACAGCGCAACCTTTTTGCGGGAGGCGCCAGTCAGGTCCATGCAGCAGGACATGATGTTTTCAAACACCGCAAGAACTGTCGAAAATGCGGCAAACGCCATGAACACGAAGAACAGGCTGCCCCACAGACGGCCCATCGGCATGTGGTTGAAGATATTGGGCAGGGTGACAAAAATCAGGTTCGGGCCGCTGTCCGGCGAAACGCCGAATGCAAAGCACGCGGGGAAAATAATCAAGCCCGCTGTAAATGCCACGAACGTGTCCAGAATCGCTACGTTGACCGCCTCGCCCATCAGCGCGCGGCCTTTGCCGACATAGCTGCCGAAAATCGCCATCGCGCCGATACCAAGCGAAAGCGTAAAGAAAGACTGGTTCATCGCACCAACGATCACGTTGATGATGCCGGCTTCCTTCATATTTTCCAGATTGGGAATCAGGTAGAACTTCAGGCCCTCGCCTGCACCCTCAGTCGTCACGCTGTTGATCGCCAGCAGTACCATAATGGCCAGCAGCGCAATCATCATTACCTTGGTTACGCGCTCCAAACCGCCCTGCAGGCCGAACGAGTTGATCGCAAAGCCAACAACAACAACAACAACCATCCAACCGGCCATCACGCCGGGCTGACTGAGCATTTCTCCAAACACCGCGCCCACCTGCTCGGTATCTGCGCCGACAAACTTACCGCTTGCCGTCAAATAGAAATAATGCAGCATCCAGCCGCACACGGTGGTATAAAACATCATCAGCAGATAGTTGCCGATCATCGCCAGATAGCCGTGAATATGCCATTTGCTGCCCGGCTTTTCCAACGCCTGATATGCCCGCACCGGGCTTTTCTGACTGGCACGGCCAACCGCAAATTCCATCGTCATAATCGGCAGGCCGAGGATAACCAGAAACAGCACATAAAACAGCACAAACGCGCCGCCGCCGTACTGGCCAACCATCCACGGAAACTTCCAAACATTGCCCACGCCGATTGCACAGCCCGCTGAAAGCAGGATGAAACCGAGACGCGAACCCAGCCTTTCTCTTTGCATTGCTCATTTACCCCTTGTTTTCTTACATTCTTTCTGTCAAACGTCCCCGACGTCTGCATTCTTCTGATAGCGCTGCTTTTTTCGTTTTTCCCGCAGTTCACGAAAGAAAACGCGCAGCACCGCGGCGCATTCTTCCTCCAGCAGGCCGGACACAACTTCCGGTTTATGATTATACGGCAGTTCAAACAGATTAACCAGCGTACCGCACGAGCCGGCTTTCGGGTCCGGTGCGCCATAGTACACCGTTTTAATGCGCGCATTAATAATCGCCCCCGCGCACATCGGACACGGTTCCAGCGTCACATACAAATCGCACTTATGCAGCCGCCATCCGCCGAGCTTTTTACACGCTTTTTCAATCGCTTCTATTTCGGCATGATGCAGCGCATTTTTTTTACCCTCGCGCCGGTTACGGCCGCGGCCGACGATTTTCCCCTCGCACACAACCACTGCACCGACAGGAACCTCGCCTTCTTCTGCGGCTTTCTGCGCCAGCCGGAGGGCCGCCTTCATATATTTTTGCTGTTCCGTCATGCTTCTCCCTATCAAAAACTGCCCTGCGTCAAGCATCCATGCTGCACATATGCTTCTGTACCGCAACAGTAAGGACAGATCACATGCAGGCACGCAGGAATCGCATTTTAGTATATTACGAACCCTCAGGTCCTTATGCTCACTGCATCATCTGCCGCTGTCTCGAAAGATTCATCGTACCGTCCTGCATGCCGGACAGGTTTTCCAGGCAGTTGCCCGTGCCGTAGCATACGCACGAAATCGCTTCATCCGCCACATGCGTCGGAATACCGGTTTTGGAAGCAATCAGCTTATCAAATCCCCAAATCAGCGAGCCGCCGCCCGTCATTACAATGCCGTTGGTCGAAATATCGCCGGTCAGTTCAGGCGGTGTGCGTTCAATAACCCAGTGAATTGCCTCCACAATCGCCGTGGAAACCTCTTCCAATGCGTCCAAAATCTCACTCGAATTGACGGTAAAGGTACGCGGCAGGCCGGTCATCAGGCAGCGGCCCTTGACCTCCATCGTCACTTCCTCCGTGCGCGGATACACACAGCCGATATTCTTTTTAATCAGCTCGGCCGTCCGGTCGCCAATCAGCGCATTGTGCTTGCGCCGTACATACTTGACAATCGCCTCATCAAACTTATCGCCCGCAATTTTGATAGAGGTGGACTCCACAATGCCGCCAAGTGAAATAACCGCAACATCGGTTGTGCCGCCGCCAATATCAACCACCATGTTGCCGTTTGGCTTGGCAATATCAATTCCTGCGCCAATTGCCGCTGCAACCGGTTCCTCAATCAAAAACACGCGCTTGGCGCCCGCCTGGGTGCCCGCGTCAATCACGGCACGCTCCTCCACCTCGGTAATGATCGAAGGAACGCAAATTACCACATTGGGTTTGAACAGGCGGAAGCCCTGCACCTTGCGAATAAATTCCTTGATCATGCGTTCGGTCATCTCATAGTCCGAAATAACGCCCTCCCGCAGCGGACGGATGGCAATGATGTTGCCCGGCGTACGGCCGAGCATCTTCTGCGCTTCCGCGCCGACAGACAAAATCTTGCCCGATACCTTATCCACAGCAACAACCGAAGGCTCGTTGAGTACAACGCCTTTTCCCTTTACATAAACCAGCACGGTTGCCGTGCCCAAGTCAATGCCGATATCGCTGGAGAACAAGGAAAACTTTTTCGCTATCGTTTCCAGAAAAGAAGCCATAATCTTCATTCATCCTTTTTTATCTTTACTGCCGCAATTACAGTACTTTATATTATACCTTATCACAGCCTCATTTTTCAAGGCCATTTGAGAAATAATTGTACAGTCGACATTCTTTTCCTAACTTTTTACGGATTTTCCGGCTGCTGGGTACGCAGCCGCACTTTCAGTGCGCTGTAGCGCCTTCCCTTTTGGTTATTTTGCACCATATAAGCCACTGTATCGGCGCTTCCAACGATGACCAGCAACTGCCGCGCACGGGTGATGGCTGTATAAAGGATATTGCGCGTCAGCAGCCGCCGCGGCAGTCCGTCCGACAGCGCCAGCACCACCGCATCAAATTCACTGCCCTGTGATTTATGTACTGTGACCGCATAGGCCAGCTCCAGTTCATTCAGCATATCAAACGTATAGGTAGCAATTCGGTCGTCAAACCGGATAACAAGGCACTCCTGCTGTGGAAAAATCTGCAAAATTTCCCCAACATCTCCATTAAATACGCCCGTGCCCTGCTCCTCATCCTCGCGTCTTTCCCACACAACGTCATAATTGTTGCGCACCTGCATCACGCGGTCGCCTTCTCGGAAAATCCAGTCCCCAAAACGTTTTTCCAGTTTATCCTCAGACGGCGGATTCAGCGCCTCCTGCAGCCGCCGGTTCAGTGCAATCGTGCCGCTCCCCTGCCGCTTGGCCGGCGAAAGGACCTGAATCTGCGCCGGCGTAAATCCATAGTGGTTGGGCAGGCGCACCGAGCACAATTGCGTCACCGTTTCAATGACCGCTGCCGGGTCGCTGCGTTTCATGAAGAAAAAATCACCATCCGGTCCCGAAGACACCGGCATTTGTCCCGCATTCACCGCATGCGCGTTCATCACAATTGCCGATTGCCGGGCCTGCCGGAAAATCTCAGTGAGCTGAATGGTCGGCACACGCTGCGAACCAATCACATCCCGCAGGAAATTTCCCGGCCCCACCGGCGGAAGCTGGTCTGCATCGCCCACCAGCACAAGGCGGGCGCCGTGCGGCAGCGCCTCCACCAGCGCCTGCATCAGCGTAATATCAACCATGGATACCTCGTCCAGAATCACCGCGTCGCACTCCAGCGGGTTGGTAACACTCCTGGCAAAAGCAGTGCGCCCGCCGGGCGCAAAGCCGGCTTCCAACAGCCGGTGAATGGTTTTGGCTTCTAACCCTGTCAGCTCGCTGAGGCGTTTCGCCGCCCGCCCCGTCGGGGCGGCAAGCAGCGTATGCAGGCCCAGGGCTTCAAATACCTGCAAAATCCCCCGTACCGTCGTTGTTTTACCTGTACCGGGGCCGCCCGTCAGAATAACGAGTGCATTTCGCGCGGCCGCAGCAATGGCCTGCTGCTGTTGCTCCGAAAAAGGAAATTCTCTGTCCAGTGCAAGCGCCTGCAGCAGTTCGTCCACATCAAAGTCATATTGATAGGTGCGCTCTGCCATGCACCGAAGGCTTTCGGCCAGATATGCCTCCGCATCATGCATGTCACGCAAATAAACTGCATCACGCCTCGCAATATGTTCGCATACCAGCCGCCCGCGCGCGCGCAGCCGTTCAACCGCCTGCTGTGCGCGCTCCTCGTCAAACACAACGTCGTCATCGGACAGCAGCGCACATACCGCACCCGTCAGCTTTTCCACAGGGATAAAGGTATGTCCATTGTCCAGATTAAATGCCAGTGTGTACAAAACGCCTGCATCTGCCCGTTCCTCGCTCAGCAGGGACAGTCCCAACTCCATCGCCAGACCATCTGCCACTTTAAAATCCACATCGTAATATGGGTCGCAAAGCAAATACGGGTTTTCGCACAGGGCGTCCACCGCGCTGTCATGAAAGCGCTTATATAGCAGCGGCGTAAGGGCAACCGGCAGGCCGTGTTCGCTCAAAAAATCCATCAGCAGCCGCATCTCCGTCTGCTCCACAAACTGCCGGCCGATCTCACGCGCCTTTTTCTCCGTAATACCGCGAATCGCCGTCAGGCGCTCAGGCGCATGGGCCAGCACATCAAACGTCTCTTCCCCAAATTTTTCCGCAATGCGTCCGGCAAGCCGCTGCCCCACGCCGCGTATCAGCCCGGAGCCCAAATATTCCGCAATACCGCGCACGGTGCTGGGCAGGCGGCGCTCAAACGCCTCGGTTGCAAACTGTTCGCCGTAAGACGGATGCGTCACCCAGCCTCCGGTCAAAATCACCTGTTCGCCCAGCCCGATGTTGGGAAAGGTGCCGGTAGCCGTCACCTCTGCACCATCCTCTGACAGCAGGCGCAGCACGGCATAGCCATTTTCCTGATTATAGAAAACGATCTGCTCTACCGTGCCGCGAATCAGCACATATTCTCTTTCTTCCACTTTGATCGTTCCTTTTTCCCTCTTATTCCAAATACATGATATTCTGCCGTGCGGCAAGATGTTTTGCCACATTCTGCCCCTGTCCCGCACCGATTTCAATGAATGTAACGGTCATACCGGGCAAAAACTGCTTCCGAATATGCAGCGCCGTACGAATCAGCTGCTCACAGCTCGGATCACAGCCGTCGCCGTATAACGTCAGCTCAGCCGAGCCGTGCATGCGCAGCATATGGGCACAAATCAACTCATACACTGTGTGCAGCACCGTATAAAATCCGACTGCAGCAAACACCGCGAGCACCGATTGCCAGAAAACAGACATAATGCTTCCCTCCTGCTTTCAGGCTATGCGTCGGCGCCCAGACTGGTGCGCATATACTGCTGTTATTGTACCACAGGCGCATAAAAATGTAAAACCGTTCCCACAAAATCAAGCAGTCTGTCGGGCCTGCCCGACAGACTGCAAAACAGACAGGCGTTATGTCTCATGCCTGATGCACCACTCCGTCAAATCTTCACTGTTGGTTCCTCTCATCGGATGGCTGCGTCCGCAGTCCCTTTCATGCGGCGGCAGCGCAATTCCGGATGGGGAATCCTCCCCGCCGTCTGCCTGATTCCAGGCCTGCGCCGCAGTACACGGCATGCTCACTTCCATCCATTCAAAATTCTTTTTGGCGGATTCCAGTTTTTTCTGCGAAACTTCATGCTTTGCCATATCGCGTCCCTCCTCTTTTCTATTTTGCCGCGCACAAGGTTCGCTTACCCAGAAAAAATCAGGAAAACCCTTCACTTTTCGGCAAACAAAAAGCCCCCATGCAAGCATGGGGGCTTTTCACAATTCAGTTAAGAATTAGTCAGCAGCGATAGCGGTAACAACGCCGGAACCTACGGTGCGGCCACCCTCACGGATAGCGAAACGCAGGCCTTCCTCGATAGCGATCGGGGTAATCAGCTCAACGTCCATCTCAACGTTATCGCCAGGCATGCACATCTCAGTGCCTTCCGGCAGAGAGATAACACCGGTAACGTCAGTGGTACGGAAGTAGAACTGAGGACGGTAGTTGTTGAAGAACGGGGTGTGACGGCCGCCTTCATCCTTGGTCAGAACGTAAACCTGGCCATGGAACTTGGTGTGCGGATGAATGGAGCCCGGCTTAGCCAGAACCTGGCCGCGCTCGATGTCGGTCTTCTGGATACCGCGGAGCAGAGCGCCGATGTTGTCGCCAGCCTCAGCGTAGTCCAGCAGCTTGCGGAACATCTCAATGCCGGTAACAACGGTCTTGCGGGGAGCGTCCATCAGACCTACGATTTCAACTTCCTCGCCCATCTTCAGCTGGCCGCGCTCAACACGACCGGTAGCAACGGTGCCGCGGCCGGTGATGGAGAATACGTCCTCAACCGGCATGATGAACGGCTTGTCAGCCGCACGGTCCGGAGTCGGGATATACTCGTCAACAGCAGCCATCAGCTCACGGATGCAAGCGTACTCGGGAGCGTTCGGGTCGGTGGAGTC
>NZ_JBMNUP010000030.1:0-16639 GCF_050946325.1 Agathobaculum sp. | reverse complement strand
TCTACGGTCAGCGTCACCCTGTTTTCCGCAGCCTTGTGCAGCAGACGGTCCCGCACACTGCCGCACAGGGCCAGCAGGCCGACGGGCGCAAAATCACCGGCCGCGCCGCCCTCGTCCAGCTGAGACAGCCGGATAATATCCTCAATCAGCCCCAAAAGCCGCACGGCTTCGGCGCGTATCTTGCCGGAAAACCGGCCGATATCCTCCGGTTTGACGATGCCGTTTTCCATAATTTCTGCATAACCCATAATGCTGGTCAGCGGCGTTTTCAGTTCGTGGGACACGTTGGCGGAAAACTCCCGCCGCTGCTGTTCCGCCTGCTCGCGCTCGGTCACATCCACCAGAAACAGCGCCGCGGCATGCTCCGGCCCCTGCTCGCCGGCCGAGCTGGCCGTCAGCTCATACACACGTCCGTTTTTCTCCATTCTGCCGTGCGCATGCGCGCCGTCCAGCGCCTGCCGGACCACGCGGACATATTCCGCATCACGGCAGAGGTTCAGATAGCTGCCTTTCGCGCTGTCCTCCGGAAAAAGCGCGCAGGCTGCGCGGTTGGCGAACACAATTTCACCTGCCGGAGAAAACAGCACCAGCCCCTCGTCCATACGGGCGGTCACATCGTCAAATTCCGCCTGCCGCCGCTTCAGTTCCCGCATTTGTATCTCAATCTTCCTGTTCTGTTTCGCCATACGCTGCAAAAGCGGTGAAAGTTCATCATACGCCTCATTTTTCAGCGGATCCTGCAAATCCAGCGCGGCAATCGGCGCGATAAACGCGCCTGTCAGCCGCCCTGCCAGCAGCGCGGCCACCAGCAGCGCCAGCAGCACAATCAGCACAATCCACGGCGAAGCGCTTGACAGCGCGCCGAAGGCGCTGTCCGCCGTTGAAGCAACGCGCAGCACCGTGCCGTCCTCCAGGCGGCGGGCGTGGTAATAGGTCTGCGTCTCCAGCGTATCCGACAGACGGCTCGACTGACCGACGCCCGTTTGCAGCGCGGCGGCCACCTCGGGCCGGACCAGATGGTTTTCCATGGACGCCGCGTCCGTGCGGTTATCATACAATACGGCGCCATTTGCCGCAATCACCGTAATGCGGTCCGCATAGCTGCGGCCAACCTCGCCCAGCGCGCCGCTGCCGATCTCTTCTATGATCGCGGCAATATGGCTGCTCTCATCTTCCAGCCGCTCGCGCACATCGCGCGACAGACCGGAATATACCGCTGCCAGCAGCAGTCCTGCCGTCAGCAGCAGCGTGATGAATGCGGTCAGAAAAATGCTGCTGAAAATGCGTTTTCTCATCTGCGGTCTCCCATCCGGTAGCCAACGCCGCGCACCGTTTCAATCAGCGCGCCGCCCGCGCCAAGTTTTTGCCGCAGGGTGCGGATATGCACGTCGACGGTTCGGGTCTCGCTCTCGCTCCCGTAGCCCCAGATATTTTCCAGCAGCACATCGCGCGTCAGCACCGCGCCGCGGTTGCGCATCAGCAGGCAGAGCAGCTGATACTCTTTCAGCGTCAGCTGCACTTCCTGCCCGTTCACCTGCACGCTGTGCGCCCGCTCGTCCACGCAGACGCAGCCGACGGAAAGCAGGCTGGACTGTTCCGCCGGACTGCCGCTGCCCGACTGTGTGCGCCGCAGCACCGCGCGGACGCGCGCAACCAGCTCCATCATACCGAAGGGCTTGGCGATGTAATCATCCGCGCCGCTGTCCAAACCGACCACCTTATCGTACTCGGTGTTTTTCGCCGTCAGCAGAATGACCGGCAGCGCGGCGGTCGGCTGCATGGTGCGCAGGCGGCGCAAAATGGAAATGCCGTCTTCGCCGGGCAGCATGATATCCAGCAGGATCAGATCGGGCGTTTCCGTCCGCAGCGCGGCAAACAGCGCCGTGCCGTCGGCAAAGCCCTTTGCCTCCAGTCCTGTATTTTGCAGCGTATACACGACCAGTTCGCGGATGCCTGCATCATCCTCCACACAGTAAATCATGCTCATTCCCGTCCTTTTCCCGTTTCTTTCCGCGCTGCCGCGCCAAACGTGTTTTCTGCGCTATCCCTTATGGGTGCCCGTGATGGAAAAATCCACCCACTCGGCAATATTGGTCGCGTGGTCGCCGATACGCTCCAGATACTTGGCGATCATCAGAATGTCCAGCACCCGCTCGCCGTCCGACGGGTTGGCCGCCACCTCGGCAATCAGGTCTTTCTTACATTCGGCAAACAGGCCGTCCACCACGTCGTCATACTCGATTACGCTCCATGCAAGCTGCAAATCACGGCGCACAAAGGCGTCCAGCGCGTCCGTCACCATTTTGATCGTGGCCTGCGCCATCTCGTCAATATGCCGGTTGTGTCCGCATGCATCCGATAAATAGGTGACAATCTCCGCAATATCGCCCGCCTGATCGCCGATGCGCTCAATATCGGTAATCATTTTCAAAACAGCCGAAATCAGCCGCAGATCCCTTGCCACCGGCTGCTGCTGCAGCAGCAGCTTGAGGCACATGGACTCAATTTCGCGCTCCTTCTGGTCGATTTCCTGGTCTATGCGGATGGCTGCGGCGGCCAGCTTCTGATCGCCCGTCAGCAGCGCCTTGACCGAGCTTGCAATCGCATTTTCACACAATGCGCCCATGGCGATCAGTTCGTTGTTCAGTTCCATGAGCTGGGTATCAAACCGGTTGCGCATCAGCCGAACCTCCCCGTAATGTAATCCTCGGTGCGCTTGTCCCTGGGCACGGAAAACAGCGTTTCCGTATCGCCCGTTTCCACGATCTCACCAAGCAGGAAGAACGCGGTCGTATCGGATACGCGGATGGCCTGCTGCATATTGTGCGTTACCATGACGATAGTATAATCCTTTTTCAGCTCCAGCACAAGGTCCTCAATTTTAGAGGTCGAGATCGGGTCGAGCGCCGAAGTCGGCTCGTCCATCAGCAGCACCTCAGGCTCGGCGGCCAGCGCGCGCGCAATACAGATGCGCTGCTGCTGTCCGCCCGACATGGACAGCGCGGATTTTTTCAGGCAGTCCTTGGTCTCATCCCAAATGGCTGCGCCGCGCAGCGAAGTCTCGATGATCTCATCGAGCCTTACGCGGCTTTTGATGCCGTGCGTGCGCGGCCCGTATGCGATGTTGTCATAAATCGACATTGGGAACGGATTGGGCTTCTGGAACACCATACCCACGCGCTTGCGCAGCAGGTTTACGTCACAGTCCTTATAAATATCCTCGCCGTCGAGCCGGATATCGCCCGTAATTTTGCAGCCTTCCACCAGATCGTTCATCCGGTTGAGCGAGCGTAAAAGCGTGGACTTGCCGCAGCCGGACGGCCCGATAAACGCGGTGATCTCATTTGCCTTGATGTTCAGGTCGATATCGTGCAGCGCATGAAAGCTGCCGTAGTGCAGATTCATGTTCCGAATTTCAATTTTATTCTCCATTTATTCCGTCTCCATTATTTTTTGGTGAGCTTTTTCGCCACAAGCGCGGACAGCGTATTCATAATCAGCACCACAACCAGCAGCACAACCGCAGTCGCATAGGCCTCGTTCATGTGCAGCCCCTCGCCAGAAAGCACATACATGTGGATGGCAAGCGTCCGTCCGGACTGCAACAGCCCGGGAATCTGCGCCATCGTGCCGGCGGTAAAAATCAGCGCCGCGGTCTCGCCCACGATGCGGCCGATGCCGAGAATGACGCCCGAAAGAATGCCCGGCATCGCGCTGGGCAGCACGATGCGGAACACGGTGCGCAGCCGTCCCGCGCCCAGGCCGAACGAGGCTTCGCGGAAGGAATCCGGCACTGCCATCAGCGCTTCCTCCGCCGTGCGCATGATGAGCGGCAAAATCATAATCGCCAGCGTCATTGCGCCCGCCAGCAGAGAGTATCCCCAAATCACGCGAAAGGTCAGCATGCCGAACAGACCGAACACGATGGACGGAATGCCGGACAGCGTTTCCGTGGTAATCCGGATGACATTGACCAGCCGGCTGCCGCGCGCGGCATACTCATTCAGGTAAATCGCTGTGAACAGACCGAACGGCACGGCAATCAGCAGCGCCAGCACGGTCATTTCGACGGTCGTGATCATCGCAGGCAGCATGGAGGCGTTTTCCGAAGTGTATTGCAGCGCAAACAGAGAAGGTTTCAGGTGCGGGATGCCGCTGATGAGGATATAGCCGATCAAAAACAGCAAAGCGGCAAACGTGATAACCGCCGCGCCGTATACCAGCCCTTTTTGCAGCTTTGCGCGGCCGCGGCCATAGGAGGGCCGCATTTCGGTTTTTGTTTCGGCTCTCCGGCGGGCCGCCGCGCCGAGTATCGCAGGTCCGGTCATGCGTCCTTCCTCCTTTTGAGCACAGAAAACGTCAGGTTGATGAGCAGAATAAACACAAACAGCACGCAGCCCGTGGCGATGAGCGCCTCGCGGTGCAGGCCGGTGGCATAGCCCATCTCCTGCACGATGTTGGCGGTCAGCGTGCGGATGCCCTTGAGCACGTTGCCGGTCAGGCGCGGCTGGTTGCCCGCAACCATGACGACCGCCATCGTCTCACCGATGGCGCGGCCCACGCCCAGCACGATCGAGGCCAGTACGCCCGACTTGGCCGCCGGCAGCATGACCGAGAACACCGCCCGTTCATGCGTTGCACCCATGGCGACCGCGCCCTCATAATAGTTCTGCGGCACAGCGCGCAGCGCGGATTCGGCCACGCCGATAATAGTCGGCAAAATCATCACGCCCAGCAGAATGGAGGCGGAAAGGATGCTCGAACCCGAAATATCCGCGCCGAACAGCGCCGCCGCCTCGCGCACCGCCGGCACAATGACGATCATCCCGAAAAAGCCGTATACGATGGAGGGGATGCCCGCCAGCAGCTCGGTGCAGGGCTTGAGCAGGCGGTACGCATTCTTCGGGCAGTAAAACGCCATGAACACCGCCGTCAGCAGGCCGACCGGCACACCGATCAGAATTGCGCCCGCGGTGATATAAATGCTGCCGACGATCATCGGCAGGATGCCGTAAATATCATTGCCCGGTTTCCATTTGGTACCGGTCAAAAAATCCAGCGCGCCGATTTCACGGATGGCCGGAATACCGTTTGCAAACAGGAAAATGCAGATCATCACAACCGCGAAAATCGAAGCCAGCGCGCACACAAAAAACACGCCGCGCATCAGCTTTTCCCCAAAATTTTTCATATTCTCACCCGATATGCAGCGGGCAGGGCGAAGCACGTCCGCCCTGCCGCGTATCCGTATCACTGTTAGGCCAGCTCGTCCCACTCGGTCACGTCGCCAACGTAAACGCTCTTGATCTGGTCGATGCTCAGGCCCTCAAGCGTGTTGGCCGGATTGACGATGACCGCAATGCCGTCCATTGCAATCGCCGTGCCGGTCAGCGCGGCGCTCTCTTCCTCCTTCAGCTCGCGGGAGGCCATGCCGATATCAAAGGTACCGTCCATCGCGCCGGTCATGCCCGAAGTGGAGTCGGATTCCTGCAATTCGATCTTGGCGTTCGGGTTGGCTGCCTGATATGCCTCCGCCAGCTTTTCCATCACAGGGGAAACCGAAGAGGAACCGCCAACTGCGATCTGGCCGGAAGAACCGTCCGTTTTAAAGGCTTCCGCCGCGTCGTTTACCTTGATGTAGCCCTCGTCCTCGATGATCTGCTGGCCGTCCGCGCTCATGATAAAGGCCATGAAGTCCGCGGCAACGCCGGTCGGCTGGCCCTTGGTCGCTATGTTGAAGGGACGCGCCAGCGTGTAGCTGCCGTCCTTCACATGCTCGGCAGTCGCTTCCGCGCCGTCCACCTTGAGCGCCTTGACCGTATCGTTGAGCGCGCCGAGCGAAACATAGCCGATGGCCTTTTCATTGCCGGCCACGCTGGTCAGTACTACGCTGGTTTTGCTGGCGATCTCGGCGTCCGCCGTGGTGTTGTCAACCTTTTCGCCGGCGTCGTTCTTTTCTTCCACGCCGGTCAGCTCAACAAACGCGCCGCGCGTGCCCGAGCCGTCCTCGCGGGAGATCACGGTGATCGCACCGGAAACGCCGCCCTCCGGCTGCGCGTCTGCTGCCGCGTCCGCCGCAGCGTCCGCGCCGCCATGCTGCTGCTCGCCCGTCTCATCATTGCCGCCGCAGGCGGTCAGCGCGCCGCACAGCATCAGGCCGGCGAGCATCAGGGATATGGTCTTTTTCATAACTGAATTTCTCCTTTTGCATTGCATACTTGTTTTTTCTTTACAAAATTATCTTAATGGGGCAATGTAAAATGCAAAAGCGCGAACAGGTAAAATCCATGTAAAATAAATTCCCTTGTGTAAAACAGGCAAAAAAACAGCCGGAGGGCAAAACCCTCCGGCTGTTTGAAACTGTCGAAAACTTCGTTTTTCCGACAATCTGTGTTTGGACAACGCCAAGCATGGACGAGCAAAAAGTTCCTGTACAGAAACTTTTTCTCTCTTAAAAGTATAAAAAGTCAGGCACACGGCCCAGGCCACCCGCTCTTGGCCTGCGGCCAATTCACCTTGTGTCCTGACTTTTTATGCATTTGCGCTGCAAATGCTGTTTGATGCGCGCTGCTGCGCGTATTGCGGATACTCGTCGGCAAGATATTTTTTCGACAAGCTGAAACAGCCGGCGGGCTTTATCCTCCGGCTGTTTCAGACGGCTTTGCTATCCGGCGGTATTCCGTTTTTTCCGGAAATATCCCAGATAAAGCACCGCCGCCGCAAGCGACCAGAAGTAGGCCATCATATACGGCACTTCAAAAATATTCTCAAAATAGCAGTGTACCAATACCCCGCACATGCCCGCAAACATGGATACCGCCAGCACGCGCGAGCGGTCGGTCTCGTTAAACTTTGTGCGGCCAATGGCGCGCAGGCACCACAGCACCAGCCCAAACAGCAGCACAATAAAGAAAATCAGACCGAGGTATCCCATCTCCACCAGCGTTTTGAGATAGTAGTTATCCATGTAAAAATAAGAAAACGTATCCGTTTCCTCAATAATTTTGTTCTGCATCGCAACCGCGCCGCCAAACCGTCCAAGGCCGAAGCCCAGCCACGGATTGGACTCATGCAGCAGGTCGAGACCGGTCTCCCACCGCACCATGCGGCCGGCGCGCTGGCTGGCCTCCACATAGTCCGCAGTGAACAGATAGGTGATGCGGTTGGCAATGGACGGAATGGCAATCAGCGCGCCCGCGCCGGCCACGCCCATCAGCGCGATCAGGCGGCGGTCCAAAAAGACGGCGAACACGATTACCGCAACCGCAAGGCCGCCCCACGCGCCCTTGGAAAAGGTGAAGATAATGGACAGGCACATCATGCCCGTGCAGCAGATCGCCAGCACCTTGACCCACAGCTTTTTGCTGTAATAGGCGATGCCGGCCACCATCGGCGCAAACAGCACCAGAAAGCTGCCCATGATATTCGGGCTGCCCGTGATCGAATAGACGCGCGTGCGCACGCTCTCCTCGGTCTGCGAAACCCAGCCCGCCGGAATGGGCGCCGCCACAATGAACTGATAAATGCCGTGCAGGCCGATCAGCACCGCCATTACGACGAGCGTACCGTAGAAAATACCGAAATCACGGTCATCCTCAATCAGCCGCGTGACCAGGAAGAACCAGAACAGGTACTGCACCACCGCGCGGTAGCCGTCCAGCGCGATCGAGGGGTAGGGCGACACCGCGCACATCAGAAAGAAGCCCACGCCGATGAACAGCAGCAGGTAGGCGTCCACGGGCGTAGCGCGGCTTTGCAGCGGCGCGCGCCGCATGGCCGTGTGCCACAAAATATAGGCAAACGCCGCGAGCATCATGCCCTCGTCCCATACAGAGCCAATGAATCCGGGCAAATATCCCCGTGTCGTCGACAACCACCGAATCAGTACATCCAACGGCAGATACAGCGCCAGACAGACCAGCAGCAGGCCGCGCACACCAAAAAAGCGCAGCACGCGCCCAACCACGCCGCCGCCGAGAAATGCGCTCACCGGCTTCCAGACCGCAAGGCAGGCGCGGTAAATGAAGCTCTGCCGCGTCACATCGCCCAGGTATTCGACAAACCGGCGCAGCGCGGCAAGCAGACGCGCATAACCGCTGTTTGCCGCCGTGCAGACAGGCGCGGCGCAAAAGCCGTCCCACATCCGCCGGAAACGCGAATGCGGATAGGCCCGATGAAAACTGCGGAAAAATCCCGCAATCGCGCCCGCGTGATACCATTCCCGCAGGCGCAGCAGCAGCCGCACCAGCAGGCTGTTTTCCCACATTGCTTTCATAGGCTTATTCGTCCGCAAAGTCGACCGAGTCAATGTTGCCGGTCGTCTCAAAATCGTTGGTCTTCAAAATGAACGTGCGGCCGGCGCGCACTTCCTGCGTGCCGATTTTGGGCGCCGGTGTGTCCTTGGCTACCGTGGTCTTGATGGTGAAAACCAGGTCCTTCTTGTCCGGATCGACCGACGTGACGATCTGTCCGTCCGCCGTCGGCATCTGCTGGCGATAGTCTTCGATCTCCATGCTCTCAATGGTCGCGTTCACATACTCGTTGCCGCTGACCAGCTTTTTGCCAACCTGGCTGTTGCGCTCCACTTCCGCAACCAGGAAAGGCGTTGCGCCGCGCACACGGATGACGGCCGTCATCTCCACCTGCGGGCTGGTCGCCTCGGCAATTTTGGGTGCAAACAGCTTATAGCCAACGCCTGCGGCCACCGCAATGACGGCGAGCAGCACAAGCAGGTCGACGATGTTGATTACGCCGAACAGCTTGCCCTTTTCGTTGATAATTTTCATAGTTTCCCTCCGCTGTGATATATTTCGCTTATTTGTTGATTATAGCACAGTTCAGGGGGTGCGTACAAGACCTTTATCCCCGCAGCGCCCGCCACAGGCCGGCCAGCCGGCAGCGGAATTCCACCTGCGGCGCGTTTTGCTGCTCCATGGCCTCGCTGCAAACCACAGAAAACGACGTACACCACCATGCGCTGCGCGCCCCTGCCGGTTCAAATGCCGCCGCAGCCAGCAGACAAACTGCTGCAATCACGGCCGCAAGCGCCTCTCTGTTCTGCCTGTCCATCAAAAAAACCGCCTCCCGATTACTGGTGTCCCCAGTATGTCCGGAAGGCGGCATGCTTATACGGTTTCGGTCAAAAATGTATCTGCAAAGCGGCGGCCGAGCATTTTGGCCGCCGTTCTGGCGCGGCTTTCATCTGAAAACAGGCCGTATACGGTCGGTCCGGAACCGCTCATCAGCGTACCGTCCGCGCCGTTTTCCCGCAGCGCGGCCTGAATTTCTCCGATCTGGCGGCGTTTTTCTGCCGTAACGCGCTCCATCACATTGCACAGACGCTTTGCAACGCCTGCAAAATCGCCCTGCTCCAGCGCGCGCAGCATACCTGCGGTGTCCGGCCGCACGGGGATCTCCGTTTCGTCTATCTGCCGGTAAACCTCTTTGGTGGAGACGGCAAAGGGCGGTTTGCACAGCACCACCCAGCAGTGCGGCATGGGCGGCAGCGCGGTCAGCTTTTCGCCGATGCCCTCGGCCAGCATGGTGCCGCCGCGCAGGCAGTACGGCACGTCCGCGCCGAGCTTCAGCCCCATTTCGCACAGTTCGTCCAGGGTAAGGCCCGTGCCGTGCAGCGCATTGAGCGCGCGCAGCACAGCCGCCGCGTCCGTCGACCCGCCGGCCAGACCGGCCGCCACGGGGATGCGCTTTGTCATCTCAATTTCGCATGTGCCCAGCAGCGCGCCCGTGCGCGCATAGAACAGTTCGGCCGCGCGGTACGCCAGATTGCGCTCATCCACCGGCAGATAGGGCAAATTGCTGTGCAGCACAATGCCCTGCGGCTTTTTTTCGCCATGAATCGTCGTCACGCGGATATCGTCATGCAGCGCAACCGTCTGCATCACCATCTGCACCAGATGATATCCATCCTCCCGCCGGCCTGTCACATCCAGCGTCAAATTGATTTTCGCGCGCGCCTGCACCGTCATTTCCGCGCGCGTTTCCTCCTGTTTCTTTCCAAAAAGCATATAGTCTCCCAGCTTTGCTATTAGATTGCAGCCTGTTCCGGTCTCCGCCCGCGGAACACCGTAACCGCGTGAAACCCTGCGTCCCTGGCATTCCGCACGCAGTCCTCCACGCCGCGGCCGACCGTATCCAGCGCATGCGAATCCGAACCGATGGAAATGCGCTCGCCCCCGAGGCGCCGGTATTCGTACAAAATATTCTGCGGCGGGCCGACGCGCTTCTGCCAGCCCGCAATGCCGGCCGCGTTCAGCTCCAGCGCATAGCCGCGCGCAATGCATTCGCGCAGCACCTGCTCCACCCTGTCCATATACTGGTCGAACGAGGGCACATAGTCCCCATGGCGCATCACGCGCAGCGGATAGTCGATATGCGCCAGCACATCAAACCCGCCGTGCCGCTCCATCCGGAGCAGTTCCGCAAAATACGCACGGAGAAACGCATCGCAGTTGAGATGCGCAAAATCGTGAAAATAAATATCCAGATCATTCGGCATGGCATGCAGCGAACCGATGACCATATCGAGCGAATGCGCACGGATGAACGCATCCGCCGCCGGACTGGCATGGATTTCTCCGATTTCAATGCCGGCCAGCACCTCAATCTGTCCGGAAAACTGCTCTTTGGCCGCCCACGTCTCGCGCAGGCAGGCCTCCACATCCCTGTTTTCCGAGGGCGCGCGGTTGTAAAAATAGTCCCAGTGGTCGGTCAGGGCAACAATATCCAGCCCGTGCGCGATACAGGCGCGCACCTTGTCCGCCGGGCTCTGCGGCCGTTCGGCATCCACGGAATACGCCGTATGCATATGCAGATCAACCCGCATACCGAATCCTCCTCACACCAGAACAAAGTTAACGGCAAGCTGCACAAAACAGATGACAACCGCAAACAGCATGCCCGCATTGCCGAACACCGCGCCCATCGAAGGCGGACACGGTCCATGCAGCCACACGCCCGCCTTGCGCCCGCGCACCAGCAGCACCAGACCGGTTATCGCAACGGCAATCCATGCGACGCTGTACAGCAGGGCCATGCCCACCGTCGGCACCAGCAGCACGGGTATGCCCGAACCGATCAGGTTATACAGCATATGCAGCACGATGGGCGCGCCCAGGCTGCCCGTGCGGTAATAAGCATAGGCCAGCAGCAGGCCCAGCAGAAAGGCGTAGAAAAACTGCTCCAGATTGGCGTGAAACAGGCCGAACAGCAGCGCGGAAACCAACGCGCCCGGCTTCTGCCCATACCGTGCCAGGCGGCCGGCCAGCAGGCCGCGGAACAGCAGTTCCTCGCAGACCGGCCCTATGATACATGCAACCAGCAGCACAACCCCCGGCGATAATTGTCCCATCGCCTGCTCCACCAGGTCAACCGGCTCCCGTCCGGACAGACGATAGGCCAGGTTATTCGCCGCCGTGCCCAGCAGCGAGCCAAAAAACATCATCGACAGGCCGATGACCAGCCAGCGGCCCATGCGGCGCGGCGCGGGCGTCTCTCTGCAAAAAGGCAGCCGCGGCACGCTGCGGCACAGCGCATACGCCGCCGGCAGCGAAACGGCATAATGCCCCACCAGCACCAGCACATAATACACGCCGTCCGGCATCGGCGCCGGCAGCAGCTGGTCAATCAGCGCCAGGCCAAACTGCCACGCAAGCGCCCACAGCATAACCAGCGCCAGCGCAAGGCCCAGGCGCGAGCAGTATTTCCGCTCCTGTTTCCAATCACATTCCTGCATAAATCCTCCGGAAAAAAGGCAGGGCAAGCCCTTTCGCCCGCCCTGCCTTCTGTATCAAAATTTACTGTTTGGCTTCGTTCACCAGGCGCTCAGTGTCCTTGGCGATCATCAGCTCTTCATTGGTCGGGATAACCAGTACGCGCACACGCGCATAGTCAATGGAAATATCCATCTGCTTGCCGCGGTACTTGTTCTTCTCCGGATCGATCTTGATGCCGAGATATTCCATATGCTCGCAAACATCCCAGCGAACCGAACGGTCATTCTCACCAACGCCGGCGGTGAAGATGATGGCGTCCACGCCGCCCATTTCGGCAATGTAGGAACCGATGATCTTCTTAACCGACAGGTTGAACATATCCTTGGCGAGCGCAGCGCGGGCATTGCCGTCATCAATCGCGGTATCCAGGTCGCGGAAGTCGGACGAAACGCCCGAAATACCCAGCATACCGGATTTCTTGTTCAGGATGTTGATGACCTGTGCCGCCGAAAGGTTTTCATGCTCGGACAGGAATTCGATGATTGCAGGGTCAAGGTTGCCGGCGCGGGTGCCCATCGGCAGACCGTCCAGCGGGGTAAAGCCCATCGAGGTATCGTAGCTCTTGCCGCCGTTGATGGCGCAGATGGAAGAGCCGTTGCCCAGATGGCAGGTGATCAGCTTGAGATCCTCCAGCGGACGGCCGAGCATCTCCGCCGCCTGCTGGGAAACGTACTTGTGGCTGGTGCCGTGGAAGCCGTAGCGGCGGATCTTGTACTTCTGATAGTACTCATAGGGAATCGCATACATATAGTGCGACTGCGGCATGGTCTGATGGAACGCAGTGTCAAACACAGCAACCATCGGCACATCGCCCATAACCTCGCGGCAGGCCTCAATGCCGATCAGGTTGGGCGGGTTGTGCAGCGGCGCCAGCGGTACGCAGTCCTCAATCGCCTTGAGAACCTTTTCGGTGATAATGACGCTGTCCGAGAAGAATTCGCCGCCGTGTACCACGCGGTGGCCAACCGCGTCAATCTCGCTCATCGAGGAAATGACGCCCTTTTCGGGATCGAGCAGCACGTTGATAACCGACTGAATCGCTTCCTTATGGGTCGGCATCGCAATATCAAACTTAAACTTTTCATCCGACTTGTTGCCGGTATGCGTCAGTACGCCGTCAATACCGATGCGCTCGCACAGGCCCTTTGCCATCACTTCGCCCGAAGTAGTATCAAGCAGCTGATACTTCAGCGAAGAGCTGCCGGCGTTGATAACCAGAACTTTCATTTACAAAACTCCCTCATGCCGTATTTTAGCGGCTTGCATCAAGCCGCAGAAGCCGATATAATAATCGTATACTGCTATTTTACACGATTTTTCCGGATAGTACAAGCCATATTTTCCGCGTTCTGCGCGAAACCTGTGTCTTTTCAAGGAGGTCTCCATGCAAATTTGCGGCATCACAGCCGAATATAACCCGTTTCACACGGGGCACGCCTACCACATCGCGCAAACGCGCCGCCTGCTGGGAGAGGATACCGCCATCGTATGCGCGATGAGCGGCAATTTTGTGCAGCGCGGCGATTTTGCCGTGCTGGGCAAGTATGCCCGCGCGGAAATGGCCGTGCGGTGCGGCGCCGACCTCGTCATCGAGCTGCCGCTTGCCGCCGCGCTTTGCTCGGCGGAGGGGTTTGCGCGCGGCGCCGTCGCCCTGCTGCACGCGCTGGGCTGCGATACCCTGTCGTTCGGGGCGGAGCACCCCGACGTTTCCCTGCTCCAGCGCGCGGCACAGGCGCTGGACGCCCTGCCGCTGACCGGCGCGGCCGCGCCCCTATCCTATGCCGCACAGCGGCAGGCCGAGCTGCGCTGCCTTGACCCTGCCGCCGCCGCCCTGCTGGACCATCCGAACAACACGCTTGCCGTGGAATACTGCCGCGCGGCGCTGCCTTACGGAATGCGCCCGCTCGCCGTCGCCCGGCAGGGCGCAGCACACGATGCCGCCGCGCCGGGCGCCGGTTTTGCCTCGGCCAGCCTGCTGCGGCAGCACCTGCGCGCAGGGGACGACAGCTTCTGCCGTCCGTTTCTGCCGCCCGAGGCGCAGGCGGTCTGGCAGCGCGCCGCGGCGGCGGGACAGGCGCCCGTCTCCCTGCCGGACGGGGTGCTGCTCGCGCTGGCGCGCACCGCGCTCATGCAGGGCCGCCTGTCCTCCGGCACGGCGGACGGCTTTGACGAGCGTCTGCAAAACGCGGTGTATCAGGCCGTTTCCTTTGCCGATGCGGTCGCACGCGCACGCACACGCCGCTTTCCTGCCGCGCGGGTGCGCCGCGCCCTGCTGCGCGCCGTGCTCGGCATTCCGGCGGGGGAAGCCGTGCAGCCGCAGTATATACGCATCCTTGCCATCGGGCCGAGAGGCCGCGCCGTGCTCCGCCGCGCTGGGGCGCATACCGCCCTGCCCCTCATCGTCAAGCCGGTAACGGAAAAACGCCTGCCGGACGCCGTACAGCCCGCGCTGCGCCGCGACGCTTTTGCCGATGACCTGTTCGCGCTGGCTTTGCCGGATACCGCGCAGCGCGCAGGCGGCATCCATTACCGCCAAGCCCCGTTTTATCTGCCGCAAGGCTGATGTCCCGCCGCCTCTGCCCGGCGGGAAAAATTTTCGCGCATCTACTTGACCTGATAGAGTAATTCTGCTATGATTACTCCATCAGATGAAGTATGGAGGTGAGCCTGTGCTCGGCAGCGATGTGATGCGCGGTTATAATGATATGCTCATCCTGTGCCTGCTGTGTGAGGACGACAGCTACGGCTACGCGATCTCACGCGAAATTGAGCGCCGCAGCGGCGGAAGGTACCCGATCAAGGAGACCACGCTGTATGCCGCGTTCGGACGGCTGGAAAAGCAGGGTTATATCGCGCCCTATCAGGGCAGCGAAACACAGGGCAGGCCGCGCACCTATTACACCATCACGGACGACGGCCGCAAGGCCTATGCCGCCAAATGCGCCGAATGGCGCATTCTGAAAACCGTAGTGGACTGTTTTGCAAAGGAGGATATGAAAGATGGAAGCCATTCATAACTATGTGGAGGCATTGTTCGCCGTTTTGCCGCAGTGCGAGGATGTTCTGCGCGTCAAGGACGACATGCTGGCCAATCTGGAGGAAAAATTCCGCGCCCTGCTGGAGGAGGGCAGGAACGAGGAGGAGGCGACCGGCATCGTGATTGCGTCCATCGGCTCAGGCGAGGAGCTGCGGGAGCAGTTCGGCGCACAGGCGCCTGCCGCAGCGTCAGCCCCCGCGCCGGCAAGACGTGTCCTTCCCGCGCTCGCCCCGCTCACGCTGGTGCCGCTTGTCATGATCGCCGCCCGGCTGTGCTTCACCTCCTCCCTGCTGGACAATGCGCAGGTCTGGTGGCTCATCAAATATACGGCCGCAGGCATTGCCGTTGTGTTCGCTTTGTACCAGCTGGCCTGCCGGCAGGCCGCCCGCCGCGGCGTCCCGCTGCGCCGTTCGGTGCTTTTCCTCGGCATATCGCTGCCCACCGCCTGCGTGCTGTATCTGCTCCTCGGCACCTGGCACGGCCTGTGCTGGGAGATCCCGCTCGCCTATTTTCCCCTCTGCTGCCTGATCGCGCTGGCGCTGGAAGCCGCCGCGCCCCCGCAGCCCTGCGGCAATCGTTGACATCCCCCCTCTTTTGTTTTACAATACAGTTTAGTACAGTAAAGCAAAAGAGGGGTTTTCCTATATGATCGGACTGGGTACGATAATCAACTGCGCCACCATCGCCGCGGGCGCTACGCTGGGCGTCATCCTCAAGGGCGGGCTGCCGCGCCGGTTTGAAACGACCATTTTGCAGGCGCTCGGCCTGTGCACCTTTTTCATCGGCATCGGCGGGGCGGTCAGCGGCCTGCTCACCGTAACGGACGGCACAGTCGGCACGCAGCACACCATGCTGCTGGTGCTCAGTCTGGTGCTGGGTGCGGTTGTCGGCGAGGCGCTCGATATTGAAACCCGTCTCAACCGCTTCGGCGCATGGTGCCAGGACCGTTTTTCAGGCGGCGGGGACGGACAGTTCGTGCAGGGCTTTGTCACCGCCTCGCTGCTGTTCTGCGTGGGCGCGATGGCGATTGTCGGCGCGCTGGAGGACGGCCTGAACGGCAATCCCTCCATCCTGATCGCCAAAGCCGTGCTGGACGGCGTTTCTTCGGTCATTTTCGCGGCTTCGCTCGGCCGCGGCGTATATCTTTCCATCCTGCCGCTGGCGGTGTACCAGGGCGGCATCACGCTGCTGGCGCGGTTCATCCGCCCCTGGCTGACCGATGCGCTCATCAGCCAGGTCTCGTGCATCGGTTCGGTGCTGATTTTTGCCATCGGTTTTAACCTGATGTTTGATAAAAAGGTCAAGGTCGGCAATCTGCTGCCCGCGGTTTTGATGCCGGTCGTGTTTTTCGCGCTGGCGCGGTTTTTCCCTGCGCTGGGCACACTGTAAAAAATTTTTTCCGGTTTGATGTGATATTTCCGCCCTCCCGCGGGTATTGTCTATGAAAGGCCTTTCCAAACCACAGCAGACGGAGAACATCATGGACGAAGCACAGTTTACGGACATTGTCCGCCGGTATCGGGATCACCTGTTTGCCATTGCATTCCAATATACCAAAAATGCCGCCGATGCGGACGATATGGCGCAGATTGCGCTGCTCAAATGCTATCAGGCGGCAGCCCCGTTTGAAAGCGAGGCGCACATCCGCCACTGGCTCATCCGCGTAACGGTAAACGAGTGCAAACGCTATCTGATATCCCCCTGGCGGCGGTATACCGCGCCGATCGAGGACTACGCCGAAACGCTCGGCTTTGAAACGCCCGAGCAGTCCGCCCTGTTTCTGGCCGTGATGGAGCTGCCGCAGAAGTAC
>NZ_JBMNUP010000029.1:0-16738 GCF_050946325.1 Agathobaculum sp. | reverse complement strand
TCAAAACGTTGCCGCTGCTATTGCTGGTTTACGCGCTTCTCTATTATATTGAGAATCGCCTGACGAACACGCCCGCCCTCTTGTCCCGTGCAGCGCAGTTCGGGCCAATTGTCGGCGCGCTCGCCGGTACCATTCCGCAGTGCGGCTTTTCTGCCGCGGCAGCCGCGCTTTTTACCTATGAATGCCTTGCGCCGGCCACGCTGGTTTCCGTATTCCTTGCCACTTCGGACGAGGCCGTGCCCGTTCTGCTCGCCGGCGGCGCGGGCGTGCAGCAGGTAGTGCTGCTGCTTGTCGTCAAATTTGTGCTTGCCGTGGCCGGCGGCTATCTTCTGCGGCTGACCGTGTTCCGCGAGCGCCCCGCCAAAGACGACGACGAACCGCTTGAAATTGAAATTGAGGGGTGTGGCTGCGGTCAGGGCTCGCCTGTTGCGGTTGTCCTCTGGCGAACCGTCAAAACCGCGCTGTTCCTGTTCGCCGTGCTGTTCGTGCTCAACCTGTTCGTCTCCTGGATTGGAGAAGCGCGCATGGCTTCCCTGCTGCTGTCCGATTCCATGCTGCAGCCGCTTCTGTGCGCCGTACTCGGCCTGGTTCCAAGCTGCGCCATGAGCGTATTGCTCTCCGAGCTGTATGTCAGCGGCACCATCAGTTTCGGCGCGCTGGTAGCCGGTCTTTCCACCGGCGCAGGCTTCGGCTATATTGTGCTGTTTCAGGAAAAAGAGGGCCGGCGGCGCGCGCTGCCCATCATCGCAGCCACCTTCGCCATTGCGGTCATCGGCGGCATGCTGATTCAGCTTTTGTTGGGCTGATTTTTACGGTCTTTCTTCGGAAAGGCCGTTTTTTATTCGCCCATTTCATGCAGCAGACTGAGCGATTCCCTCGCCCAGTTCATATCAATCTTTGCAAAGCCGGAAGACGGCGTATACAGATAGGTTTCTATATCTTCGCGCAGCCGCTGATATATGCTTCCCGGCATCGCAGCATACTGCTCCGCTCCATCAGACAGCACGGCAACAAAACGGAACTCGCCCGTTTTCTCGTCCAGCGCATGAAACAGCAGCTCTACCACATCCAGGTCATGCGTAATCTGCATCAAAAGCAGCAGCTTCATCAGTTCCACTGCACGGTCGTCCAGACCGCATTCCAATATGGCGATTTTTTCGCGAAAACCGTTCAGACTGTCCACAACGCGCAGCGTATAGCCGGCCAGCGGGTCAAACTGCGCCTCCGGCGCAGCCTCTTCCTCCGGCCAGAGCCAAACCATAAACTGGTTTGACATATCATGATACAGGCAGGGATGGACGGCAAGCGCCGTCTCTCCGCAGTTGGGGCATTTGACGCGGAAGCAGGACAGGTCCTGTACCTTGGCACGCAGCTCAGGATTTCGGTCAATATTGATGTGGTCAAGCACTTTAAAATCGTTTTCAGACTGACAGTGCGGGCAAGTGATAGTCATGGCTGCGTTTTCCTCCTTGTTGATACCCATTAAAATACAGTATACCACAAAACGCAGGCATCAGGCAAGATATAGTCGTCTATATGCTGCCGCAGTGCAAAAGCGAACGGGTGCGCATCTGCTTGACGTTTCTGCACAGCGTATGTTATATTTATGATATCTATCGTTATGCATTCATTCGTGTCCGAAAAGGAGGCTTATTATGCGCTTTTCGTCCCGTTTATTTGCCCCGCTCGCCCTGATGCTGGGCGTGTTTGTGCTGCTGCCCCTGGCCGCAGTGCGCTTTGTTCCGCCGGCTGCGGGCATGATGGCGATGATGTTTTTATTCTATTTCGTCAACCCGCTTTGCAGCATCCTGATCGGTTTTTTTGCAGGCAAACACGCCCGCTTACCGTGGATTCTGCCCATCTTGTCCGCTATTCTGTTCTGGCTGACCGCCCAATATCTGTTCGGTCCGGATACCGCTTTTCTGTTCTATGCAGGCGCATACCTGCTGCTTGGCCTGCTCACCATGCTGTGCGCACGATATATTTTCCAGAAGCGCACCCAGCCATAATGCCATTCTGCGGCCGCTCTTCCTGCGGCTGCGTCGCAAAAAACGCCGCACATTGCGCAGCGCACGGCATAGCCGTGCGCTGTTTTTTCATATGGATGCGTATTTCTGCCGCATCAGCCCTGATAGGTTTCGCGGAATTCAAGGAATTCGTCATAAGTGCATTCCTTATCCAGCACGCCGGTACCGCGAATCTCGATGATGCGGGTCGCGATCGTCTGCACAAACTCATGGTCGTGCGATGCAAACAGCACCGTGCCCTTAAAGTCGCGCACACCGTTGTTGACCGCCGTGATGGATTCCAGGTCAAGGTGGTTGGTCGGCTGGTCGACCACCAGTACGTTCGAGCCGAACAGCATCATGCGCGCCAGCATCAGGCGCACCTTTTCGCCGCCCGAGAGCACACGCACCGGCTTATATACGTCATCGCCCGAAAACAGCATCCGTCCAAGGAAGCCGCGCAGCGTGCTTTCCAGCGTATCCGTCTGCGAATACGGCGCAATCCAGTCGAGCATGTTCTCCTCGTGTCCTTCAAAGAACTCGTTGTTATCCTTGGGGAAATAGCTCTGCGAGGTGGTGACGCCCCACTTAAAGCTGCCCTCGTCCGGCTTGATCTCACCCATCAGAATCTGGAACAGCGTGGTCATCGCCAGCTCGTTATCCGAAATAAAGGCGATCTTATCGCCGCGGCGCACGATGAAGGAAACGTTGTCCAGCACCTTTTCGCCGTCAATCGTTTTGGAAATGCCGCGCACCTCCAGAATATCCTTGCCCGCTTCCCTGTCCTGCTGGAACGCAACCCACGGATACCGGCGGGAGGACGCCGGCATTTCCTCCACCGTCAGCTTATCAATCAGCTTGCGGCGGCTGGTTGCCTGACGGGACTTGGACTTGTTTGCCGCAAAGCGCTGGATGAAGTTTTGCAGCTCCTTGATTTTCTCTTCGTTTTTGCGGTTCTGGTCCTTGATCATGCGCTGCACCAGCTGAGAGGATTCATACCAGAACTCATAGTTACCGACATAGAGCTTGATCTTGCCGAAGTCGATATCCACGATATGCGTACATACGTTGTTCAGGAAGTGACGGTCGTGCGATACCACAAGCACGGTGCCTTCAAAATCCGCCAGAAAATCCTCCAGCCAGCGCACCGCCTGAATGTCCAGATGGTTGGTCGGCTCGTCAAGCAGCAGAATGTCCGGCTTGCCGAACAGCGCGCGGGCCAGCAGCACCTTGACCTTTTCCACGTCGCCAAGGTTTTTCATCTCGGTATACAAAATAGCGTCTGCGTCCAATCCCAGACCGTTGAGCAGCTGGCTTGCCTCCGTTTCGGCGTCCCAGCCGCCCATCTCGGCAAACTCTGCCTCCAGCTCGGCGGCGCGGTTGCCGTCTTCCTCGGTAAAGTCCTCCTTGGTGTACAGCGCATCCTTTTCGTGCATAACCTCCAGCAGGCGCGGGTTGCCGCCCAGCACGGTGTTCAGCACCGTTTCCTCGTTAAACGCAAAATGGTCCTGTTTGAGCACGCTCATGCGGGTATTCGGCTTGATGGAAACCGTACCGGTCGAAGCGTCCAGATCGCCCGACAGGATGCGCAGGAACGTGGACTTGCCCGCGCCATTCGCGCCGATGACACCGTAGCAGTTGCCCTCGGTAAATTTCAGGTTGACGTCCTTGAACAACGGCTCGCCGCTGAAATTCAGGCTCAGATCGGAAATCGTAATCATAAAGGCTCTTATCCTCCATTTTTGTATCATTTTCAATCCGTATCAGTATACCACAATACCGCGCGCTTTTACAGGGGATTCCTCACTTTCGTCAATTTTTGTATACCTTGTCTTGAATTGCCTTTCAGAAACCGCTATACTATATTTAAACTGTTATTTAAGGAGGTATCCCTGCATGTCCGAACTGATGAACATTATCAAATCCCGCCGTTCCACGCGCGCGTTCCAGCCCGAGTTACCCCCCAAAGAACAAATTATGCAGCTTGTCGAGGCCGCCGAGTGGGCGCCTTCCGGCGTTGGCAAGTTCCTCTGGCATTTCACCGTTGTTTACAATGCAGAAAAATCCTATAAACTGGCCCGCGCTGTTGCCGCAGTGGATAACCGCGGTCCCGAATATAATTTTTACGGCTCGCCTGTGCAGATTATCATTTCCTACAAGCGGGACGAGCATCATGCCTTTGTGGACGGCGCCGCCGCCATGGAAAACCTGCTGCTGATGGCAACCGAGCTGGGTCTCGGTTCGTGCTGGATCAATCAGCTCCGCGAAACCTGCGACAAGCCCGAAGTCCGCACCCTGCTGACCGAATACGGCGTGCCTGAAGATCACATTGTCATCTGCTCGGCCTCCATCGGCTACATCGCCAAGGAAACGCCTGCCAAACCCCGCAAGGAAGGCAAGGTCACCTTTACCGAGTAACCGTTTTGCAGGAAAGGGCCGCGCCCTTTGGCCGCAGCGCTTGAAAATCTCACTTTTGCTTACAGACAGACAGCACCAGCCCAAAGAGGAGGATACAAAATGGAGGCAAATGTTGCAAAACTCAAAGAATGGATCGACGCCAGCGATAACATCGTATTCTTCGGCGGCGCCGGCGTATCGACCGAGAGCGGCATTCCGGATTTCCGCTCGGTGGACGGGCTGTATAACCAGCAGTACAAATATCCGCCCGAAACCATTTTGAGCCACTCTTTCTTTCTATCCGAACCAGATGAGTTTTATCGGTTTTACCGTGCAAAAATGCTGGCGCTCGACGCACAGCCCAACGCCGCCCACCGCAAGCTTGCAGAATGGGAACAGCAGGGCAAATGCCGTGCCGTCGTCACCCAGAACATTGACGGGCTGCACCAGAAAGCAGGCTCCAGAGAAGTGCTGGAACTGCACGGCTCCGTGCTGCGCAATTACTGCATGCGCTGCCGCAAGCCCTATGATGTGCGTGACATCGCCGCAGGTCAGGGCATTCCCCGCTGTTCCTGCGGCGGCATGATCAAACCGGACGTTGTACTGTACGAAGAAAGTCTGGACAACTACACCATCAACAAAAGTGTGGAGTACATCGCCAACGCGGATATTCTGATCATCGGCGGCACCTCGCTCGCGGTCTATCCGGCGGCCAGCCTGATTAACTACTACCGCGGCAGCAGGCTGGTACTGATTAACAAAACAGAAACGCCGGCCGACCGACGCGCGGACCTGGTCATTCACGATGCCATCGGCGAGGTTTTTTCTCAGCTGTAACGGCGTATACTTTCATAAACCCAAAGAGACTGCTGTAATTTTCAGCAGTCTCTTTTTCGTTATAAAGCGCCAATTCGCCTGTTTTTTTACACCGAAACCGCAAAAACAACCAATCAGTCTTTTTTATGAAAGACATATGCTCCGCCTGCGCCCTGCTCAAAATGGTATTTGACGATTCCCAAATCCACCTTGTCATAAAAGCCGCCGGTCGCGGCCGCACGGACCGCTCCATCTGCCAGTGTGATGCAGAATTTCTGCTGATTGACCGCCGTCGGGGCCAGCAAGGCCGCCTCCATTCCGTTCCGGAACCATACCGGCATCGGTCCGGTCACGCGGCACAATTTTTCCATCGGTTTGCTTTTATGCGGCACCCCCTGCGTACAGCCGTAGCCAACCGCCAGCACGCACACCAGTTTTTCTCCCTGTTCCAGAACGCAGCGCGTTTTCCCTCTGCGGAATGTCAATGCAACCCAGCAGGTATTCAGGCCCAGCATCTGCGCGCGCAGCGCAACCCGCTCGCCGTAATACCCGACTTTTTCTTCCAGTCCTGCGCCTTTCGGGCCTGCCAGCACAATATAGTTCCTTACGCCGGAAAACTTACCGTAGTGGGCCAGCAGACCGGTAAACGCCTCCGGTTCATCCGTGACCAGTTGCATGTGCAGCCCGCTCTCCGCGTTGCACGCGGCAATTTCCGCTTCCAGCGCCGTCCGCACCTCTTTTTCAATGGCCCGTTCCGTATAACACCGCACGGAATGACGCGCCTGTATCGCCTGCATCACATCCATTTTTCCGCTCCTTTCTCCTGCGCCCGATGTACCACCGCGCAGACTCTGCCAAGCAAAGCATGCAATTCATCCCAGATTTCTGTTTCTGCATTCATGCTGTAATAACTTTTTGTACCCATCTTTCGCAGACGGACGATGCCGGTCTGCCGCAGGATGCGCAGGTGATGCGAAACGGCCGGACGCGATAAATGCGCCCGCTGCGCGATCTCACCCACGCGCAAGCCGCCGTTCTGGTCCTCCTGCTCCAGCAGAACCAAAAACACCTGCTGCCGCGTCTGCTCTCCGAGCGCCCAAAGCAGCTCGCGTTCCTTTGCAAAACCCTGCGCCAGCGCAAGGCAATTGTCCATACAGTTCATCGGTATTTCCCCCTCCGCAGGCCCGCAGACCACTTCCGCGGCACCGGCCTGCCGCTATTATACCACAACCATCCGTTTCGGGGTACAACGGGAAAGAAAATCGAGACCATTTCCAGATTCCGCCCTGCTATACAGCGCCGCTCCATATCGTGCAGTATGCGCGATGCAGGGGGGCTGTGCTTTTTATGCCAAAGCCGGGCGAAAAAAAGCCGCCGCAAAATTGCGGCGGCTTTGCTGTTGATTTTCTCTTAATATACCAGTTTCTTGGCAAGGTAGTGGGTCAGATCGTCAATCTTCACGCGCTCCTGCTCCATGGTATCGCGGTCGCGCACGGTGACGCAGCCATCCTGCTCGGTCTCAAAGTCCACAGTGATGCAGAACGGCGTGCCAATCTCGTCCTCACGGCGGTAACGCTTGCCGATCGAGCCGGCGTCGTCAAAGTCCACATTAAACTTTTTGGACAGCTTCTCCCAAACCGGCATGGCCTGCGCGCTCAGCTTTTTGGAAAGCGGCAGCACGGCAGCCTTGAACGGCGCGAGCGCCGGATGCAGGCGCAGTACGGTGCGGACATCGTCCTTGCCGTTCTTATCCTGACCGACCACTTCTTCGTCGTATGCTTCGCACAGGAAGGCCAGCGCAACGCGGTCTGCGCCCAGCGACGGCTCAACAACATACGGGATATACTTCTCGTTTGCTTCCTGATCGAAGTACTCCATCGAAACGCCCGATGTGTTCTGATGCTGGGTCAGGTCGAAATCCGTGCGGTCGGCAATACCCCACAGCTCGCCCCAGCCAAACGGGAACAGATACTCGATATCCGTCGTCGCATTGGAGTAGTGAGACAGCTCCTCGGGGTCATGGTCGCGCAGACGCAGGTTCTCGTCCTTCATGCCGAGATCAAGCAGCCACTGGTGGCAGAAATCCTTCCAGTATTTGAACCACTCAAGATCGGTGCCCGGCTTGCAGAAGAACTCCAGCTCCATCTGCTCAAACTCACGGGTACGGAAGGTGAAGTTGCCCGGCGTAATCTCATTGCGGAAAGACTTGCCCACCTGACCGACGCCGAACGGAATCTTCTTGCGGGTGGTGCGCTGTACGTTCTGGAAGTTTACAAAAATGCCCTGTGCCGTCTCCGGACGGAGGAACAGCTCGTTCTTTGCGTTTTCGGTAACGCCCTGGAAGGTCTTGAACATCAGGTTGAACTGGCGGATATCCGTCCAGTTGTGCTTGCCGCAGGTCGGGCAGGCAATCTCATGCTCATCAATGAAAGCCTTCATCTCAGTCTGGCTCATACCGTCCACGCTTCGGCCGAGGTCGAAATTGTTCTCCTGGCACCAGTCCTCAATCACCTTATCTGCGCGGAAGCGCTCCTTGCACTCCTTGCAGTCCATCAGCGGATCGGAAAAACCGCCGACATGGCCCGACGCGACCCAAGTGGTCGGATTCATCAGGATGGCCGCATCCAAACCAACATTGTACGGGCTTTCCTGCACGAACTTCTTGCGCCACGCAGCCTTGACGTTGTTTTTGAACTCCACGCCGAGCGGGCCATAGTCCCATGTATTGGCAAGGCCGCCGTAAATCTCCGAACCGGAGTAGACGAAGCCGCGTCCCTTACACAGGGCAACGATTTTTTCCATGGTCTTTTCGCTGTTTTTCATTTTTCATTCTCCTTTTGGCGCATCTGGCTGATGCACGCTTTTTTTGACAAACGCTCCAAAAAACGCTTGACATGTGTTTATTCTACATGTATAATTATAACTTGTCAAGGGCAGTTGTTTCAAACTGCTGAACACGCAAAACAAAAGACTATGGGCCTGTAGCTCAGTTGGGAGAGCGTTCGGTTCGCATCCGAGAGGTCGAGAGTTCGAATCTCTTCAGGTCCACCAAAAAGCTTGCTTTATCAAAAGATAAAGCAAGCTTTTTTTGTCTTACAATGCTATACTGGTATAAATATACGAATGTGCTGCGGTTCCAAATTTTATACGCAGCACTCAGGAGGAAAAGCGATGTTGTTTCATACATTTGCATCACAGGAAGAGAGACGCGCATTCGGCGGTTCTGACTTTGTGGAGTTCCAGATGTGTAAATTAGAGCGAGGCGCTTCCTTGGAAAAAATCATATCTATCGGAGACGAAGACATCCATCATTTTAAAGAGGATTCTCTTTATCTCTATGGCGACGATATGAACACCTTTTATGCCATATACGGAGAAATCTTTCAAGGCGGTTACTACCCAAACGGCGAGTGCGGGCCCGTGGACTATTGCGGAATCAACTACTACACGCTGGAGCAAACCATGTGTATCATAGAAAAGTTAAAAAAAGAAAAGCCCGCAGACTCCCAGATCCTGCTTGCCTGGTTATCCGACGCCGCAGAATACAACGGCCTGTATCTTCTCGGCGTATGACTGCGCAAAACGCGGCAGACATGCCAACGCTTCCGCATTGACACGCCCGCCGCGCGTCCAGTCGATGCCTTTATAATGCCGTTCTTCCGCAATTGATGCCGCCTCTTACTCCGGCATCGTCCATTCCCTGACACCGTCAAAATACGGGCACTGTTTGCGATAGCGAAAATCATCTTCATCCTTTTGGGACCAGTCATAGAGCCCCGCTCCGGCGGCCTGTCCGGTCTTTCCTGTCCGCAGTCCCTCCAGCACCGTCTGCTGGATGGCCGTTTCATCGCACAGGCTGGGATAAACATTTTCCGCAATGGCTTTTTCCAGTCCAAATCCCACTGCATCAAAATATTCCAGCAGGCCGATGGACGTATACCGCATACCGACGGCATATTTGATCGCCCTGTCGATATCCGCCGCAGTCGTTACGCCCTGCTCAATCAGGTAAATGGATTCGCGGAAAAGCGCCTGCGCAAACCGGTTGACCAGAAAGCCCGGCACACTGCGGTGCAGCACCACCACCTGCCGGTGCAGCGTTTCCAGCAGCGCCGTTGTGCGCGCAAGCGTCTGCTCCGATGTGCCATCATGCCGCACCACTTCCACCAGCGGCAGCATATGCACCGGCTGAAACGGATGCGCAATCAGCAGCCGGTCAGGCCGCGCGGTCAATCCGGCCAGGATGCCCGCGTCAATGGAGGAGGTGCAGGACGCGATGACGGCTTCCGGCGCAGCATGCGCTTCAATCGCACGATAGACCTGCTGTTTGACCGCAGTGTCCTCTGCCACCGCTTCAAATACAAACGTGCAGCCGGACAGCGCTTCCGCATCGTTGGTAATCGTCAGCAGCCGCATTGCCGCCGCCTTGTTGCGCGCCGATGCCAGTCCCTGGGCAATCAAATCATCCCAGTTCTGCTCCACCGCCCCGCGGCAGCGCGCAAGGCCCTGTTCGGAATGCCCGATTACCGTACAGGGCAGGCCGTGGCCGATGAGCAGCGTCGCCTGACAGGACCCGATTGTGCCCGCGCCAAATACCGCAACTTTTTCCATACGTCCCTCCTTACTGCATCGCCCAGCCGTGCGTCAGCCGGATCGACTGTCCGGTGAGCGCGCCCTGGTCGTTGGCCAGAAATGCCAGCGTATTGGCCACATCCTCTACCGTGGTAAACACACCGTCTACCGTATCGCGCAGCATGATGTTTCTGACCACCTCTTCCTCGCTGATGCCCAGCGAAGCCGCCTGCTCCGGAATCTGTTTATCCACCAGCGGCGTTCTGATGAAGCTGGGGCAAATCGTATAGGTATAAATATGGTCTTCTGCGCCCTCTCTGGCAATCGCCTTGGCCAGTCCTGCCACGCCGTGCTTGGCAAAGTTATAGGGTTCTTTCAGCTTGGACCCCACAAAGGACTGCACCGAACCCGTGAACACAATCCGTCCGCCTTTTCCAGAACGCTTCATCCGGCGGAATGCCGCACGGGAGACCAGAAACGCACCGTCTGCATGAACCGCCATCATCCGGCGCCAGTCAGAAAACGGATACTCCTCAAACGGATGGACGATCTGTATGCCGGCGTTGGACATCACCAAATCGCAGCCGCCGTATTCCTCCACCATGCGGTCAAATCCCGCTTCGACCGCCTGCTCGTCAGAAACGTCCATGCATACCGCAATCGCGGACAGCCCTTCCGCACAGATACCGGCTGCAACTTCCTCCGCGCCGGCCAGATTCCAGTCCGCCACAACAACGCCGTATCCTTCCCGCGCCATGCGCTCTGCGCACGCTCTGCCAATCCCTGACGCAGCGCCGGTAATCAGCGCAGACTTTTTCTCCATAATCGGTTCCTCCCCAATTCAATACTTGCCAAAACCTGCCAAAACCACGATTTCTTCTGCACGGCAGCCTGATTTTATTATAAATTCCCGCCTCGCAGATTGCAAGCGGCAGGTTTTCTGTTATTTTCGTCATATGTCAATTATATAGTTGACATATGCCAGAAACGTGCTATACTAAAAGCAATAAGCGACATATGTCAGCAATGGTTTTGGCTCTGAGCCAAGCCGTCAGACACACTGTATGCAAGGAGGTACGACCAATGCCACGGCCAAAAAAGTGCAGAAGGGTGTGCCAAATGCCGCGTTGGAAAGAATTTTTGCCAACGGAAGGTTCTGCCTGCAATCCTGCGGTCATCCTGACGGTAGACGAATTTGAAGCCATCCGCCTGATTGACAGGCAGGGTTTTTCGCAGGAGGAATGCAGCAATTATATGCAGGTGGCGCGCACAACGGTGCAGGCGATTTACACCGCCGCCAGAAAAAAACTGGCAGAAGCGCTGGTGGACGGCCGCCCGCTCCGCATAGAAGGCGGAGATTATCAGCTTTGCGATGGCAGCGAAGAATTCTGCGCCTGCGGCGGCTGCCGCAGGCACCGCATTGGCTGCATGAAACCGACCGACGAGGAGGATTGTTGTGATGAAAATTGCCATACCGCTGGATGAAAACCAGCAGGACGTCTGTATTGTTCTGGCGCGGGCGCCCTATTTCCTGTTCTGGGAAGACGGGAAAGAGACCATAGCAGAAAACCCTGCGGCGCAGGCTCAGGGCGGCGCAGGCATTCAGGCCGCGCAGTTTCTGGTGGACAACGCAGCCGACGTTCTGATCACCGTCCGCTGCGGACAGAACGCGGCAGAAGTGTTTCAGGCGGCCGGCATGAAGATTTACAAATCGCTCTGCCAGACTGCCGCAGAAAATCTGGCCGCTCTGCAGGAGGGAAAACTGCCCGAACTGACACAGTTCCACGGCGGTTTTCACGGCATACAATGAAAATCGCCTGTTTAAGCGGCAAGGGCGGCGCCGGAAAAACAATGGTCGCAGTCAACCTGGCGGCCGCAGCCGACAAAGCAACCTATATTGACTGTGATGTGGAGGAACCGAACGGCCGCCTGTTCCTCAAACCGCAAAACGTGCAGCAAACGGCGGTATGTACGTTGCTTCCGGCTTTTAACGCCGAAAAATGTACCGGATGCAAAAAATGCGTATCGTTCTGCCGCTTTCATGCACTGATGTATGTCAAAGAAAAACCCGTAGTCTTTCCCGAAGTGTGCCACAGCTGCGGCGGCTGCGCGCTGGTATGTCCGGAAGGCGCCGTTTCCGAAACGGAAAAGCCCATCGGCATGCTGGAAACCGGCATGGCCGGAAATATCCGCGTGGTGACCGGTATCTTAAATCCCGGCGAGGCTTCCGGCGTTCCCATCATCCGTGCGGCGCTCCGGCAGGCGGAGGGGCTCACCATCATCGACTGCCCGCCGGGCAGCGCCTGCTCGGTCATGGAAAGTGTGATGGGCGCGGACTACTGCATCCTGGTGGCCGAGCCAACCGCCTTCGGCTTCCATAATTTTCAGATGGTCTGCGAGCTGACCGCGCTGCTGCACAAACCCTGCGGCGTCGTTATCAACAAACAGCTCAGTCCCTATCCCCCGCTGGAGGATTTTTGCAGGGCACACCAGCTTCCCATTCTGGCCCGTATTCCCTATGACCCTGCAATCGCCGCGCTGGCTGCCCGCGGGCAGCTTGCTTTGCAGCAAAACGCCGCGGTAAACGAGCAGTTCGCTCGTCTGCTCGCACAGATTGGAGGCGCGGTATGAAACGTCTGTTGATTCTCAGCGGCAAGGGCGGCACCGGAAAAACCACAACCGCCGCCGCATTCATCCGCTTTGCCCGCGCAAAGGCCATGGCAGACTGCGACGTGGACGCGCCCAACCTCCATCTGGTAAACGCGCAGACTGCTCCGCCTGCTGTAACCGCTTTCCTGGGCGGGGACAAGGCGGTGATTGATCCCGCGCAATGCACAGGCTGCGGCCTTTGTCAGTCCCACTGCCGGTTTGACGCGCTCATCCGGCGGGACGGCAAATATCAGGTGAACGAATATGCCTGCGAAGGCTGCGGCGTCTGCGCCCACGTCTGCCCGCAGGGCGCGGTTCGTCTGGCCGAAGATATAGCCGGACAAAAAGAACTCTACCTGGACGGCGGGGTATTGTCCACCGCGCGCCTGAAGATGGGCCGCGGCAATTCCGGAAAACTTGTGACCGAGGTCAAAATGGCCATGCTGAAAAATGCGCCCGAGGACGCCGCGCTTGCCATCGTGGACGGCTCGCCCGGCATCGGCTGTCCGGTCATTTCCTCTGTCAGCGGCATGGACCTTGTGCTGGTCGTGGCCGAGCCGAGTCTTTCCGGCATCAGCGATTTGCAGCGTCTGGTGCAGACCGCTCAAACCTTCCAGACAAAGCTTGCCGTCTGCGTAAACAAATGGGACGTCAGTCCGGAAAATACCGAAACCATTCGTGCATTTTGTCAGGCAGAGCAAATCCCCTTTGCCGGCGTCATCCCTTATGATCCGCATGCGTCCGAGGCAATCAACGCCGGCAAGAGCCTTGCCGATATAGATTGCCCCGCCAGAGATGCGCTGAAGGCTATTTTTGAAACCACAAGCAAATTGCTTGATTTATAAAAAGGAGAAATGTATCATGAAAATTGCAGTTGCAGCTATGGGTTCCACCGTTGCCGGCCACTTTGGCCATTGTGAAAATTTTATCCTCTTTGACACCGCAGACGGCAAAATCACCGCGGAAAATTCCATCCCCAATCCCGGCCACCGTCCCGGTTTCCTGCCCAATTTCCTGGCGGACAACGGCGCGCAGGTCATCATCTCCGGCGGCATGGGCGGCGGCGCCGTGGATATCTTCAACGAACGCGGCGTTGAGGTCATTGTAGGCGCCCAGGGCGATGCCCGCGCTGCCGTAGAGGCCTATCTGCGCGGCGAGCTGGTTTCCACCGGTTCTGTCTGCCACGAGCATGCGCATGCCGACGAATGCGGCGGCCATCATTAAGGTGACTTTATCACGGTAATTTCTTCGGGAACGCTGTATCATCAGTACAGAAAGACGGAAAGCTGCCGGCAGCACCGACGTCTCTGTCAGTATCTCAGAAGAAGAACACGGAAATGATACAGGCGCAAATACAGGATTCCCCCAGTATCCTCGCGTGTACTGCGGAACCTGCTTTGCCGCTAAGGTAGCATACGAATACAAGGAGGAAAACATATGGAAAAATGGAAATGCACCGTTTGCGGATATATTCACGAAGGTCCCATGACCCCCGATTTCAAATGCCCTGTCTGCCAGCAGGGGGCAGATAAATTCGTTAAAATTGAGGACGCGCCCGCGGCGCCTGCAAAAAATCCTTTTGCGGGCAGCAAAACGGAAAAGAACCTGTGGGAAGCTTTTGCCGGCGAATCTCAGGCCCGCAACAAATACACTTATTTCGCCTCTGTTGCCAAAAAAGCCGGTTTTGAACAGATTGCCGAGATCTTTTTGAAAACTGCGGAAAACGAAAAGGAGCATGCCAAGCTGTGGTTTAAGGCGCTGGGCGAGCTGGGCGATACGGCAGAAAACCTGCTCCACGCGGCCGAGGGCGAAAACTACGAATGGACCGATATGTATGACCGGATGGCGCGCGAGGCGGACGAGGAGGGCTTCCATGATTTGGCCGAGCAGTTCCGCGGCGTTGCCGCCATTGAAAAGACCCACGAGGAGCGCTACCGCAAGCTGCTGCACAACGTAGAGGCCAAGGAGGTCTTTGAAAAAAGCGGCGTAACCCTGTGGGAATGCCGCAACTGCGGCCATATGGTGCTGGCTGTCAAAGCGCCGGAACAGTGCCCTGTATGCAATCACCCGCAGGCCTTCTTTGAAGTCCGCGCTGAAAATTATTGAGCACGCTGCACACACCAAAAAGGGATTGATGCGATATGCATCAATCCCTTTTTATTCTACGCGCAGCATCCGGTAGCCCACGCCAATATGAGTTTGTATATACTGCGGCGAGCCCTGCTCTTTTTCCAGCTTCTTGCGCAGCGTTGCCATAAATACGCGGAGGGAGGCGATATCATTTTCCCAGCTTCTTCCCCAGATCTGCTGGGTAAGGAAGGTATGCGTCAGCACTTTGCCCACGTTTTTGCAAAGCAGGCACAGCAGCTTATATTCGCTGGGCGTCAAATGCAGCTCCTGATCGCCCAGGAAAGCGCAGCCGGCCGCATAATCCACCCTGAGCCTGCCATTGACAAACACGGCTTCCGTGTTCCCTGCACCGGCCGGCAAAGCTGCCAGCCGCCGCTGTGTCACCCGCAGCCGCGCAAGAAGTTCTTCCACCGAAAACGGCTTGGTCAGGTAGTCATCCGCACCGGCATCCAGCGCTTCAATTTTATCGGCGTCCTCACTGCGCGCACTGATTACGATAATCGGCAGGTTGGACCATGAGCGCACTTTATGAATCACCTCTGTGCCGTCCATATCGGGCAATCCCAAATCAAGCAGAATAATCTCCGGATTATGCGAAGACGCCTCCAACACAGCAGCTTCTCCGTTTGCTGCCGTCAAAAAACGATAATCGTGCGCTTTGAGCGTCGTCGTGATCAGATTGCGGACGGGCGCGTCGTCCTCCACCACCAGAATCAGCGGTTTATTCATGCAGTTCCACCTCCCCCGCAGGTACAGAAAATGTAAAAATCGTTCCATGCGGCCTGCGGTCGGATACGGCGATCTCTCCCCCATGCGCATTCACGATGGATTTGCACAGCGCAAGCCCAAGCCCCATGCTCCGGCGGCTGTCGGCAATCCGGCTGGACGCGCTGTAAAACATATCGAAAATATGCGGCTTGGCAGCATCCGGAATACCCGGTCCGTTATCCGCCACAGAAACATATACAAAACCGCCCCGACGCTTCCAGCTGATGCTGATTTCCGACCCCGGCGGCGTGTACTTGATCGCATTGTCTATCATATTAATCAGCACCTGCACAATCAACTTGGCGTCCATCTGTGCCAGCAGATATTCCTCCCCGCCCTGCACATGCAGCCGGTATTCCACGCTCCGGCGGTTCATATGGCGCAGCGCCTCCGCAACCACTTCGTCTACCAGCTCGGTTGACAGGCGCAGATGCATTCCCCCCTCCTCCAGCCGGCTGACGGAAAGCAGATTTTCCACCAGATTAATCAGCCACATTGTATCATCGTAGATGTCGGCATACATCTGTTTTTTGGTCTTATCGTCAAACATTTCCCCGTTGGACAGCAGGTTGCTGGCATTTCCCGAAATCGATGTGAGCGGCGTGCGCAAATCATGCGAAATGGAGCGCAGCAGATTGGCGCGGAGCTGCTCGTTCTTGGCCAAAACCGCAGCCGCCTCTTTTTCCTCCAGGTTCTTCTGGTTTTCCAGCGCCAGCGCGCATTCGCTCAGCACGGAAAGCAGAATGCTGTTCTCAAAAGAATCCAGCGGCTTGTCCGAAGCCGCAACGCCCACCACGCCGTATACCTGCTCTCCGGTCCGGACAGAGAGATAGGTACAGCAGGCGTCCGGCAGCGTTTCCGTTCCGGCGCCCGCCCGCTTGTTATTGGTAAGCACCCACTGCGCCACCGCCCGCTCCTGCACTGTCTTGTATCGCTCTGCCGGCGCGCCGGCTTCCGTCAGAAACAGTTCCGGTCCCAGCAGTCCGGTCCCGTCCGTTTGATAGGCGGCGATATCCCGCTGAAAAATCTTCCGCAGCTGTTTTGCCGTAATGGAGATGATCTCCTGCTGTGTATGCGCTTTTTGCAGATTCTGATTGGTCTCAAATAAAAGCTTGGTGCGCCAGGCTACCTGTGCCGAGCGTTTGGCATGCAGTTTCAGACGGCTCGCCAGCGAGCCGGTCAGCAGCGACGCCAGAAACATTACCAGAAACGTGACCGGATACGCACTGTCATAGGCCCGCAGGGAAAACCTCGGCACCGTGAAAAAGAAGTTAAAGGTCAGCACGCTGGCAATAGAGGCAAGGAAACTGCAAACCGAACTTTGCGTCCAAACCGAGACCAGCATGACCCCTAAAATATACAGCGTAATGATGTTCGCCTCGGTAAACCCAAGGCGATAA
>NZ_JBMNUP010000028.1:0-16754 GCF_050946325.1 Agathobaculum sp. | reverse complement strand
CTCGGCCTGCCGATTTTTGATACGGCAAACGCAATTATCCGCCGTGTAGCGGCGGGCCGCAGCCCGATGAGCCCCGACCGCGGACATGTTCATCATAAACTGATTGATATGGGCTTTAACCAAAAGCAGGCGGTTGCTATTTTGTATGCGATCAGCGCGACGCTGGGCCTGACTGCTGTGGTGCTGACTTCGTCCGGCGAAGTCAAGGCTATTTTCCTGCTGTTGGCCGTACTGGTGGCAATCCTGGTTGGCGCGTGCGTGATTTACGGAGCCGAGCACTGGGGAAAGCATGCCAGTGAAGCGGAGCAGGATGCGGAAAAGGCCGAGGATGAGCAAAAGGAGAAAACGGAAAATGAAGAAAATTAAGGTGATGACGGTATTCGGCACAAGACCGGAGGCCATTAAAATGGCGCCGCTGGTGCATGCGCTTGCGCAGAACGAAATGACCGAGCCGATTGTCTGCGTAACTGCGCAGCATAGGGAAATGCTCGATCAGGTGCTGGATATCTTTCATATTAAACCGGATTATGACCTGAATATCATGCAGCCGCGGCAGACGCTGGCGCTGATTACGGAAAAAAGCCTGCACGGCCTGGACGAAGTGCTGGAACAGGCGCAGCCGGATATTGTGCTGGTGCATGGCGATACGTCGACAACGTTTGCCGGCGCGCTGGCAGCGTTTTATCACAAGGTTCCTGTTGGACATGTGGAAGCGGGCCTGCGCACATTTGACAAGTACTCGCCCTTCCCTGAAGAAATCAACCGCAAGCTGACCGGCCAGATTGCGACGCTGCACTTTGCGCCGACCCCGCGGAATAGAGATAATCTGGCAAGGGAAGGTATTACGGAGGGCGTCAGCATTGTTGGCAACACCGTTGTGGATGCGATTCACATGACTGTTCGCGAGGACTTTACCTTCCGCGATGAGCAGCTGAAAAAACTGGATTTTGAGAAGAACCGCGTTGTGCTGGTTACCGCGCACCGGCGTGAAAATTACGGTGAACCGCTGGAGAATATTTGCAGAGCGATTGCGGAACTGAGCGCAGCTTATCCGGACGTGCATTTTGTTTATCCGGTGCATTTGAGTCCGTATGTGCGGGAAACTGCGGAAAAATTCCTGGGCGGAAATGAGCGGATTCATCTGATTCACCCGCTTGCGGTGGATGAGATGCACAACCTGATGGCACGGTGCTATCTGATTATGACCGACTCGGGCGGATTGCAGGAGGAAGCCCCCAGCCTTGGTAAGCCTGTGCTGGTGCTGCGCAGAGAGACGGAGCGTCCCGAAGCGATTGAGGCGGGCACGGTTAAGCTGGCAGGCGTAGAACAGCAGAACATTGTGCGGATGGCGCGTGAGCTGTTTGATGACCCGTCGGCCTATACAGCGATGGCGCATGCTGTTAACCCCTATGGAGATGGCAAGACCTCTGCGCGTATTGTGCAGGAAATTGCGCATTATTTTGGCCGGTGCGCGGATGGTCCTGCACCGTTTGCACCGTGAAACCGCGGCATAAGTTTTCCGCACCGCAGCTGGCGGCCATAGGCGCCGGTGTGCTGGTAGTACTGCTGTTTGTCAGTTTTGCAATATCCGCAGGGGTGCTGCGTGAGCGGGATACCGGTATTATTCTGCCGGATGGGACGGAAAACGCGCCCGTCATCAGCGATGGCAGCCAGTGGCTGACGGCGCAGAGCGTGGCCGATGTGGAAATTGGGACGGACAATGCGCTCAAGGTCATTGCTTCGCTGCGGAGACCGACAGAATATAGCTGTAAAATTGAAAATACGCTGTATTATAGCGGAAAATCTTCGGTTTTGACATGCCGGCAATATGTGCGGGGCGGCGCAGTGCGTACGGATTCCGTCAATGCGGCCGGCACGGTGCAAAGCGCATTGCTGCGAACAGGCGATGTTATTTATGCCTGGAATGCCGGAGAAACGGCGGCATATGAAGGGAAAACGGGAAGTTTTACCGACGATATGGCTGCGATGCTGCCTACTTATGAGGATGTGCTGCGTGACGGAATCGTTCTGACAGAGGCCGGAAGGCAGGATGTGGATTTTGAGCCGTGTATCCGTGTAACATTTGAGCAGGGAGAATATCGCTGTGTGTATTATATATCTGCTGTTACAGGGTTGCTGAAAACCGCTTCCTTTTACAGCGGAGACGTATTGGCCCGTCAGGTCACCGTCAGAGAATTGGAAAATGAGGCGCCCGATGAAGCATGGTTTGTGCTGCCGGATGGGCGATCTGTCTTGGGAGAAGAATGATATGCCAGAAAACTTAAAAATATCTGAGGAAATTCGCGCGCTCGGCCGTGAGGCTGAGCGCGAAATTATGCCGTACTTTGCGCGCATTGAAGAAATTTGCGATCGCAATACCGAAAAAGTGCTTGCGGCATTTGGGAAAAATCGCGTGTCGGACAACTTTTTTGCCGGAACAACGGGCTATGGATACGATGATTTTGGGCGGGATGCGCTTGATCGTATTTATGCCGATATTTTCGGTACGGAAGCGGCGCTTGTACGCATTGGATTTGTCAACGGTACGCATGCACTGTCCTGCGCCATGTTTTCGGCAGTGAAGACGGGGGATACCGTGCTGTCTGTGACTGGCCCAGCCTATGATACGCTGCAAAATACAATTACGGGCGATTACTGCGGCAGTATGAAACAGTACGGCATCGGCTATAAACAGGTGGATTTGCAAAACGGCAGACCGGATTTGCCTGCCATTGCAGAGGCCGCCAAAGACCCGAAGATTAAGCTGGTGTTCATTCAGCGCAGCAGAGGGTATGCAGTGCGCGAAACGCTGTCCTGTGCAGAGATTGGTAAAATATGCGAAACGGTGCATGCGGTGAACCCGGGCGCCGCAGTGATGGTAGATAATTGCTACGGCGAGTTTACCGAAGAAATCGAACCGACGCAGGTGGGCGCGGATTTGATTGCAGGTTCGCTTATCAAAAACCCGGGCGGCGGACTTGCCCCGACCGGCGGCTATATTGCAGGCAGAGCCGATCTGGTGGAGAATGCGTCCTACAAGCTGACTGCGCCGGGCATCGGCGGCGAGTGCGGCTGCACGATGGGGCAGAACCGGCTGCTGTATCAGGGGTTGTTTTTGGCGCCGCATACCACGGCGCAGGCGCTCAAAACCGCCATTTTCTGTGCGAAAGTGATGGAAAAACTCGGCTATGAGGTCAGCCCAAAGGCAGAGGAGCCGCGGTATGATATCATTCAGACCATTGCGTTTGGCGCTCCTGACCCGCTGCGCCGTTTCTGTGAGGGGATTCAGGCCGGTGCGCCGGTGGACTCCTTTGTTACGCCCGAACCATGGGCAATGCCCGGTTATGACGATCCTGTTATCATGGCTGCCGGCGCGTTTATACAGGGCGCCTCGATTGAGCTTTCGGCCGATGCGCCGATGCGCGAGCCGTATGTGTGCTATATGCAGGGCGGCCTGACGTACTCTTCGGGTAAAATGGGCATTCTGCTTGCGGCAGAACGGATTAAAAATACAAACTGACGAAAGCGGCGAACCTGTTTACGTTCGCCGCTTTTCATGTTATACTGAAATCAATAACAGACAGAAGGAGGCATGGCGGTATGAAAAAATGTATCAGTATGTTGGTTTGCCTGGCGCTTGGCACGGTAATGGCAGGCGCTGCTTTTCAGGATGTACCACAAACGCATTGGGCACAGCCGTATGTTGAGAAAATGGCGCAGGAAAAAGTGTTTGAAGGTGAACCGGACGGCTCCTTCCGACCGGAAGATGCCCTGACGCGGTCACAGGCGCTTGCGCTGCTGGCGCGGGCGGGCGGCTGGAAGCTGCCGGAACGGGCGCAGGGAGCGGCCTGGTGGCAGCCATATTATCAGATTGCGCGGGAAAATGACCTGCTGCTGGACGGCGAATGGCGGCCTGACGAAGCGGTGATGGATGCCGCCATGCCGCGGCGCGAACTGGCGCGGCTGCTCTCTCGCACAGAGAAAGCGGCGGGTCACAGCGTATTTGCCTTTTCGGATATTTCACATGTGACCGAGGATGACCAGTGGGCCATCTGTATGTGCGCGGGACTGGGGCTGATGAACGGCTATCCGGACGGGACCTTTCGCCCTGATGGAGCCCTGACGCGCGCAGAGGCTGCTGTGGTAATGACGCGCCTGACCGCGATGGATGCACTGCCGGAAGGCGCGGAACCCTATTACTGCACGGGCAGGGGCTGGATTGCGCAGAAGACAGATTGGAAGGGCGCGGAGATTTATTATGTAGACGCAGTCGGTGGAGAAGTGCTTGACCATTATACGGTTCCAATGGATATGCAGGTGTCGGAGTCGGACTATGCGCCCTATTATCACGCGATGGCGCTGACGGGCCACAACGGTACTTATTTCTGGGGCGAATCTGGATTTTACATGCAGGAGGGCGGACGGCTGAAGCAGCTGACCGGACGGCCTGTGACAGACTATGCCCGTGATACGGTGACAGGGGCGCTTTATGTTGTAACGCATGATGCAGGTGTGCGCATTCGGGTGCATGAGCAGGATCATTATGGCGACCAGATAGCAAGGGTTAGCGAGGACGGTTCGCTTGATGTGATGCTGGACAGCAAGCTTTATGCATTCTGCATCAGCGATTTGCCCAAGGCAGAAAATGGTGTGGTGCAGTTCCGTACTGCTGGCAGAGAAGGCATGACGGGCACCTATTACAACGAGTTTGAACTGATAAACGGCAAGGTGCGCGTTGTGGATATGAGTTGGCTGTTTTTTGATGAAGAAAGCGAACGTTTGCTGCAGGAAGAACTGGACCGTCTTGGCATTGGGGTTGGCGCATAGGAAAAAGGGCGGCATAGCCGCTCTTTTTTTTGCACGGATATTGCGCAAAAACCGTATTTATGGTATAATACATCGGTTAATGAACTGGGGTTGTACAGATATGACGATTCTTGGAATTGACCCGGGCTACGGCACCATTGGCTATGGCGTCGTCCGCTATGAGAAATTTAAATTTACACCGGTGCAGTATGGCGCGGTAAAAACAGCGCCGGGCCAGCCGATGCATTTGCGGCTGTGCGAGATATATGAGGATATCGGTACGCTGGTGGATACGTTTCATCCGGATGAGGTTGCGATAGAGGAACTGTTCTTCTCCAAAAATGTCACAACGGGCATTCAGGTGGCGCAGGCACGGGGCGTGATTTTGCTGGCCCTGGCGCAGAAGGGGCTGCATCCGGTATCCTATACCCCAAATCAGGTAAAAATGGCTGTTGTAGGATATGGCAGCGCGGAAAAACAGCAGATGATGGAAATGACGAAAAGCATTCTGCATCTTACCAAGCTGCCGCGGCCGGATGACGCAGCGGATGCGTTGGCTCTGGCGATCTGCCATGGACATTCCAGGCAGGCAATGCGATATGAGGGCTTATTGTAAATGTTTTATTATGTAGAAGGAACGGTTGCCCTGCTGCGGCAGGGAATGGCCGTCATTGATTGCGGGGGCGTAGGATATGCATGCCATGCCTCACAGAATACGATTGGAAAACTGAAAGTTGGCACCCGTGCGCGGCTGATGACATATTTAAACGTGCGTGAGGGTATTTTTGAACTATACGGATTTATTGATGAAGAGGAGCTTTCCTGTTTTGAAATGCTGACCGGCGTTTCTGGCGTGGGACCGAAGGCGGCGCTGTCCATTCTTTCTGTCGCTCCGCCAGACCGGCTGGCGCTTTCTATCATCACGGGCGATGTGAAAATGCTAACGCAGGCGCCTGGAGTCGGCAAAAAAATTGCGCAGCGCATTGTTCTGGAGCTGCAGGACAAGATGAGTAAGGAACAGCTGGAGACCGTTTCGGGCGGCGTTTCTGCAACTGTGGCTGCCGCCGCAGCAAATGGCGGGGTCAACCACACGCAGGAGGCGGTTGCAGCGCTGATGGTGCTGGGATACAGCCAGGCAGAAGCGCTGCATGCGATGGAAGGACTGGACGCCGCGCACATGGAGGCAGAGGAAATCATCCGTCAGTGCTTGAAGAAGCTGATGAAGCAGTAAGGGAGTGTACGCTTGAGTATTGAATTCTCCGGCGGTATGGCCGATGACGAGCGCATTGTTTCGACCCGCCAGCTGAGCGAGGATGAAACGGAAAATTCGCTTCGTCCTAAGACGATGGGGGATTACATCGGTCAGGTAAAGGCCAAGGAAAACCTCAGCGTGTATATTGAAGCCGCAAAGATGCGTGGAGAGCCGTTGGATCATACGCTGCTGTATGGACCGCCTGGACTTGGCAAAACAACGCTGGCGGGCATTATTGCGAACGAAATGGGCGTCAATATCCGCGTAACAAGCGGTCCCGCGATTGAAAAAGCGGGAGATTTGGCGGCGTTATTGACAAACCTTTCAGAAAATGATATTTTGTTTATCGACGAAATTCATCGACTGGATCGTTCGGTGGAGGAAATTCTTTATCCGGCGATGGAAGATTACGCGCTGGATATTATCATCGGCAAGGGCCCTTCGGCGCGTTCGATTCGTTTGGATTTGCCGCGTTTTACATTGATTGGCGCGACCACGCGGGCGGGGCAGATGACAAGCCCGCTGCGTGACCGTTTTGGCGTGATGCTGCGTCTGGAGCTGTACTCGCCCGAAGAACTGTGCGATATTGTCACCCGTTCGGCGGCAATTTTAAACGTGCCCTGCAAGCAGGAAGGCGCGATGGAGATTGCGCGGCGTAGCCGCGGTACGCCCCGCATTGCCAACCGGCTGCTGCGGCGCGTCCGTGATTTTGCGCAGGTGCGCGGCAGCGGAACGATTGATAAAAAGAGCGCAGGGATGGCGCTCAAGGCGTTGGAGATTGACGAGCTCGGACTGGATAATGTTGACCGGCGGATGCTGAAAAGCATTATACTGAATTATGGCGGGGGACCGGTTGGACTGGAAACCCTTGCGGCGACGATTGGCGAAGAAGCCATTACGCTGGAAGATGTATATGAGCCGTATCTGATGCAGATCGGCTTTTTGAGCCGGACGCCGCGCGGGCGATGCGTAACCGTACAGGCGTACCGCCATTTGGATATGGAGCCATCAGACGGGCAGCAAATGCTGTAAGGCTGCCGTTTAAAATAAGAAAGTCAGGTGTTTATATTGGGTAGATATTTTGGAACAGACGGTGTTCGCGGCGTAGCGAATTCGGAACTGGATGCGCTGCTGGCGTTTAAAATCGGCGCGGCGGCAGCCTATGAGCTGACGCAGGAATCGGCGCAGAACAGAAAGGCCAAACTGCTGATTGGCAAGGATACGCGCATCTCTTCGGATATGCTGGAAAATGCGCTGGTTGCAGGCATTTGCTCGGTGGGAGCGGATGTGGAACTGCTGGGCGTGATTCCCACGCCTGCGGTAGCATTTTTGACGATCAAGCACAAGGCGGACGCCGGTATTGTCATTTCGGCCAGCCATAATTCGTTTGAATATAACGGCATTAAGATTTTTGCCGGCAACGGATATAAACTGCCCGATGAGACTGAGGCCAAGATTGAAGACCTGATTGATAATTTTGAGTCTATTCCCAAGGTAACGCATGAAAAACTTGGCCGTGTGATTGGCAGTGAGATTGATCCGGTTGTGGAATATACCGACCATCTGGCGGAAACCATACAGAGCGATCTGTCCGGTCTGCGCGTAGCGGTGGACTGCGCCAACGGTGCGTCTTCGACGACGATCCGGCGTTTGATGCGCCTAGTGGAGTGCAAGGCGGAAATCCGGTACAATGAGCCCGACGGCGTGAATATTAATGATGGATGCGGTTCTACCCATCTGGACAAACTGAAGGAGCGCGTTAAAAACGGCGAGTTTGATTTGGGTGTGGCGTTTGACGGCGATGCCGACCGCTGCCTGATTGTGGATGAAACCGGCGAAGAGCTTGATGGAGACCGTATTATGGCAGTGTGTGCTGCGCACATGAAAAAGCAGGGGAAACTGCGCGGCGGCGCATTTGTAGCTACGGTGCTGTCCAACATGGGACTGCATGCCTATGCGGAAAAGAACGGCATGCGAATCGAAACCTCTAACGTAGGCGATCGTTATGTGCTGGAAATGATGCTGCAAAAGGGCTATATTCTGGGCGGAGAGCAGTCTGGACATGTGATCTTCCTTGAGTATGCGTCTACGGGCGACGGCGAGCTGACTGCGCTGCAGTTTATGTCCATTCTGAAGGAGAGCGGAAGAAAATGCTCGGAGATTGCGGCAGAGGTTGTGCCGTGGCCGCAGCTTATGGTAAACGTTAAGGTGCCGAATGATAAAAAGGCAACGTTGCAGGAGCTGCCGGAAATCAAGGCTGCTATTGCCGCTGCAAGCGAAGAGCTGGGTGAAAACGGCCGCATTTTGGTGCGTCCCTCCGGCACAGAGGCGCTGGTGCGCGTAATGGTCGAAGGCAGGGACAGCGTGCAGGTGGAGACTTTGACAAAAAAGGTTGCCAAAGTGATTGAATCTGTCGTATAATAAAAAACGCAAGCGGGGGGTGGATGTGGTTTTCGCATCCACCCCGTTTTTTACCTGTTTAAGGAGGTGAGAAAAGAAGAACAATTGCATCATGGTAAAGCGCCAGAACTGCGATGCAGCCGGTACCGCAGTTGACGAGGGAAGGGTTAATCGAAATTTCGGCGGGTGCCCTTCGGCCACGAGTGAGTTGGTCGTAAGCAGGCTGTTAAACCACGCGGGCGACTGCGTGAACAAAGCAGCGATGCATAACCCACTATTTTTATACCCAAATTTAGAAGGTTACCATTTTTGTAGTATTTTGGAGGAATATATTTTATGTGCGGAATTGTCGGATTTACAGGGCACGAAAATGCGCTGCCCATTTTGATAAAGGGACTATATAGCCTGGAGTATCGCGGATATGACTCGGCAGGTGTGGCGGCTTTTACGGAGCGCGGCCTGCATGTAGTCAAGGCGCAGGGGAGGATTGCAAATCTGGAAGAAAAAATTCGGGAAGAGGGAGATTTGAGCTGTACCTGCGGCATCGGCCACACACGCTGGGCAACACATGGCGAGCCTTCTGACCGAAATTCACATCCGCATCTTGGCGGCAAGGATGGCAGCGGCAAAGTTGCAGTGGTGCATAATGGAATTATTGAAAATTATAAAGAGCTGCGCGAGCGGCTGGAGGCGCACGGCTATATCTTTCAGTCTGAAACGGATACGGAAACGGTGGCGCATTTGGTGGACTATCTGCATACCGGCAAGCAGGAAGACCTTGCGCAGACTGTGCTGGCCGCGGTGCAGCGTATTCGCGGCTCCTATGCTTTGGGCGTCGTATCCATGGATAATCCGGAAGAAATTGTAGCGGCGCGGCGGGATAACCCGCTGGTTATCGGTCTTGGCGAGGGCGAGAATATGATTGCCTCGGATATCACCGCTATTATTGAGCGAACCAAGCGGTATATCATCCTGGATGATAACGAGGTTGCGGTTGTCCGGCCGGACAGTGTCGTTGTAATGAACGAGTTCGGCGATGTGGTGGAAAAACCGGTTCAGACGGTCACCTGGGACCTGTCCGCTGCTGAAAAGGGCGGTTATCAGCACTTCATGCTCAAGGAAATTATGGAGCAGCCCAAGGCTGTGGGCGATACGGTAAAGCCGCGCATTCAGAATGACGCGGTGCTGTTTGAAGAAAACGGTCTGACGGACGAAAGACTGCGGGACATTGAAAATATTCATATTGTCGGGTGCGGCTCGGCGCTGCATGCAGGTATGGTGGGCAAGCGGGTGATTGAAAGCATGTGCCGGATCCGCTGCACGGCTGAAGTTGCAAGCGAATTCCGGTATGAAAATCCGATTATCGGCAAGAAGGACCTGTGCATCGTCATCAGTCAGTCGGGCGAGACTGCCGATACGCTGGCAGCCATGCGGCTGGCCAAGCAGGCGGGCGCATTCAGCATTGCGATTGTAAACGTGGTATCCTCTACGATTGCGCGCGAAGCGGATGGAGTTCTGTATACCTGGGCGGGGCCGGAGATTTCTGTGGCCACCACCAAAGCGTATTCTGCGCAGCTTTCCGCGCTTTATCTGATTGCGGTTAAGATTGCGCGTGTGCGCGGACTGATTTCTATCGGGGATGAGCGTGCGCTCTGCGCAGAACTCAGACGTCTGCCGTCCTGCATTGAAAAGGCGCTGGAATGCGAACAGGATATGCAGCGCATCGCCACCCGCTATGCCAACCGGCCGAGCGTATTTTTCCTTGGCAGGGGACTGGACTATGCGGCTGCGCTGGAGGCGTCGCTCAAGCTGAAGGAAATCAGCTATATCCATTCGGAGGCCTATGCAGCGGGAGAACTCAAGCACGGTACAATTTCCCTGATTGAAGAGGGAACGTTGGTGGTTGCGCTGGCAACGCAGCCTGCGCTGTTTGAAAAGACGGTATCCAATATTCGGGAGGTTGTCTCGCGCGGCGCGGTGGTTTTGCTGGTTACAACGGATGATTTTACGGGGGATGAATCGGTTTGCCAGCATATTGTGCGCCTGCCAAAGTGCTTGTATGAATTTTCTGCGTCGCTTTCGATTATTCCGATGCAGCTTTTGGCATACTATATTGCGGTGGAACGCAACTGCGATGTTGATAAGCCGCGTAATCTTGCCAAGTCGGTTACGGTGGAATAAAATCAGAAACGGTTGAATTGTGTAATCGGTACAAAAAAATCAGGGGAATTTTGGCGTGAAAATAGTAAATTTCACAAAAGATTCTTGACAAGTTGCAAATTTTCACATATAATAATCCTTGACATGAGAAATGGTAATGAAAAAAGACCGGTTTGCACGCCATCCGATGAGCAACTGTGCCTGCTGGCGCAGCTTGGCGATGGCGATGCGGCTGAGGTTTTGGTGAAAAGGTATGCTCGGCTGGTAAAAACCTGCGCACGTCCGTATTTTTTGCTTGGTGCAGATACGGAAGACCTGCTGCAGGAAGGAATGCTTGGACTGATGAAAGCAGTTCGGGAGTTTGACCAGACCAGGGGCGCACCGTTTCAGGCATTTGCGCGGTTATGCGTAACGCGCAGAATTTATTCCGCTGTGCGTGCTGCGGCGTCAAGCAGGCACGCGCCGCTAAACCAGTCTCTGTCAATCGATCGACCTCTGTTTGAAGACCTTGCGGAATCGCGCACCCGGGTTACTGCTCCGATGAGCGACCCTGAAACGCTGGTGATTGGCAATGAGGAACGTGAAGAGCTGATAAAACAGCTCTACGCGCTTCTGTCTGAATTCGAGGCAAAGGTTTTAAGCCTGTTTCTGGACGGCGTTTCTTATGAGGAAATGTCCGAGACGCTGCATAAACCGATCAAGTCCGTGGATAATGCCATCCAGCGCATCAAGCGAAAATCGGCAGCCATCAAACCCCAATAGGCGAATGCAGGCGAATGGGCCTGTACGCATAAATCAAGGTTCCCGAGGGAACGGTATCAAAGAGAGGTAAAAACCATGTACGAAGACAAGATTTTAAAGTGCAAGGAATGCGGTCAGGAATTTGTTTTCACTGCTGGCGAGCAGGCTTTCTATGCGGAGCGCGGCTTCCAGAATGAACCCCAGCGCTGCAAGTCCTGCCGCGATGCCCGCAAGAATGCGGCTCGTGGCCCGCGTGAATATTTCACCGCTACCTGCGCTGCGTGCGGCGGCGAGGCGAAGGTTCCGTTTGAGCCCAAGTCTGACCGTCCGGTATATTGCAGCGAATGCTTCGCTAAGATGCGTGAGCAGGGCTGATTTTGCGCCGATAAAATGTCCGGCAGAGATTTCTGCCGGACATTTTTACATTTATAATTGAAATGTGTCCGTTTTTGCGGTATACTAAAAGCAATAAATAAACAGGAGGTCCGTCATGGCGGCAATTACGAAAAAGACCACGATTGGCGAGGTTCTCAATCTCAATCTGGATACGGCAAGATTTTTTATGGAGATTGGTATGCACTGCCTCGGCTGCCCCGCTTCTCAGGGTGAAAGCATTGAAGAAGCCTGCATGGTGCATGGCACTGATGCGGACGAGCTGGTTGCCAGGCTGAACGCTTTTCTGGGCGAGTAAGAACAGGAGATGGAGCCGGTAAACAAACCGGCTCTGTTTTTTTTGGAGAAATCATGGAGAGTATGAGATTAACGCCGCGGCTGCAAACGCTGGCCGCGCTTGTGCCGCAGGGCGCACGTCTGGCGGATATCGGCACGGATCACGGGAAATTGCCGATTTCTTTGCTGCAGGAAAACAGCATTTCATGTGCAATCGGTTCGGATATCGGCGAGGGTCCGCTGGCGCATGCGCGCCGGAATGCACAGGAGCACGGGGTTTCCATAACGCTGCATCTGGCGCCTGGCCTGCAGGCAGTGCATCCGGAAGATTGCGATACGGTGAGCATCGCCGGTATGGGCGGACAGACGATTGCAGAAATACTGGCTGAGGCGCCGTGGACGGCGGAAGGCCGGCATCTGCTTCTTTTGCAGCCCATGACAATGGTATATGAGCTGCGGCAGTGGCTTTGGGCGAATGGATACGAAATTGCGCGGGAAACGCTGTGCAGGGAAGACCGCCGGTGGTATGTTGTGTTGTCCGCCCGAGGCGGCGCAGTGCGGCAGGAGAAAACCCGGGCGGCATGCGCCGTATCGCCCGCACTGCTGCGGGAGGATGGTGCGGCAGAATACTTGCAGCACTTGCTGCGGCGGGAGAGCCGTGCGCTGCATGGCATGAAACAGAGCAGCGCAGTGCAGCAAACGCAGCTTACAGAACAGCGGGATGTTATAGGGGTTTTGCAGCAGGCATTGGAGGGGTTAAAATGACGACAGTGCAGGATATTTTATGTTTTTTGGAGCAGATGGTTCCCTCAGCGCTGGCAGAGAGTTGGGATAATGTCGGTCTGCTGGCAGGCGAACGTGCGCAAAAAGTAGACAAGGTTTTGTGTGCGCTGGACATCACGGAGCAGGTTGTGGCAGAGGCGGCCGAATGCGGCGCGCAGGTGGTGGTGGCGCACCATCCGGTGATTTTCACCTCGGTCAGCCGCGTGACGGCGGATACGGCAACCGGCCGCACACTGTTGGCGGCGATTCGGCACGGCATTTCCCTGATTTGCATGCACACGAATGCGGACTGCGCGCAGGGCGGCGTGAACGATGCGCTGGCCGCAGCGCTGGGACTGAGCGAAGTGCGCAGCATGGAAGCCGGAGAAAACGGTATGCTGGGCCGTGTGGGGGAACTGCCGCATGCAATGCAGCCGCGGGCGTTTGCCATGTATGTCAAGGAGCGTCTCGCAGCCGGCGGCGTGCGTTTTTGCGATGGCGGGCAGAGTATTCATCGGGTTGCGGTTGGCGGCGGCGCCTGCGGTAAGATGATGGATGCAGCAGTTGCCAAGGGCGCGCAGGCATTTGTTATTGGGGATTGCAGCTATGATTTGATGCAGCGCGCGCAGACGTTGGGGCTGACCTTGGTGGATGCCGGACATTTTCCGACGGAAAATCCGATGACGGCCGTGTTTGCACGGCAGATTGCAGACGCGTTCCCGCAGCTTGCGGTGTCTGCCTCCGTGCGGCACAGGGATTGTATAGAATTTGTATAAGGAAGAACGAATATGCCTTTAGATGCAATCTGCCTTGCGGCAGTAACGGATGAACTGAATCATGCGCTGGCGGGCAGCCGCGTGGAAAAGGTATATCAGCCTGACCGCGATGAAATCGTACTGCAAACACGCGGCCAGGGCGGTGCGCGCCGGCTGCTGATTTCCATAGCCGCGGGTGCGCCGCGGGTGCATTTTATTGATGCGGCGCGGGAAAATCCGGCAGCGCCTCCGATGTTCTGCATGCTGCTGCGCAAGCATGTGCAGGGGGCGAAGATCGCGGCGGTTGTGCAGCCCTCTGTTGAGCGTATGCTGACGATTGAGCTGGATACTGCGGACGAAATGGGTGTGCCCTGCCAGAAAAAGTTGATATGCGAGCTGATGGGACGGCACTCGAACGTTATTTTGTGCAGCGAGGGCGGACATATTATTGACGCATTGCGCCGTGTGGACGGCGATCTGTCCGGCAAACGGCAGGTACTGCCCGGGCTTTTCTATCGGATGCCGCCTGCGCAGGATAAGCATGACCCGTTTCAGGTTTCGGGAGCAGGACTGGCTGCTGCGCTTCATACAGCGGATGAAGCGCAGACATTGGACCGGTTCCTGCTCAGCCGGCTGCTGGGATTTTCGCCGCTACTGTGCAGGGAGCTGTCTTTCCGCGCGACGGGAGACGCCGCCATGCCGGTTGGTCGGATGACGGCAGAGCAAATGCACAGGTTGGGGCAAGTGTATGATGATTTTCGCTCTTTTGTGGAGAACAGGAAATGGCAGCCCTTTTTGCTGACCAGAAATGAAGACGGCGCAGTTTTTGATTTTTCTTTTTTGCCGGTCACACAGTATGAAGGATTGATGACGCTTTCGCAGACGGGGAGCTTTTCTGAGCTTTTGGCTGTTTTTTTTGAGAAAAAGGGAAAAGTCGAGCGTATGGCACGCCGTTCGGCAGACCTGCATAAAACAGTTGTCAATGCACGGGACCGCCTGGCTCGTAAACTGGCGGTTCAGCAAAAGGAGCTGGACGCGACCCGCAACCGCGAGCAATACAAGCGCACGGGAGAACTGATCACAGCTAATCTGTATCAGCTGGAAAAAGGAATGAACAAGGCGCTGGTTATTGACTATTATGATGATTCCTGCCCTGAGGTGGAAATTACGCTTGATGTGCGACTGACGCCGCAGCAAAATGCGCAGCAATATTTTAAACGATACAGCAAAGCCAAAACGGCGGAAGAAGTGCTTACACAGCAGCTGCAGCAGGGCAGAAATGATTTGGAATATCTGGAAAGCGTGCTGGAAGCGATAAGCGAGGCGGAAGGGGAACGCGACCTTGCGCAGCTGCGCGAAGAACTGGTGCAGACAGGCGTACTGTCCGATAAGCAGAAGCGAGGGAGCAGAGGGCGTGCCAGACCTGCGCCCGCAAAACCGTTTCACTATCGGACAAGCGACGGGTTTGATGTTTTTGCGGGTAAAAACAATTTGCAGAACGATCTGTTGACATTGAAAACGGCTTTTAAGAGCGATATCTGGTTCCATACGCAGAAAATTCATGGTTCGCATGTGATTTTGGTGACGGATGGAAAAGAACCAACGAATACAGCGATGACAGAAGCGGCTATGATTGCGGCGTATCATTCCAGAGCCCGCAATTCCTCGATGGTGCCGGTGGACTATACACAGGTGCGGCAGGTAAAGAAACCTGCTGGCGCAAAGCCGGGCATGGTGATTTATCATGTTTATCAAACGGCATATGTGACGCCGGACGAGGCCGTTATAGAAAAAATGCGTGTGGAGTGAGGGAATACAGCATGATTTTATCAGGAAAGGAAATTCTGAAGCATATCGGGAAGGAAATTATCATCGAGCCGTTCGATGCAAAACGAATCAACCCGAACAGCTACAATCTTTCACTGGCGAATGAACTGCTGGTGTATGACAATCCGGTGCTGGACATGAAAACGCCGAATCCGGCCTCCCGTATTGAAATACCGGAGGAAGGGCTGCTGCTGGAGCCAAACCGGCTGTATTTGGGCCGTACCAACGAGTACACAGCGACAGACCGCTATATCCCCATGCTGGAGGGACGGTCGTCCACCGGACGGCTGGGACTGTTCATTCATGTCACAGCAGGTTTTGGAGATGTCGGATTTAAAGGGTACTGGACGCTCGAAATCTTCTGTGTTCAGCCCATTCGCATCTATCCGAACGTGGAAATCTGTCAGATCTATTACCATGATATTGATGGGGAATACGAGCCATATTCCAGCGGTAAATATCAAAACAATACCGGCATTCAGCCCAGTTTGCTGTATCGCGATTTTGAAAAATAAAAAAAGCCATTCTGTACCCCTCGTTTTGAAAGGGTGCAGAATGGCTTTTATTAATACAGAAATTTCTTTTGCTTTTTTACAAGGAACACAGCGGTTACAATACATGCCATGACCTCTGCAAAAATGGTGGAATACCAGATGCCGTCAATCCCCCAGAGAAGCGGCAGCAGCAGAACGGCTGCAACCTGAAATACAAGTGTGCGCAAAAAGGAAATCAGCGCAGAGGTCAGCCCGTCGTTCAGTGCGGTGAAAAAGGAAGAACCAAAAATGGCAAAGCCCACGAACAGGAAAGTGAACGAAAAGATGGCAAAGGCACGGAGCGTAATTTGCATCAAGCCATCATCATAGCCAACAAATATATAGGAAAGCGGATAGGCGCAAAGCTCGCCCAGAAGCAGCATACACACCGATGTCACCCCGATAATCAGCAGGCTTTTGCGCAGCAGACTGTGCAGTTCAGCGTGATTTTGCGCGCCGTAATGATAGCTGATAACGGGCGCGGTGCCGATGGAATAGCCGATAAAAGCCGCAAGGAAAATCAGGTTTACATACATCAGTACGCCGTAGGCGGCAACGCCGTCTTCTCCGGAAAAGCGGATGAGCTGGATGTTGTACAGCATGCTGACAAGCGACATGGAAATATTGGTCATCAGTTCGGAAGAACCGTTTGTACAGGCACGGATAAGCGCGTGACGGTCAAACTGCCATCCGGTTAAGCGGAGCAGACTGCTGTTGGGTTTGGCAAAATAGATAAGCGGACCCAAGCCGCCCACAAGCTGACTGAGCGCGGTGGCAGCTGCCGCCCCGACCAAACCCCATTGAAAAACCGCTACAAACAGGGCATCCAGTATGGCGTTAGTCAATCCT
>NZ_JBMNUP010000027.1:0-16770 GCF_050946325.1 Agathobaculum sp. | reverse complement strand
CGCGGCTTCCAAACAGACGACGCAAAAGCAGAAGCGGGCGGAGGCGCAGAGCGAGCAGCGTGCCAAAGCGGCAGCGCCGCGTACCCGCCGCAGTGCTTCGGCATCTTCCCGCGGCAGGGGGCGCAGAAACGACCCCTATGCACGCTTTGAGAAGGATGAACCTCGCGTGGATGCGCACACGCCTTCACGCGCGTATGCGTTGAGCGAAGAGGCGGCGGCGCGTATTCGGAAAAAGGTGGAGGCGGCGCTGGCGGCGCGCACGGCAGCGCCTGCGCCGGAGGGGAAAACAGAAAAAACGGCGGCGCCGGTCCGCAAAGCGGAAAAGAAAAGGACGGGCGCCCGCCGGTCCCATCGCCGCAGCGGCAGATAAAACAGAAAGATAAGCAAAAGGGGAGAACAGGACGATGAACGGCGCAAAACACCGAGTAGCCTTAGGGATAACCTGCTTTTTTATGATATGCTTGACGGTAGTCTATCCCTTTTTGCTGTATACGCCGAATGATTTTGTGACGCGCTGGCGGGAGTGGTATATCGAAACGGCGATGGGTACGATGACGCACCAGTGGCTGGCGACCTGGTTCATTCCGGAGGATATCATCAACGAAGTGATGCTCAAACGGTATCTGATGAACCAGCGGCAGGAGGGGGCGGCCAGCGCATGGAGTGAACCGGACGGGCAGACAACGCCGGACGCTGCGCCGGTCTCCACGCCGAAGGAGGAGTTTTATAAAACCTTCTCTGAACTGGACAGAGACAGCTTTGAAGCATTTTTGGAGCAAAATCCGGAGTACATAGCCGACGGATATGAGAATATCAATATTGATTTGATCGGCGAGGCGACAAAGCGGGACTATCAGACAGGCATCAAAACGGTGCAGGGCGATACGGTGCTGGCGGTCAACGCGGAATACGGCATTCTGATTGCGGAGCTGCGGGGCGAGGATTCGCTGGGCATGGAATATGCGGGCAAACTTGCGCTCTGTAAAAAGCCGGAGCGCGTAATCGTCGGCACCTGCGCGGGACTGTTCAGCTACGGCTCGTTTGTTATGGATATGGTGCGTGATTATGACGCGATGCTGGGTATCAACGCTTCGGGCTTTGCCGATTATGAGGGAAACGGCACGGGCGGTTTGCCCTATGGATTCCTCAAGAGCGAGGGGAAACAATTGCAGGGCGCGGTTGGAAACGGGTGGAAAATCATCGGCTTTGATGAGGAAGACCACCTGCAGGTCGGCGCTTTCAGCGATACTTCTCATCTGCGCGACGCGGTGGAGTTCCATCCGGCGCTGATTATCAATGGAGAGAATATGGTGGCGGGTACCGGCATGAATGAACAGCAGCCCCGTACCGCAATTGGGCAGGCGAAGGACAAGACGGTTATCATGCTGGTGGTGGACGGGCGTCAGTTCCACTCGTTCGGCATTTCCATTGAGCGCTGCGGGGAGATTATGGAGAGCTACGGCGCTTACCAGGCTTCCATGCTGGACGGCGGCTCGTCTTCCGTGATGGTGTATAACGGGCGCGAAATTACCAGCCCGACGACGCTTTCCCAGAATGCGGAAGGGCGTACCTTGCCGGATGCTTTTCTGGTTCGGTAAAGAATTGCACGGATTTTGAAAAAAAGACTTGCCTGAATGCCGGAAATGTGCTAAAATAATTAAGCGCCTGTTGGTAAGGCGCGAAATGGAGAAGTATCGAAGTGGTCATAACGAGCTCGACTCGAAATCGAGTTGTCGGTAAAACGGCACGTGGGTTCGAATCCCACCTTCTCCGCCATGAAACCGCATCTTTTGTAAGATGCGGTTTTTTATTTGCCGCGTTTCCTGCATACGGAGAGAAAAGGACTGCCGCGCGCTTCGTGCCTGATTTTGCTGCAAGCTTGACTTGCGTTTACGATTTCAGTCGGCTATAATGGAGGAGAACAGGAGGGAACCCTTATGAAAAAGATTATCACTATCAGTCGGCAGTTTGGCGCTGGCGGCGGGGAGCTTGGCCGGCGCACGGCAAGGGCGCTGGGCATTCCGCTCTATAATAAGGACCTGATTCTGCGCACCGCAATGGCTTCGGGCGATTTGACGCCGGAGGAGGTTCGGCGCTGGGATGAGCGTGTGCCGGTTGATTTTGGCCTGACGCAAAGCCTGTTTGATTTTTATAACCGCCCGCTGAGCGACAAATTGTGGGAAGCGCAGGTAAAAGCGATCCGTGAGATGGCCGATAAGGAAAGCTGCGTGATCGTCGGCCGCAATGCCGATTACATCCTGCGGGAGTTTGACCACTGCCTGCGCGTGTTTGTCCATGCGGATTTTGAGTGGCGGCTGGAGCGGATGTGCGGTATGATGCCGGACTCCACGGAGGAACAGGTGCGGGCAAATATCCGCTCGGTCGATAAGGCGAGAAACACCTATTGCACGCGCTATACCGGCCACCGCTATGCGGATGCCACCAATTATGACATGACGCTGTGTACCAGCCGCCTGGGAATTGACGCGGCGCTGGAACATATTCTGAAGGCCGCAGAACACATTTAAAACCGTCGATTTTTTGGAAATGCGCCGCCGTATGCTTGACGGCGGCGCTGTTTTGGTCTATAATGTCATCAGGCATCTTGGGCGATGGCGGTGAACGGTATCCTGCTGTCGCCTGTTGTGTTTCGGGGTTGACTTATCGTAAATCTGTGCGGAAAGCGCTGAGGACATGCGATTCCGACCCGAGAAATTTGCAAAGGAGAGAATCACACATGAAAAAAGCACTTTCCCTGCTGATGGCCGCCAGCCTGGTATTCGGCCTGGCCGCCTGCGGCAATTCCAATGACACGCAGAAGGACGCCGACGCCGGCGCGCAGCAGGACAACTCCGCTGCTGCTGACACCGGAAGCGACAAGACCTGGGTGATTGCATCGGATACGGTTTTCAAGCCCTTTGAGTACACGGACGCTTCCGGCAAATTCGTCGGTATTGACGTGGATATTGTGGCCGCTGTTGCAGAGGACCAGGGCTTCAAGTATGAGATGAAGAGCCTTGGCTGGGATGCTGCGCTGGCAGCATGCCAGGCGGGCCAGGCGGACGGTTTGATCGCCGGCGCCTCCATCACTGACGAGCGCAAGGAGAGCGGCTGGCTCTTCTCGGACGGTTACTATCAGGCCACCCAGACCATGACCGTTGGCGCCGATTCCGACATTACCGGCTTTGCTGACCTGAAGGACAAGGACGTTGCGGTTAAGACCGGTACGCAGGGCGCCGCTTATGCGGAAAGCCTGAAGGACGAGTACGGCTTCAACATCGTTTACTTTGAGGATTCGCCCACCATGTATCAGGCGGTTCTCGGCGGTCAGGCAGTCGCCTGCTTTGAGGATACCCCGATTATGGCTTCTTCCATCAAGGATGGAGATCTGGCGCTGAAGATTCTGGAAGACACGGCGAATGAGGGCGCGCCCTACGGCTTTGCAATTTTTAACGAAGCCAACCAGGAGCTGCTCGATATGTTCAACGCCGGTCTGGCCAACATCAAGGAAAACGGCAAGTACGACGAGATTATTGCCAAGTACCTGGGTTGATTATAGCGGATTGACCTGAATTTTCAGGGGGCGCTGTTTGGTTTCGGCGCCCCCTATTTTTTGAAAGGAGTTCTGACCCTTGCTTGTCAAAATTATCACCCGATATGGGCCGCTGCTGCTTGAGGCGATGGGCCAGACGCTGCTGCTGGCGCTGTGCGGTCTGTTCTTCGCCTGCATTCTGGGCCTGATTTTTGGACTGATGAGCGTAGTAAAAAGCCGCGTCTGCAATGTCATTTCGACCATCTTTGTCGATGTGATCCGCGGCCTGCCGATGCTTGTGCTGGCGTTTTTCATCTTTTTCGGTTTTCCGGAGCTGGTACACGGGCTATTCCCGGGCAATCGGTTTGTGTTGACCTCGCTGCAGGCCGGTACGGTTGCGCTGGCACTCAACTGCGGCGCTTACATGGCGGAGATCATCCGCGCCGGTATCCAGAGCGTGGATAAGGGGCAGATGGAAGCGGCCCGCAGCCTTGGCCTGCCGTACTGGAAGGCGATGCAGAAGGTTGTGCTGCCGCAGGCCATCCGGACGATGATCCCGTCGATCATCAACCAGTTCATCATTACGCTGAAGGATACCTCGATCCTGTCGGTCATCGGCTTTCCGGAACTGGTCAACACGGCGAAAAACGTGGTGGCCAACACCATGAGCCCGTTTAACGTATGGTTTATCGTCGGCGTGATGTACCTGATCGTCATTACGATCCTGTCCCGCTTTGCAAAGGTAATGGAGAGGAGGATCAACCGTGGCCGAGAATAATGGAAACGTTAAAATCCATGTGGAGCATTTGAAGAAAAATTTCGGCGCGCTTGAGGTACTCAAGGACGTTTCGATCGACATTCATGAGGGCGAAGTCGTCGTCATTTTGGGGCCGTCCGGTTCGGGTAAGTCCACTTTTCTGCGCTGCCTGAACCGTCTGGAGGAAATCACCGGCGGCACCGTGATTGTGGACGGCTATGACATTACGGACAAGAGCACGGATATCAATAAGGTGCGCGAAAATGTCGGCATGGTGTTCCAGCTGTTTAACCTGTTTAACAACCTGGACGTGATGGGCAACATGATGCTCGCGCCGACCGAGCTGAAAAGGGCGACCAAGGAAGAAGCGCATGAGACTGCGATGCAGCTGCTCCGGCGTGTGGGTCTGGCGGATAAGGCAGAAGCCTATCCGGCGCAGCTTTCGGGCGGTCAGAAGCAGCGCGTAGCCATTGCGCGTGCCTTGGCCATGCATCCGGATATCATGCTGTTTGACGAACCGACTTCGGCGCTTGACCCTGAGATGGTCGGCGAAGTTTTGCAGGTTATGAAGAACCTTGCCAGGGAAGGCATGACCATGGTTGTGGTGACGCATGAAATCGGCTTTGCGCGTGAAGTTGCCAGCCGCGTTATCTTTATGGAAGGCGGATACATCGTGGAGCAGGGCACACCTGATGAGGTGATCAACCATCCGAAGGAGCAGCGCACGATTGACTTTTTGAGCAAAGTTCTGTAACAGCGAATATGGAGAAAAGGCGGGAGCGCAGCTCCTGTCTTTTTTTTGTGCGCTGCGGGATACAGGGATAGCGCTTGCGCAGCGCGTGTGGTACAATAAAGCAAGGAAAAAAGGAAACCATTCTTTTCAGATGGGAATTGCGGGGTGTGGAATGAAATCGGGAAAGTATACCATGGATATGCTGAACGGGCCGCTGCTGCCCAAAATTGTGCAGTTCAGTGTGCCGCTGATTTTATCAAGCTGTCTGCAGCTTGCGTTTAATGCGGCAGATGTGATTGTAGTTGGGCGGTTTGCCGGTGAGGAGGCACTTGCAGCGGTTGGGTCAACCACTGCGCTGATTAACCTGATGGTTAACCTGTTCATTGGATTATCCATTGGCGCAAATGTTGTGATGGCGCACGACTGGGGCGCGCGCTCACTGGAAGATACGGAAAAAACGGTGCATACCGCTGTTTTGATGAGTCTGGTTTCGGGTGTGCTGCTGATTGCGGTCGGTCTGGTGCTGGCGCGGCGCCTGCTGCTTCTGATGGACAGCCCGGAAGACGTCATTGATTTATCAACGCTCTATCTGCGGATTTATTTTTGCGGTATGCCGGCGACGATGGCCTATAACTTTGGCAGCGCTTTGCTGCGCGCTGTCGGCGATACCCGCCGGCCGCTGTATTTTCTGGCAATAGCGGGATGCGTGAATGTGCCGCTTAATCTGTTTTTTGTGATTGTATGCAAGCTCAGTGTGGCAGGGGTGGCGCTGGCTACGGTGATTTCCCAGGTGATTTCAGCAGGACTGGTGCTGTACTGCCTGACGCAGATGGACGGCCCGTGCCATTTGAGCGTGCACGCGCTGCATATTGATAAGAGCAAGCTGACCCGCATTTTGCGGATTGGCCTGCCCGCCGGCATACAGTCTTCTCTGTTTTCGTTTTCCAATGTGCTGATTCAGTCGTCCATCAACGCCTTTGGGTCGGTGGCTATGGCGGGCAGCGCTGCGGCTGCCAGCGTGGAGGGGTTTATCTATACCTCGATGAATGCGGTGCATCAGGCGGCGGTCAGCTTCACCAGCCAGAATATGGGCGCCGGCAAGACGGAGCGCATCAGCCGGATACTGCTTTGCTGCCTGGGACTGGCATCAGCGGTTGGATTGGTGATGGGATGGGGCGCATATCTGTTCGGGCGTCCGCTGCTCGGCATTTATTCGCCGGAAGCGGACGTGATTGCGCGCGGTATGGAGCGTCTTGCCGTCACCTGTACAACGTACTTTTTGTGCGGCGTTATGGATACGCTGATGGGTGTGCTGCGCGGCATGGGATATGCCGTCATGCCGATGCTCGTATCGCTTTCGGGTGCATGTCTTTTCAGGGTGGTGTGGATTGCAACCGTATTTCAATGGAGTCCGGCGCTCAATACGCTGTATCTTTCCTATCCGGTATCGTGGGCGCTGACAGCTGCGGTGCATGCGATTTGCTATGGGATCGTCCGTCGGCGTATGCAGCAAAAAACAGCGGGGTAATGCATTGAAAAAGAGACCGGCAGGCCGAAGGCCTGCCGGTCTGAGTCTGTCGAAAAACTGGCGTTTTTCCGACAATCTGTGTTTGGTATATGCCAAACACGGACGAGAAAAAGTTCCCGTGCGGAAACTTTTTCTCTCTGAAAGTGCAAAAGCTGAGGTACACGCCCTCAGCTTTTGTGCATTTGCAGAGCAAATGCCGTTGGATGCGCGCTGCCGCGCGTACTGCTCGTCGCTGGTAAAGCGCTTTTCCGATTAAGAGAGACCGGCAGATTAGTTATTTTTGCAGGTAGGCGGCGCCGATACGGTCCGCTTCGAGAATTGCCTGATAAACGTCTTCCGCGGTGATATCAGGAGAAAGATTCTTGGTTGACTGGGTGGGTACGCACGCGGCTTCAGCCACCTTGCGCAGATTTTCCTCCACAATATCCGTTACGCCAAGCTGCGCCAGGGTCATGGGAAGGTCAACGCGCTTCATAAACGCAAGCACTTCGTCCATTTCCTTCTGGTCAGCCTTTTCCAGCACAAGCTGCGTCAGCAGACCAAAGGCAACCTTTTCACCGTGATACATGCCGTGTGCCTGCGGCTCCTGCGCAAAGCCATCGTTGATGGCATGCGCTGCGGCCAGACCGCCGCTTTCAAAGCCGATGCCGGAAAGCAGAATGTTGGCCTCCACAACCTTTTCGAGCGCTTCGGTGCGTTCGCCGCGCTTAACACCGTCCAGCGCCTCGCCGCCGTATTGCAGCAGCAGGTCATAGCACAGGCGGCTCATCATGGTGACGGTTTCGGTCGCCAGACCGCGCGCCATGGTCTTGACCTTGTTCTTCAGGCAGGCGCGGGCTTCAAACCAGGTGGAGAGCGCGTCGCCCATGCCGGCGGAGAGCAGGCGGGCCGGAGACTGCGCAAGGATTTCGGTATCCGCAACAACCAGGTCAGGGCTGCGGCGCATCATAACGGCCTTAATTACAACGCCCTCTTCATTATACAGTACAGCAACGCCGGAGCAGGGGGAATCGTTTGAAGCAACGGTCGGCATGATAATGCAGGGCAGGCCGCCCAGATTTTCCGCAACCGCCTTGGCGGTGTCAATCACCTTGCCGCCGCCCATGCCGATGACAGCGTCGCAGCCGTTTTCCTTGACGGCGTCCATATGCGCAAATACTTCGTCCTTGGTCGCTTCGCCGTGGAACTCGCCGAATACAACCTCTTTTTCCGCGTCGGTCAGGCTTTGCGCGACCTCATCGCCAAAACGCTTTTTGCCGCCGGGGGAGCAGAGCAGATAGAATTTGCTGCCCATCTTCTTTACGCTTTTGCCGAGATTTTTGCGTTCGCCCGGCCCCTGTACATAACGGCCAGGGCCCTTTATTGCGATAGCCATGGTTTTGTCATCCTTTCTGTTGGTTCATCTGAATCGGGTGAGAAACGTCTTGTTTTCCAGATAGCAAAATTATACCATGAGTGCGTGAGAAAAGAAAGAACATTTTGGTTAAATGATGGGTTTATTTTGCGCGGGTTTTGGATTAACGCGGCTGCAAATAAAAATCCGTCGCAAGCTGGACCACGCGATCGGGTACGCCTGCGCCATCCAGACGGTGTCCCTCGTCCGGAAATACGGTCAGTTCCGCACCAAAAACCTCCGCAAAGCGCTGGGCAGCGGCGCAGCAGGCGGTTTCATCTGCGCCGCCGTGCGCCATGGCGATGTGATGGCGGCCGGTATAACGGTCAAACACGTCGTTTTCGGCCATTTCATCCAAAAAACGCTGCGTCAGGCGCATGGGGCGCGCATAGGGATAGTCGGGCACAAACCAGCCGCACCGGCGCAGACTTTGTTCGGCGGCAGGGCTGCGGTGATCGAACAGGTGCGGCATTTCAATGGCTGCGGCGCGCAGAAAGGCCTTGCAGCGCCGGTCTGTTTTGCGCGCCAGATACAGCAGGTTGATATAGGCGCCGAAACTGGAGGAAAAATAAACAATTTCCGCCCCGGGTGCGCGGCTGCGCGCAAAAGCCTCAGCAGCGGCAAGATCGTGCAGGCAGCCCGTCACCGAAAGCGATTGTCCGTCCGCCGGACTGTCGCCGTGGGCGGCAAAGTCAAAGGCAAGGACGCCGAATCCGGCAGAAGGCAGGGCTTCAAACAAACGCAGCGCGGTGGGACTGCGTTTGCTGCTGCCAAAGCCGTGACTGACGAGACAGACGCGCTGTTCGCCGCCGGTGATCTGATACAGGCAGGGAATGGCGTATCCCTCCGGCGAGGGAATGGAAATCTGGTTCATTTTGCACCCCCATGGATATACTTTAAGAGAAGTATACGCGGAAAAACCGGTGCTGTCAAAAAAAGAAGGACAAAACTATGTCGATTGGTGTGCTTTTTGGCCTTGCGCGCCAATAGCCGCTATGTTAAAATAAACCTATCGTGGGTAATTGCACCCGATTGGATTTGGAGTGAAATATAGATGGATTACAACCGTTTGGCGGAGCTGCTGTTTCCGCATATCAAAACTACGCCCGAAGAGATTGAGGCACGCTATCCAAAACGCGAATTGCCCGAGGGCGCCAAGGTCACCCGCATGGGACCAAGCCCGACGGGCTTTATGCATCTGGGCAATCTGTACGGCGCGCTGGTGGATGAACGGCTGGCGCATCAGTCGGGCGGCGTGTTTTATCTGCGCATTGAGGATACCGACCACAAGCGCGAAGTGGAGGGCGGCGTGCAGATGATCCTCGACGCTTTCCGGTCGTTCGGCCTGCCGTTCGACGAGGGCGCAACGCTTGAGGGGGACAACGGCGTATACGGTCCCTACCGGCAGAGCCTGCGCGCGGAGATCTATCAGACATTTGTCAAGAGTCTGGTCGAACGCGGCATGGCGTATCCCTGCTTCTGCACGGAGGAAGAGCTGGCTGCCGCGCACCAGCAGCAGGAGGCGAATAAGGAGAATTTCGGCTATTACGGAAAGTACGCGGTGTGGCGCGGCCGGCCGATGGAGGAGATCGAGGCAGAGCTGAAAAAGGGCACGCCCTATGTGGTCCGCTTCCGTTCGGAGGGCAGTATTGAAAACAAGATCCGGCATGAGGATCTGGTCAAGGGCAAGATGGAGGTCACGGAAAACGATCAGGATGTGGTCATCCTCAAGTCGGACGGCATCCCGACCTATCATTTTGCGCATGTGGTGGACGATCACCTGATGGGGACGACGGTTGTTGTCCGCGGGGAGGAGTGGCTTGCCACCCTGCCGGTGCATTTGCAGCTGTTCCGCGCGATGGGCTGGAAGGCGCCCAAGTATGCGCACACCGCCCAGCTGATGAAGATCGATCCGGAGACCGGCGGCAAGCGCAAGCTGTCCAAGCGCAAGGACCCCGAGCTGGCGCTGACCTTCTATGCCAAGGAAGGGTATCCGGTGCCGGCGGTGCTGGAATACCTGATGACGCTTTTGAACTCCAACTTTGAGGAGTGGCGGCGCGCCAACCCCGACCTGCCGATGAATGATTTCCCGTTCAGCACCAAAAAGATGAGCGGTTCGGGCGCGCTGTTCGATATTGAAAAGCTGCGCGATGTATCCAAAAATGTGATCTCGCGGATGTCCGCCGATACGGTTTACGATTATATTGCCGCATGGAGCGCGGAAAACGATCCGGCATTCCACACGCTGCTGACCCGTGATCCTGCGATGAGCCGCGCGTATCTGGCGATCGGCCGCGGCGGCAAAAAGCCGCGCAAGGATCTGGCGCTCTGGTCGGATGCCAAGGGCTATATGGATTTTATGTTTGACGAGCTGTTCCAGCCGGATTATACCATGCCCGAGCGGGTCTCTGCGGCCGATGCGAAGGCGATTCTGGCTGACTTTGCCGGTGTTTTTGACGAAAATGATACGCCGGACGGCTTTTTCGAGAAGATGAAGCAGATTTCTGCCGCGCACGGCTATGCGGCGGATACCAAGGCCTATAAGGCGGCGCCTGAGCAGTATAAGGGTGCGGTAGGCGATGTATCCATGGTGATCCGCGTAGCGGTTGCCGGCCGGCAGAATGCACCCGATTTGCAGACGGTCATGGGTATTATGGGCCGTGAAAAGGTGCTGGAGCGACTGGAAAAATGCGCGGATGCGCTTTAATTGAAACCTTTTTGGGGGAAAGATAACGCTATGATGGAAAACGTAAACAACTTTCTGACCGAGATCATCGATGAGGATATCGCGGCAGGTCTGAATGAAAAAATCCATACCCGCTTTCCGCCTGAGCCGAACGGCTATCTGCACATCGGCTCGGCCAAGGCGATCTTCATCAACTGGTCGATTGCGAAAAAATACAACGGCCTGTTCAACCTGCGCTACGATGATACCAATCCGGTCAAGGAGGATACCGAGTATGTAGACTCCATCTGGGAGGATATCAAGTGGCTGACCGGCGAGGAGCCGACCGGCGGTGTATACTACGGTTCGGATTATTTTGAGACCTGCTACGAATGTGCTGTGCAGCTCATCCGCGATGGGAAGGCGTATGTAGACGATCTGACGCAGGATGAAATGCGCGCTTACCGCGGCACGCTGACCGTGCCGGGTAAGGAAAGCCCGTACCGCAGCCGCTCGGTGGAGGAGAACCTGCAGCTCTTTCAGGAGATGCGCGACGGCAAGTTCGCAGACGGCGCCAAGACGCTGCGCGCCAAGATTGACATGGCAAGCCCGAATATGAACCTGCGCGATCCGGCGATCTACCGCATTGTGCGGGCGCATCACCACCGGCAGGGGGATACCTGGTGCATCTATCCGCTGTATGACTTTGCCCACCCGATTCAGGATGCGATTGAGGGCATTACGCACTCGATGTGTTCGATTGAATTTGAAAACCACCGTCCGCTGTATGAGTGGGTCGTGGACAACTGCCCGCTACCGCATCACCCCAAGCAGCGTGAGTTTGCCCGCCTGAACATGACGCACACGGTTATGAGCAAGCGTTACCTGCGCCAGCTTGTGTTTGAGCATCATGTGGAGGGCTGGGACGATCCGCGTATGCCCACGCTGTGCGCACTGCGCCGCCGCGGTTATACGCCGAGCGCTATTCTGGACTTTGTACAGCGCGCGGGCGTGGCCAAGGCGGATTCGCTGGTCGATATCAAGCTGCTCGAGCACTGCATCCGCGAGGAGCTGAATGAAACCGCGCTGCGCCGCATGGCGGTGACCGAGCCGGTCAAGCTGGTCATTACCAACTATCCGGCGGACAAGTGCGAGGAGTTTGAGGTGCCGAACAACCCGCGCAGCGAAGCGGCGGGTACGCGCAAGGTGCCGTTCACGCGCGAGCTGTATATCGAAAAGAGCGACTTTGCCGAGGTGCCGCCTCCGAAGTTCCAGCGCCTCAAGCCGGATGGAGAAGTCCGCCTGATGGGGGCGTATATCGTAAAATGCAGCGAGATCATCAAGGATGAAAACGGCGAAATTACGGAGATCCGCTGCACGGCCGATCTGGAGACCGGCAACGGGATGCCGGCGGATGGCCGCAAGGTCAAGGGCACGATCCACTGGGTATCGGCGGCACATGCGGTCGATGCGGATCTGTATCTGTATGATAATCTGCTGACCATTGAAAATGCAAATGACTTGCCCGAAGGCAAGGATTATCTGGATTATCTCAATCCGGAATCGCTGAAAAAGCTGACCGGCTGCAAGCTGGAGCCGTCGCTGGCGGGGGCCAAGGAGGGCGAACGCTTCCAGTTTGTCCGCATGGGATACTATGTCAAGGATCGGGAGCCGGGACGGTTTAACCGGATCGTCACCCTGAAGGACAGCTTTGCCAAGACACTGCAAAAGTAACAAATATAAAAAGCACCCTTTTCGGGTGCTTTTTATATTTTCTGATAGATTTCTGTGCCGTAATGTGACGCGCTGAATCCATTATCCAGAAAAATAGAGAAAAACGGCGTTTTTTTGGCATCAGGATGTGTGTCGCTTGGCTGCGGCAAGTGAAGCAGCATCTGCGTAAAAGCCGGTGTGACGGGACCGGCAATGACCGTGCCGTATTGCCAGCCGGTATCCTTGCGTGTGCCGTATTGCAGCGCAAGCTGGATGGCATCGGTTTCCTCTGCCCAGCAGTGAATTTCAAAGGTCTGTGCGGTGTGGAGCTGCTCGGCCAGCAGACGTTTCCAATCGGCAAAACTGTCACAGAGGATGGGGGCAGAGGGGGCTGCGTCGGGAACAATTTCGGCGGGGGTGAGGGTTTCCAGCAAGTGTTCCAGCGCATGAGATAAGCTGTCGCTATTGGGGAACATCGTATCACTCCCTGCTTTTGTGCTGTTGTTTCCAGGCCTTAATCTGTTCGAGCCGCGCCTTGTATTTGGCTTCCAGCCCCTGTTCGGTCGGCCGGTAGTACTCCCGTCCTGTAAGGGAATCGGGCAGACACTGCATATTGGTCAGCTTGTCGGCAGCATCGTGGGCATATTGATAGCCTTTTCCGTATTCCAGCTCTTTCATCAGACGGGTGGGCGCGTTGCGGATGACAAGCGGCACGGGTTCGGCCAACTGGGTGAGCGCGTCCTTTTTGGCGGTTTCATAGGCTGTGTACAATGCGTTGGACTTGGGGGCAAGCGACAAATAGACCACGGCATGCGTCAGATGGACCGAGCATTCCGGCATGCCGATGAGGTGGCAGGCCTGATAGGCAGCCACCGCGACTTCGAGCGCGCGGGAATCCGCCATGCCGATATCTTCGCTGGCAAAACGGGTAACGCGCCGTGCGATATAGAGCGGGTCTTCGCCGGCTTCCAGCATGCGGGCGAGCCAGTAGACCGCCGCATCCGGATCGGAGTTGCGCATGCTTTTGTGCAGGGCGGAGATCAGGTTATAGTGCTCCTCGCCGGATTTGTCATACAGCAGAGACTTTTTGGAAATGCACTGTGCAAGGGTCTCTGGGGAGACAGTGACGGTGTCGCCGTCCGTATCGCCATTGAGGACGACCATTTCCAGCGTGGAAAGTGCGCTGCGCGCATCGCCGTTTGCAAAATTTGCAATCGCCTCCAGCATATCAGGCGCCATGCTGATTTGCTGACCGCCGAAACCGCGCGGGTCGGTGAGCGCGCGGGAGAGCAGAGCGGTGAGGTCGCCGGTGGCCAGCGCCTGCAAAACAAATACCTTGCAGCGCGATAAAAGGGCGCCGTTGACCTCAAACGAGGGATTCTCGGTCGTTGCGCCGATCAGGATGATGCTGCCCTTTTCAACGAAGGGAAGAAAGGCGTCCTGCTGCGCTTTGTTGAAGCGGTGGATCTCGTCCACGAATACGATTGTGCGCTCGCCGAAGCGGCGGTTGTCCTCCGCTTGCTGCATGACCTGCCGGATTTCTTTGATGCCGCTCGTCACGGCGGAAAAATCAATGAAGGAAGCCTTGGTGCGGTTTGCGATGATGCGTGCAAGCGTGGTTTTGCCCACACCGGGCGGCCCCCAGAAAATCATGGAGGAAATTTGGTCGTTTTCGATCAGACGGCGCAGCACTTTGCCCTGGCCAAGCAGATGGGTCTGGCCGACAAATTCATCGAGCGTCTGCGGACGCAGCCGTGCCGCGAGGGGGCGGCTGTCATAGCCGCCGAACAGGGTCTGCTGTTCCATGGTGCGCACCTCCTTTGTGTTCGGTCATCTCATTATACCACCGAACAAATGTTCCTGCAAGATGAGAAAAACGCTTTGGAAACAGGAAGGAAGCTGTGCGCGTGGCGGTTTTTCGGTGATTCGATATGCAGGAAAATTACTGCAAAAAAATTGAGGCTTTGATAAAAAGCCTCAATTGGGTTTGAGCGGATCGTGGTAATCAACCGGCGCGCCGGTCAGCACATCATAGTAATACCAGTGGTCAGCGTCCTGATCTGCGAAAAAGTAGACGCCGAGCGGGGTCTCAGGCTGGTCGCCGTTGATACGGCCGATGAAGCGGCCGCCTTCGGCCTCCCCGATGGGCGTGATTTGCTCCACGCTGACGGGATGCAGCACGGCAAGATAGAGCGCCGTGATAAGCGCTATGGAGAGATACAGCAGCAGCACCACGATGGCTGCCCCGCGCAGAGGGGGCTGCGGTTGCTGCGGTTTTCTGGGGCGGCGGTATGGGGTGTGCCGATACAGCGCCGCAATCAGCAGGAAAAAGAGCAGAAAAGCAAACCACCAGCCATACAGCAGATAGGGCAGCCGCTGCAGTTCGCCCGGCTGACAAAAAAGCAGAAACGCGAGCGCTGTGAAAACAAAAAACGCCAGCACATCGCCCGTGCGGGACGGCTTGCGCGGCGCGGTTTCGCCGCTGCTCAACCAGCATATTGTCAGCTCGATTGGCGCGAAGAACCAAAAATAGAAAGGATTGGAAAGAACGGCATCGTCATACCGGCCGGAAATTTCGGTCAGATACAGGCTGGCAGCCAGCCATGCAACCACCGATAAAGCAACCAGCAGCGGTGTAGTACTGCGTTTTGCCATATGGATATCCCTCCATTTGCGAATGAAAACAGGCAGGATCGTTTGCGGCCCTGCCTGTTTCGGCACGATTTCGCGCAGCAGAGCGCGTATCTTTGATTTAGGCTTCCGCCTTGATCTTCTTGAGGTTGGCAAAACGCGGCAGGCCGTTTACCTTGGGGCCTACATTGTCGCCGTTTACCAGCGGCAGCGCGTACTCGATGAACTTCTCGTTCACGCCGTTGCCTTCTTCGTTGATCCAGTCGCGCGGAACCTTCTTTTCGGTGTTGGCAACTTCGGACAGCGGGAACAGCTCAATTTCGCAGTGGTAGCCGTTTGCGTCGCGGGTGCACTTGAAGCCGGGCATGAAGTCGGTCTTGCCGGCAACTGCATTCTCAACCGCAGCCTTGCCGGACATGTAGGACTCGTCCACGTCGGTCTTGGAAGCGCAGTGCGCAGCGCAGCGCTGCAGCAGGCTCAGCTCAATGCCGCGGACCTTGCAGCCCAGCTCGTTCTTAACGGTATCTGCCAGCATGGAAGCCAGACCGCCGAGCTGTGCGTGGCCGAAGCCGTCGGTCGCGGAGGTCTTGGCCTCGGATACGAAGGAACCGTCCGCATAGTGGATGCCTTCGGAAACGGCAACCAGGCAGTTGCCTTTCTCTTCATAGATGCGCTTTACATCCGCCAGGAACTTCTGCATGTCAAAGTCGGTCTCCGGCAGGTAAACCAGGTCAGGACCTGCGCCCATTGCGGTAGCCAGACCGGCAGCGCCAGCCAGCCAGCCGGCGTGACGGCCCATGATTTCAACGATGCAGACCATGCCGGTGTCATACACGCGGGCATCCTGATAAATTTCCATGCAGGAGGTAGCAATGTACTTGGCGGCAGAGGCAAAGCCCGGGCAGTGGTCGGTGCCGAACAGGTCGTTGTCGATGGTCTTCGGGATGCCCATGACGCGGCACTCGTAGCCGGACTTCATCATGTACTTGGAAACCTTGTTGCAGGTATCCATCGAATCGTTGCCGCCGTTATAGAAGAAGTAGCGGATATCGTACTTCTTGAAAATCTCGAGGATACGCTTGTAATCGGTGTCGTCCACATCGGGGTCGGCCAGCTTGTAACGGCAGGAACCAAGAGCGGAGGACGGGGTGTAGCGCAGCAGCGCCAGCTCGTCGCGGTCTTCCTGGTCGATGTCGTACAGTTCGTCATTCAGCAGACCCTTGATGCCGTGAGCCATGCCGAATACGCGGGTGATATTCGGATTGTCCAGCGCGGTTTCCAGCGCGCCGAGCACGGAAGAATTGATGACCGAGGTCGGGCCGCCCGACTGGCCGATGACGCAAGCGCCTTTAAGTTCACTCATAATTTTGTAGTACCTCCTAACAAATTCAAATGCAGAGAAAGCTCACTGCATTTTCTTTCATAATAAGACTATCATAAAAACAGGATAAAATCAATGGAAAACCGCCCAATTCGGGAACGGTTTCAAAGAAAAATTTATGGGCTTTTTTACGGGCTTGGACTTGATTTTGACAGTGCAGCCTGATAGAATAAAAAAAGATTTAGGCGAAAAGCCAATCTTTGTTAGGAAAGGAAGTTTACCATGCCATTAGTTACCACTGCCGAGATGTTTAAGAAAGCGTATGCTGGCGGTTATGCTGTCGGCGCTTTCAACGTGAACAACATGGAGATTGTTCAGGGCATTACCGAGGCCTGCCAGGAGCAGAAGAGCCCGGTTGTTCTGCAGGTTTCCAAGGGCGCGCGCGCGTATGCCAACCACACCTATCTGGTTAAGATGGTGGAGGCTGCCGTGAAGGA
>NZ_JBMNUP010000026.1:0-16804 GCF_050946325.1 Agathobaculum sp. | reverse complement strand
TTAAGCTGTGCTATTACTATGATACCAGCGTTGATTATCTGCTGGGCATTACAGATACAAAAGAACCCTACCCACGCAAGAGATAGAGAAAATTCACACAACTCTCTATGCTCTAATAAAAACATATAATAAAGCAAAGAAATTTGTGTGAATTTACATTGAATCGTTTTGATTTTCACAAAATTCGCTGCGATTATACAGGATTTAACATTTTTATCGTCGATTCCGACAAAATCCGCTTTGATACTTGCAAAATTCAATGGAATCTGTTAGAATTTAGCCAAACCAAACAGAAAGAAGGCTAAATCTATGCGAATCACTCTTGATGTAGACAACAAGCAAATCATTGTCCCTGATACTTATTATGGTGCGGTAGATAAGATGAATAAGGCGCTTGAAGCGGCCAAAGTCGAGGACAAAAAGATTGATTATGTGCAGTACATCGCGGACGCATGGGAAGAAGCAATCAAAAAGCCGCTTATTCGCAAGGCTGACTTGAAGAAAAAGTAAGATGCCCAAACGAGTAACGCCGGAAGAAATCAAGCAATTTCACAAACTTTATCAAGAGTACGGAAGTTTTGCGGCGGTTGCGCGTCTGACCGGGCGTAGCGCCTCCACGATTTCCCGTTATGTGCAGGTGAAGGGCGCTCCCCGCATGGCGGCACATATTTTCAAAGAAATGATGCACGAATAAGAAAAAGGCAAGGGGAACGCGCCCTTGCCTTTTCTCATGTACGGGAAAGTTGTTTAATTTGCGTTTCATACTGGGATAAGGAATATTGTAGTTCTATTTGTAACTGCTTTTTTGCTTCATCATCCGGTGCTTTCTCAATCTGCTCGTTAAAATACAAAATAGTTTCCCGTTGTACAGATAGAATGCTTGTGAGTTTTTGAGTGTACTCCCGCTCCCGCTGATTCAATGCAGGAAGTGCGGCTTTGCTAATTTCCTTTGCAATTTGCGCCCGCTCGGCATCAGATATAAAATTCATTTTCAAGTTCCTCCAATTCATCTTTAATTTCTGCGGCAATTTCATCAAACAGAGGATTCCATTTTAGCGCGTTAATACTTTCAGCGCGTAGGGCATACACATTGCCGCCTGTTACGCTGTGATATGCCTTAATTGCATCCTCTGGTGTTCCGCCGCCCATCAATACGGCGCTGTATCTGGCTTTAGCCTGTAAATATTGCTCCTCTGTAATTTCCGCCACATGGCGCGTTTCCTCCACTTTGAAAGAGGTACAATAGAGAGTAGGTAATGTGTCATCATAAACGCCTTTAGCAAGTAAGCCGCTGTCATAGAAATTTTGAATCCAGCGGCTGACCGTATCGGCACAAACATCTAACATTTCCGCAATGTCCTTTTTGAACATTCGAGTATAAGGGCGGCGGCCTAAGAAATACCCCTTGAAAAGCTCACACGCCTTGTCCAAGTTCCTGTTAGGGGTAAATCCATAGTCAGATATTAAAAGTAATTTTAGGACGCTTTGCGGCTCTGTAAAGGCATATACCGCACCTCCGCCGCGTCCCTCTATTTGGTAGTTCATCCCTGCACTTTGCATACTGCGTTTGATACTGTCTGTGCGGGAAGTATGAAAAATCTGTTTCAGTTCATTAACTGACTTTTGTATAATAATCGGCTGTACCCCCATTTCGATAATGAAATTCCCACATTTTTCTGCGGCTTAATATTAGAAATAATAAGCGAAAGAAAAGTGCGTAAATTTTCTGTTTTTCTCTCTTATCTCTACATATATTATACAAAAAATTTCAAAAATCGTCCAACCGCCCGTCGCGCGGAATACCTCCGCCGCCTGTGTATGGCAAAAGGAAACGAGCGGGATTTCACTCCCGCTCGTCCTTAGATTTGTCCGGTTGCTCTTGTGGCGGATTTGCTTTGAAAAACTCGCCGTTCATAATGAGTTCTATTAACTGCGGCGGTACATCAAAAGGACTGTCATACATGGGCTGTACCTCTTACATGGCGTTTAGATTGCTCGTTAGCACATCAATTCCCGGCTTAGATACCGCCAGATAATACCGTTCTGTCACCTTTCCGCTTGCGTGTCCCATCTGATTGCAAAGAATATGCGTGGGCGTGTTCATCTCTGCAAGGCGTGTTCCGTAGGTATGGCGCAAGTGGTGATATTTGAAATCTATTCCTAACTCGCTTTTGATTGTGCGGCTATGATACTTCATGGAATTAACGGTTTGAATTTTTCCATTTGGCAAGCTGTTCACCAGTTCTAAAGAGGAAATTTTCTTTCCGTCAATATCGGTGATAAAGGTTTGATTCTGCACCCTCTGCGCCGCCAGTTCCGCCGCGTCCTTTTTCCTCTGTTGCTCCAATAGGGAGAAGTAGGCTTTCAATTTATCGCTCATGTAAACTGTCCTGCGGGCATTGCGCGTTTTAAGTGATACCAGCTTTATCAATCCCTCTTGATACTGCATTTGGCGGTCAATGGTGATTGTGCCGCGCTCTATGTCTACATTCTCCCATTTCAGACCATAGCATTCATTGATACGCAAACCGCAATAGCGGCCTAAGAGGTACGCAGTTTCAGCGTTTGTGCCGCTGAAATACTTATCAAGTTCCGCTATCTGTTCCCGGCTGTACGCTACAATGTCGGTTTCTTCATCGACCTTCATTTTCGGCATACAAATCCTTGCGTCCTTGTTCACACAGAGTTTGTTGTAGGTGTCTACATCAAGGTAATTGCGGGAATAGGCTTGACCGAAAATCAGATAGAACATTTTCAGAAATCCCTCTACATAACGGTAAGCGCGCCCCTCTGTATAATACAGTTCTGCAAGATAGTCATTGATTTCCGCAACGCTGATTTCATCAATGAAGCGTTTACCGAATTTGGCGGACAGGTGGTTTTCCCATAAACTGTCCTGCTTGCGGATAGTCTGATAGGCTTTCCCGCTTCGTCCCTGTTCACAGTATTCTTTGTAGACCTCACACATCATCATACGCGGAATTTGCGGTTTGCTCATTCTGCTGTGCAATTCTCGTGCAATAGCGGATTCTCTGGCTCGGAATGCCGCTTTTTCGGTTTTGAAGGGCTTGCCACTTTCATCTTTTGTTTTCTTCACATCTTTCTTGTTGCCGTTCATTGTGACTGTGTAGCGGAACGCCCAAAGCCCATTTGACAACTGATAAACGCCTGTTGTTTTACCTGCCATTTTGATTGTCCTCCTGTTGGAAAAAAGGTGGACTTTTTCAAAATCGCTTATGTCAATAGAGTGGAAAGTGGAAACGGAATTTTTCGTTTTCCCATGCTATGAGCGGCCTGCAAGGCCAGCGAATAGCAGACCGTACATGAGATGGCCCGCGATGAGGCCCGCCACGGCAAGGCTTTTGAGGGCCTGCTGGCTCGCTACTTCGGCTAATTCAAACCGGATAAAGAAGCGTTTTTTGAGAGGGAACAGGCAAGCCTGTTCCCTCTCTTTTGCGTCTTGCGGTGTCCCACAGTGTTTACACGCTGCCATATTATCAGAAAAAGTGTCATGCAAAGGGTACAGAAACGGATAAGAGAAAGAACGATAGGAAAGCACTGCAAAATGCGATACTGCAATGAAAAAAGCGTCTCTGATACAGAGACGCTTTTTCAACAGGTTCAGCCGAATAGTGCCGCGCCGAAAGAGACGATCAGCGCGGTCAGCAGCCCGGCCACGCCGATGGCGAGGCCGCTCATTGCGCCCTCGGTTTCTCCCAGCTCGATGGCGCGGGAGGTACCGACGGCATGGGCGGCTGTGCCGATGGACAGACCCATCTGTACGGGGTTGCGCACCCCAATGCATTTGAGGAAAACCGGCAGCAGAATCGCGCCGACAATGCCGGTGAACACAATTGCAATGGCGGTGACCGGCGCCAGACCGCCGAGCATTTCGGAAAGCGCCACACCGATTGGCGTAGTAACCGATTTGGGAATGAGCGAGCGCGTGGTGATATTCGACAGGCCGAACAGCCGGCAAAACCCAATGACGCTGACAATGGAGACCAGCGAGCCGACGAACGCGCCGGCCAGAATGGGCAGCAGATTGGCGCGCAGCACATCCAGCTTGCGGTAGATGGGCACGGCAAGCGCCACGGTTGCCGGGGTGAGGAAGAAGGAAATGAGCTGACCGCCTTCCAGATAGGTCTGATAGGCGGTGTCTGTGCAGACCAGCAAAATGCCAACCAGCGCGGAGGCAATCAGAAGCGGATTGCACAGCGGGGAGCCGGTTTTGCGCTGGATATACTGCCCGAGCGCGTAACAGCCGATGGAAACACACAGCCACAGGGTGGGAGAGACGAGCAGGTCAGTCATGGTCGAACGCCTCCTCACCGGTACGGTGCTGCAAACGGAAGACCACATGCACAGTCAGTGCGGTTGCGGCGGCCGTACACAATGTGGTAAGCACACAGACGGCCAGAATGGCAAAAATTTCGCTTTTGATATCTGCAAAAATCTCAAGCACGCCAAGGCAGGCGGGCAGAAAGAAAAACGCCATGTTTTGCAGCAGAAAATCAGCGGAATCCATCACTTGCGGCAGCTTAACACGGCCGGTGACCAGCAGTACAAGCAGCAGGGCCAGCCCCAGCACGTTGCCGGGCAGCGCGCCGCGCAGCAGAATGGAAAGGGCGTCGCCTGCGACGCAGCAGGCCAGCAGCACGCCCAGTTGTTTCAGATACTTCAAGGGTTTTCTTCTTCTTTCTCGGTTTCGTAGTTTGCCGTCAGCGCGGAAAGCAGCGTCTGATAGATTGCCTCAGCATTGGCTTTAAACGTGCGTTCGAGCATGGAAGCCTGTGCGCGGCTGATGACGGCCATTTCAACTGCAAAAACCTGATCCATCTCCATGCGGACGGTCAAATCATTATCGGCCCGCTCAGTGACAGAAGTGTGGATGGCGGCGTCCCGCCGAATTTGGCGTACCACGCGGATGGCAGAGCGCTGCGCGGCTTCCCGCACCGGAAACGGAAGCTGTTTTTCAAAAATGCGGGTGGCTTCGCGCCCTTTTTCGGTAATGGAATATTGCTTGCCGTCATCGGCCTGCTGCTCTGTGATATGGCCGGAAGGCAGCAGTTCATAGAATGCCTCGCTCAGCTCAAAATATCCAAAGCCCTCGTCGCACCAGGTTGTCAGGTCGACTACTGTGCTGAAGCTGACCGGAAAAGGCAGAAGATCCATTGCAAAGAGGATGAGAAACTTGATATCTTCCTTGGAGTGGATGAACCCGTATCGCACCATATAGCGTGCCTCCTTTGCTGAAAAACGGTGTATCTCAGTATACCGCAGAAATCTGAAAAAAGCAACCGGCGGAACGGAGACTCCCTTTTGCGTTTGGACTGATGGGCCCTAACTCCGTCAGATTAACCATATGTTGATGAAGGGATAAAAATAAAGTAAAATAAAACAGAACGATAAATCAGAAGTTGTAGGAGTGATGAAATGAAACCAGATATACAGTTGTACCCGCTGGAAGAAAATGACCGAGAACAGTTTATTTTAGATAATCAAGAAGCTTTTAACTACGGAGCTATGGAGGAGTTTGGTTGTAGAGATAAGCACTTTGAAGAAGATGACCAAATTATTTCACGAGAGACTATCGAACAGTCTATTAACCACGGAAAGGCTTATCGTATTATTCTTGAAGGGAAAAAAGTTGGCGGTGCTGTAATTAAAGTTGATGGAGAAAAAGGAGATTTAGATTTACTGTTCGTTTCTCCGAATATTCACAGCAAGGGAATTGGATATGCTGCGTGGTGTCAAATTGAAAAGCTACATCCAGAAGTGAAAATTTGGGAGACTGTAACACCATATTTTGAACAGCGTAATATACACTTTTATGTAAATAGATGTGGATTTCATATTATTGAATTTTTCAATAAATTTCATCCTGACCCGAATGATCCAGAAATGAATGTTGAAGAATGTGATGAGCAATTTCCAGATGGAATGTTCCGATTTGAAAAAAGAATGGATTAAATTTCAGTTTATCGGGCTGGTCATGTAACGGAACGTCTCCCTTCGTCAGGGTGACGGAGGTTGGCTGGCTGTTGGCTCGATCAGTCAAAAGGGTAACAGGGAGAATGGAGAGCGCTGTTTAAAACAATCGGTTGGGGTTGTGCGCTGCGGTGCGTGAAACCTGTTGAAACGGGCGGAGGGAAATGCTACAATATACTTGCGGAGAGGTACACAAAATGCGTTTTAGAATGTGACGGGGAGGCATGGAAAATGAAAGATACTGTGAAAAGGGCGCTGATTTCGGTTGCGGTGTTTGCGGTGATTTATTTTGTATCGGGCCCGCTCATAGGTACATCGGTTTATGATATGTATTTGAAAGGAATTGAGTTTTTGGCAGCCGTGATTGGCGCAGGCTGCTATTGGATCGGGAGCAATAAAAGATAGAGGAAAAGGCGCTGTCCGGAAGGACGGCGCCTTTTTATAATTTTGCAGAGGGAGAAAAAACAGCGTAAAAACGCACAAATAAAAAACGAACGGATGTACGATTTTTGGCGAAGGAATTTGTAAAAAGCGGTTGAAGAAAAAAGGGACAGGGAGTATAATAAAGTGTCTGATTTTGATGAAAATAAGGGGAGAAAACGTATGCCGGAGGTTGTTTTGCGTGTTGCAGAAGAAAAAGACGCAGCGGCGATGCTGGCGCTTTATGCACCGTATGTGATACAGACCACGGTGTCGAGCGAGTACGAACCGCCTTCGCTGGACGAATTTTTGGGCCGGATGCGGTCGTATACGACAAAATTGCCGTGGCTGGTCTGCACGGTGGACGGGCAGGTTGCAGGATACGGGTACGCTGCGCCGCACCGCACGCGCGCGGCTTACCAGTGGTCGGTGGAGACTTCGATTTATGTGGAGGAAAGCTGGCATCGCTGCGGCATCGCAGGGGCGATTTACGCCGCGCTTTTTGAACTGCTGGCCATGCAGGGCTACTATAATATTTTTGTCGGCATCACTTCGCCCAACGAACGTTCGATGAAGTTCCACAAGGCGATGGGGTTTATTATTTCGGGCGCGTATCAGGAGAGCATGTTCAAATTCGGCCAATGGCGGGATGTCCTCTGGATGGGCAAAAGCCTGCGCGCACATGAGGGCGAACCGCAGCCCACAGTGCCGTTCCCGGAAATTAAAGACAGCCCGCTGGTTGCCCGTGCGCTGCGGCAGGCCGAACAGCGGATTCACCTATAACGAAGGAAATTAAAGAAGGAGGCGTATGGCCGTGGAGCAAAAGAAGGCTAATGTTCATAAAGGGCACCGCAAACGCATGGCGGAGAAGTTTTTGCAGAACGGTCTGCGCGCCTTCAGCGACCATGAAGTGCTGGAAATGCTGCTGTATTTCACCATCAGCCGAAAGGATACGAATGAGATCGGGCATCAGCTCATCCGCCGGTTCGGTTCGCTGTATGAGGTGTTTGAGGCGCCGTATGAGCAGCTTTTGGAGGTGGAGGGCGTCGGCAGTCAGTCCGCGCTGCTGATTAAGATGGTCTACGCAATGTTTGGGCGCTATCAGGAAAACCGCACGCAGGTAAGCTGGAACAGCGAAAAGCTGATCAACCGGCAGCGTGTGGGTGAATATTTTGTGCCGCAGTTTGCCGGCGAGCGGGAAGAAGTGCTGCTGGTGGCGTATCTGGACGACTCCGGCAGAGTGCTGAAGTGCGTGGAGTGCGGCAGGGGATCGCATAATCAGGTCGGGGCCAACCCTTACCAGATCGCGCGGGGCGCAATCGTTTGCGGGTCGCACACGGTGGTGTTGGCGCACAATCACCCGAATGGCGTTGCGGAGCCGTCGCAGCAGGATATTGACATCACACGGCGGCTGAAAAATCATCTGGAGGAGCTGGACATTCAGTTATACGACCACTGCATCGTAGCGGGCGGCAGATATGTGTCCGTTTTTTCTTATATGCAGACAAGCCTGCTGACGCCCCGCCGAAGGAGGATATAACGTGCCGGAGTTCAAAATTGTAAGCGATTATCAGATGGCGGGCGACCAGCCGCAGGCGGTCGCCAAGCTGGTGGAGGGCATCAACAACGGCCTGACCGAGCAGACCCTGATGGGCGTGACCGGTTCGGGCAAAACCTTTACCATGGCGAATATCATCGAGCAGACCCAGCGGCCGACGCTGGTGCTCGCACATAATAAAACGCTGGCCGCGCAGCTCTGCACCGAGCTGCGGGAGTTTTTTCCGCATAATGCGGTCGAATACTTTGTATCCTACTATGATTACTACCAGCCCGAGGCGTATATCGCTTCGACCGATACCTATATCGAAAAGGACTCCGCGATCAATGACGAGATCGACCGGCTGCGCCACTCGGCGACCTCGGCGCTGTCCGAACGGCGGGATGTGATCATCGTTTCCTCGGTATCCTGCATCTACTCTCTGGGTGACCCGATCGACTATAAGAAAATGGTCATTTCCATGCGTCCGGGCATGGAGATGAGTCGGGAAACCCTGATCCACCGCCTCATCGATATTCAGTATGAGCGCAACGACATTGCGTTTGAACGCAACCGCTTCCGCGTGCGCGGCGATACGGTGGAGATCTGGCCGGTTTATTCGGATGAGGATGTGGTGCGCATTGAGTTTTTTGGGGATGAGATCGACCGCATCAGCCGGATCAACCCGCTGACCGGCGTAACGCTGGGCGAACTGGGGCACACCGCGATCTTTCCGGCGAGCCACTATGTCACGCCCAAGGATAAGCTGGAGGCTGCCATCAAGGATCTGGAGGCGGAGCTGGAGCAGCGCATCCAGTATTTTGAGCAGAACGGCAAGCTGATCGAGGCGCAGCGCATCGGCCAGCGCACCCGGTATGATATTGAAATGCTGCAGGAAATCGGCTTTTGCAGCGGGATTGAGAACTACTCCCGCGTGCTGTCGCGCAGGGAACCGGGCAGCGCCCCATACACGCTGATCGATTATTTTCCGGAGGATTTCCTCCTCATCGTGGATGAGAGCCATGTGACGCTGCCGCAGGTGCGCGCGATGTATCACGGCGACCGCGCCCGCAAGGAAAGCCTGGTTGAAAACGGCTTCCGCCTGCCCTCGGCCTATGACAACCGTCCGCTGAACTTCGACGAGTTTAACGAACGTTTGAACCAGATCGTTTACGTTTCCGCAACGCCGGCAGAATATGAGCTGAGCCGCTCAGGGCAGGTGGTTGAGCAGGTCATCCGTCCGACCGGCCTGCTCGATCCCGAGGTAGCCGTGCGTCCGGTTGACGGGCAGATCGACGACCTGATCGGAGAGATCAACGCGCGCACCGCGAAGGGGGAGCGCGTGCTGGTGACGACCCTTACCAAGAAAATGGCCGAGGATCTGACCAATTATCTGGAAACGGCAGGCATCAAGGTGCGCTATATGCACCACGATGTCAAAACCATCGAGCGGCAGGAGCTGGTGCGCGACCTGCGCCTCGGCGTGTTTGATGTGCTGGTTGGCATCAACCTGCTGCGCGAGGGCTTGGATATTCCCGAGGTTTCGCTCGTGGCGATCCTCGATGCGGATAAGGAGGGCTTCCTGCGTTCGGAAACCTCGCTTATCCAGACCATCGGCCGTGCGGCGCGCAACGAGCATGGCATGGTCGTGCTGTACGCGGACAGCATCACACCCTCTATGCGCCGCGCGATGGATGAAACCGAGCGCCGCCGCGCCTTGCAGGATGCCTTTAATCAGGCGCACGGCATCGTGCCCAAGTCGGTGCGCAAAAAAGTGCAGGATGTCATCGAGATCACGTCCAACGTACCCACGAGCAGCAAGAAAAAGCTGCGCACCAAGGGCGAAAAACAGCAGGAGATCGCCCGCCTGACCCGTCAGATGAAGGAGGCGGCCAAAATGCTCGAATTTGAGATCGCCGCGCAGCTGCGCGATCAGATCAAGGCATTGGAGGAAGGAAAATGAAGCTGTATACCCTGATGGAGGATACCGCCTGCTCATCTGCGTTTGTCTGTGAGCATGGGCTGAGCTTTTATATGGAAGTGAACGGCCGCCGGCTGCTGTTCGATATGGGGCAGACCGACCGGTATCTGCAAAACGCGCGGACGCTTGGCGTGCGGCTGGCGGAGGTGGATGCGGCCTTTGTCTCGCACGGGCATTACGACCACGGCGGCGGACTGGCTGCGTTTCTGGAAATCAACCGGCGGGCACCGGTGTATGTGCACCGGCAGGCGTTCGAGCCGCATTTTTCGCACAAGGCGGACGGCATCCGTGCAATCGGGCTGGACCCCGCCTTGCAGGAGGAGGAACGGCTGATCCTGACCGACGGCGTGACCGTTCTGGATGAGAATATGACGCTGTTTTCCGATGTGACCGGACAGGAATGCTGCCCGGGCGGCAACCGCACGCTGTATGAGCAGGAGGACGGACAATATGTGCCCGACCGGTTCCTGCACGAGCAGAGCCTGCTTCTGCGGGAGCGGGACAAGGTCTATCTGCTGACCGGCTGCGCGCATCGGGGCGTGGTCAACATCTGCGCCCGCGCGCAGGAGATCATCGGGCGCGCCCCCGATGTGGTCATCGGCGGGATGCACCTGTTCAGCCCATCCACGGGCAAAAGCGAGCCGGATGAAGCGATTCATGCGGTCGCGGCGCGGCTCGCGCAGACGGGCAGCCGGTATTATACCTGCCACTGCACCGGACAACATGCGTTTGCGGTGCTGCGCGAAACGCTCGGGGAGCGGATTGCCTTTTTAACGGCGGGCAGCGTGCTTGCGCTGTGAGAGGCGCAAAACAGATACTGCATATTGGAAATTAAGGATAGGTGAACATGCAGGAATTTATCCATGTAAAGGGTGCGCGTGAGCATAACCTGAAAAATATCGACATCAAGATCCCGCGGGACAAGCTGGTCGTGCTGACCGGCCTGTCCGGTTCGGGCAAGTCATCTTTGGCGTTCGATACGATTTACGCGGAGGGACAGCGCCGCTACGTTGAGTCGCTGTCCAGCTATGCGCGGCAGTTTTTGGGGCAGATGGACAAGCCGGATGTGGATTATATCGACGGTCTCTCGCCTGCGATTTCGATCGACCAGAAGACCACTTCGCAGAACCCGCGCTCAACGGTCGGCACAGTGACCGAGATCTATGACTATATGCGTTTGCTCTGGGCGCGGATCGGTACGCCGCACTGTCCGAGGTGCGGCAAGGAGATCCATCAGCAGACCATCGACCAGATCATCGACCGGCTGATGGCGCTGGAGGAAAAAACGCGCGTACAGATCCTTGCGCCGGTCATCCGCGGCAAGAAGGGCGAGCACGCCAAAGTGCTGGAGGACGCGCGCAAATCGGGCTATGTCCGCGTGCGGGTGGACGGTGAGGTGCGCGACCTTGCCGAGGAGATCAAGCTGAAAAAGACCCTGAAGCACGACATTGAGATTGTGGTGGACCGCGTGGTCATCCGGCCGGATGCGCGCGGACGCATCACAGATTCGGTCGAAACGGCGTCCGCCCTGTCGGGCGGTCTGGTCATTGCGGATGTGGTCGGCGGGGAGCCGCTGTCCTTTTCGCAGAATTATGCGTGTGATGACTGCGGCATTTCGATCGAAGAGCTGACACCGCGCATGTTTTCCTTTAATAACCCGTACGGCGCGTGTCCGGTCTGCACCGGACTGGGCAAGCAGATGCGGGTCGATCCCGACCGGATCATCCCGAATAAAAAGCTGTCCATCCGGCAGGGGGCGATCCGCGCATCGGGCTGGGGCAACGCCGAACCGGGTACGATTTCTTATATGTATTTTTCCGCGCTCGGCAAAAAACACGGCTTTACGCTGGATACGCCAATCGACGCATTGGACAAACAGGCACTGCATGAGCTGCTGTACGGCACGGGGGAGGAGCCGCTTGCGCTGGCGGTCAGCCGTGTATCGGGCGGCGTGATGCGGCAGCCGTTTGAGGGCATTGTGACCAATCTGGAACGCCGCTACCGCGAAACGACAAGCGATTACTCCCGCGCGGAGATCGAGGAGTGCATGAGCGAGATCCCCTGTCCGGCCTGCCACGGCCGGCGGCTGCGGCCGGAGGTGCTGGCGGTCACGCTCGGCGGGCTGAATATTGCGGAATTTGCCGAAAAGTCGGTCGTCAAGGCGATGGAGTTTCTGCACGGCTTGCAGCTGACCGAGATGCAGCATAAAATCGGTGACCGTGTGATCAAGGAGATCATGGACCGGCTGGGATTTTTGCAGTCGGTCGGATTGGAATATTTGACGCTTGCGCGTTCGTCCGGTACGCTGTCCGGCGGCGAGAGCCAGCGCATCCGTCTGGCAACGCAGATCGGGTCATCGCTGATGGGTGTGCTGTATATTTTGGACGAGCCGTCCATCGGCCTGCACCAGCGGGACAATGACAAGCTGCTGGCAACACTCAAGCGCCTGCGCGATCTGGGCAATACCCTGATTGTGGTCGAACACGATGAGGATACCATGTTTGCCGCCGACCATATTGTGGATATCGGCCCGGGTGCGGGACGCAACGGCGGCGAGGTCGTGTTTGAAGGCACGGTGGACGCGCTGCTGCAAAGCGAGACTTCGGTGACCGGACAGTATCTGTCCGGCAGGAAGTTCATTCCGGTGCCTGCCGTGCGCCGCAAGGGCAATGGCAAAAAACTGACCGTGACCGGCTGCGCGGTGAATAATCTCAAGCATACGGATTTTACCATACCGCTTGGAACGCTGACTTGCGTAACCGGTGTGTCCGGTTCGGGCAAATCCTCATTTGTCAACGAGATCCTGTATAAAAAGCTCGCTGCCGAGCTGAACGGCGCGAAAACACGCGCGGGGGCGCATGATAAATTCACCGGCCTTTCTTATCTGGACAAGGTCATCGACATCGACCAGTCGCCCATTGGGCGCACACCGCGCTCCAATCCGGCAACCTATACCGGAGTATTCAATGATATCCGCGAGCTGTTTGCCAAAACGGCGGATGCCAAGGCGCGCGGCTACGGGCCGGGCCGGTTTTCCTTTAATGTGAAGGGCGGCCGGTGCGAGGCCTGCGCGGGTGACGGACTGCTGAAGATCGAAATGCACTTTCTGCCCGATGTGTATGTGCCCTGCGATGTGTGCAAGGGCAAACGCTATAACAAGGAAACGCTGGAAGTGCGATACAAGGGCAAAAACATCTATGAAGTGCTGGATATGACGGTGGATGAGGCGTGCGAGTTTTTTGCCAATGTCCCCAAGATCGCCCGGCGGCTGGAAACCATGCGCGAGGTCGGGCTGGGGTATGTCAAGCTCGGGCAGTCCTCCACCACGCTTTCGGGCGGCGAGGCGCAGCGCGCCAAGCTGGCGACCGAGCTTTCTAAACGCTCGACCGGCAAAACCATCTATATTCTGGATGAGCCGACCACCGGCCTGCACGTTGCGGATGTCCACAGGCTGGTGGATGTGCTGCAAAAGCTGGTGGATGCAGGCAATACCGTGGTGGTGATCGAGCATAACCTGGATGTGATCAAAACGGCGGATTATATCCTTGACCTCGGACCGGAGGGCGGCGACGGCGGCGGCCGTTTGGTGGCGCAGGGCACACCGGAAGAGGTGGCTGCGTGCGAAGGTTCTTATACGGGCAAGTATCTTGGGCCGGTGCTGGAACGTGCAAAGACGATACGGAACGAAGAATAGAGCATGCCTGCTGAATCCAATACTGCCGTGCCTGCGTTGTCTGCGCGATAGGATGCTCCCGCTTTTAAAAAGCGGGAGCATTTTGCGTTACAGAAAAGGAAGCAAGCCGCGCTTTGTTTGTATGCTGCTGGAAGAAAACACGATTCTGCTGAAATTTTCGCCTTGAGAATGCAGGTGCGCCGTGATATAATTATTATGTATTGATGTGCTCTTTTCTCATAGCACAAAAAACGCAGCAGCAAGAGGAATTGACGTATCAGACGATTCCGCAACTTGCGTGAAATCGGGGTCTCCACTAAAAAACGCGATAGATTCCCGGCAAATGGCAAAAATGCCCGCAATATGGATTTTGGAAACTCTTGACAATAAAGGATTTTTTAAGGAGATGTAGGGATAAATGAAATTAGGTATCGTCGGTTTGCCCAACGTAGGCAAGTCCACTCTGTTCAATGCAATCACACAGGCTGGTGCGGAGAGCGCCAACTACCCTTTCTGCACAATTGACCCCAATGTTGGTATGGTTGCTGTGCCGGATGAGCGCCTGCAGCCGCTGACCGATCTCTATCACGCAAAAAAAACCACCCCTGCCGTGGTGGAATTTGTCGATATTGCGGGCCTGGTGCGCGGTGCCTCCAAGGGCGAAGGACTGGGCAACAAATTTTTGTCCCATATTCGCGAAGTGGATGCGATTGTTCATGTGGTGCGCTGCTTTGAAAATGAAAACATTGTGCATGTGGAAGGCTCGGTTGATCCTGCGCGTGATATTGAAACGATCAATCTGGAGCTGATTCTGGCCGATATTGAACACCTGGACCGCCGGTTGGACCGTGTGCGCAAGGCTGCCAAGGCGGATAAGAAGCTGAACAGGGATGTGGAAATTCTGGAGGCGCTGAAGGCGCATCTGGAGGAAGGGAAAACCGCCCGCTCGTTTGAAGGGTTTGGAGAGGATGAGGATATCACCCGGGTGATGAACGAAAGCGACCTGCTTTCTGCCAAAAAGGTGATTTATGCCGCCAATTTGGATGAAGCGGGCTTTACCGGTGACGATGCCGAAAATGCGCGCCTTACCGCTGTGCAGGCCATTGCGGATGCGGAGGGCGCGATGGTGCTGCCCATCTGCGCCAAACTGGAAGAGGATATTGCGTCCATGGATGCAGAAGAAAAGGAAATGTTCCTTTCCGAACTGGGCCTGCATGAGTCTGGTCTGGACCGTCTGATTAAAGTGTGCTATGATCTGCTCGGTCTGATGAGCTACCTGACCGCCGGCGAGCAGGAGGTGCGCGCATGGACCATTGAAAAGGGCACCAAAGCGCCGCAGGCTGCCGGTAAGATTCATACCGATTTTGAGCGCGGCTTCATTCGTGCCGAGGTCATCAACTATCAGGATCTGATTGCGCTTGGTTCGCTGGCTGCCGCCCGCGAAAAGGGTTTGGTCCGCTCGGAAGGCAAAGAATATGTGATGCAGGACGGCGATGTGGTGCTGTTCCGCTTCAATGTATAAGACGAAAAGCAGAGATACAGACCGGCCGGACGTTGTTCCGGCCGGTTTTTGTATCTGCGGCACGGCCAGCGGGGGAATTTAACCGAATTGTTGTTGTTTCTTCTGAAAAGGCAGACTATAATAAAAAAGCAATATTCTGTCAAAAAACGGCGAATATGCAGCTTGCCGCTTTTTGTATGTTATTTTCGCAAAAAGCATATAGTGATAATAAAGAAAAAGGGGAAACGATATTGGATAGACGAAATGCAAGAAAGGGGGCGCACGCGGTGCCGAAAGGTACGAAAAAAGCAGCGCCCAAACGGGAAAACGGCCGGCGCAAAGCGCCGTTGGTGCTGGGCATCATGGGCGGACTGCTGGTGCTGCTGGCGGTGATTCTTTGCGGTTTTACGCTGCTGTATCCCAATGTGTTCCCAGGCGTCAAACTGGGGACGATTGCAGTTGGCGGGATGACAAAGGAAGAGGCCGCGCAGGAAATTGAGCGGAAAGGCGCGTCTCTTTATGCAGATGCGGCGGTTTCTGTTACAATTTATGAAAAGGAGTATTCCATTCCGGTGGAAGAAGTGCTGGATGGCATTGATGCGGGGCAGTCTGCGGAAAACGCATATGCCATTGGCCGCACGGGCAATCCGTTTTCGCGTATGGTGCAGGTTGTGCGCGCGCTGTTTGGCGCGGGCGAGGCGCAGCTGGCCACCCATGTGGACGATGCGGGACTGGAGCAGCAGTTGAGCGCGATTGCCAAGGAGGCGCTGACAGAGCCGGTGGAGCCTTCGTGGGAGTTTGGCGAAGATACCATGACCATCCATGCAGGTAAGCCGGGCGTTCGTTTTGAGACGGACGCGGTGCGGGATACGCTGGCGGAAAAAATTCGTCTGATGGACTTTGCACCGTATGAGGTATCGACAGAACTGACGGAAACGCCTGCAATTGACATTGACAAAATTGCAGAACAGGTCATCGGCGAGCCGGTAAACGCAAGCGTTGATAAGACGGATGGCAAGACCATCCTGCCGGAAAAGGACGGCGTGCAGTTTGATGTGGAAGAGGCCAGAAAGATTATCGGGGACGGCTTGGCTGAGAGCTACTCCATCCCCGTGAAGCTGACACGCGCGAGCGTGACTGCGGCAGACTTGCAGGAAAAGCTGTTTCGGGATACGCTGGCCCGCACAGCCACCGATTTGAATGAAGGCAACGCGCCCCGAACCAATAATGTCCGGCTGGCCGCGAAAGCGCTGAACGGGACGATTCTCAACCCGGGCGACGAATTTTCTTACAATGAAGTGGTGGGCGAGCGCACGCAGGAGCGCGGTTACAAATTTGCCGGCGCCTATTCGGGGGGAGAAGTGGTTGAAGAAGTTGGCGGCGGCGTATGCCAGCCGTCCTCCACGCTGTATATGGCGGTGCTGCGCGCGGACCTGGAGGTGACAGAGCGGCATAACCACTCTTTCACCGTGTCCTACACGCCGCTGGGCGAGGATGCAACCGTATCCTGGGGAGGACCGGATTTCCGGTTCAAAAATAATACAGCCTACCCGATAAAGCTGCTGGCCGAGCAGACGGGCGGACAGATGATTATTACGCTGGTTGGCACCAAGACCAGCGATAAGACGGTAAAAACCCGCACGGAGGTGCTGGAAACCTACGCGCCGAAGACAGTGGAAAAGAAAGATGATACCATGAAGG
>NZ_JBMNUP010000025.1:0-17062 GCF_050946325.1 Agathobaculum sp. | reverse complement strand
CCATATCACCGATGCCAAATTTTTCAAAAAGCTGCGGCAGTTTGGAGACCACGCCGAAATCAAGCGTATATACGACAAACTCCATATGGGGATTCACGCGCAGCAGGCAGGCAATTTCCTGCTCCATGCTGGCGGAAGCAACCAGAAAAGCAAGCGACGGAACGGGCAGACCCGCCATGGTGTCATCATCCACATGGTCGATGATGCTGACATTATTCAGGCCGAAGCGCTGGATGTTGCTGTCCATGGTTGCACGGTCATGGCGGCTGTATTCCACGGCAATTACTGTGCCCTCGCTGGCAATCAGCGCCGCCTCCACGGCAATGCTTTCACCGCTGATGATGCAGACCGTGTCCTGCTGGTCGATGTGCAGTTTGTTCAGAATGACCGCCCGGATTTCACTGCCGACATAGTGGATGGAGCCGCGGGAAAAGCTGGAATTGTCCATGCCGATTTTGTAGGTTGTGCGTGCGTTCGGGTTGACGATCAGCATGCCGGCTGAGGCGTTGATGCCGCGGTCGATCATGTTTTTGAGCTTGTCGTGCTTGATGGGGCCGATGGGGTCGGAGCCTTCGTTATACCACACGTCGCACTCGCCCAAACCGACGTCCCACATTTTATAAAAAATATCGGGGTTGCCGGCATCGGTAAAGACAAGTACCGTGCGGTTGGATTCAACCGTAGGAATCAGGTTTTTGTTTTTGCGGGTAATATCAAGCATTTTGACCTTTTCCAGATCAACACCAGCATTATAGGCAAAGTATTGCAGCCAGGCAAGAATACGGTCGTTTGTAAACATTTGATTTTCCATACGGATGTCCTCCTTTGCGGTGCGGGCACGGCCCGTGTGATGCGATCTGCGCGGCAGATGGTGGGAGTTTTTTCATTTATAGTGTACCATATCTCCAACGAATTCCCAAGAAAGATTTTCATAAATTAGTAAGTTTATGGGAAACCTGGTGAGCCGTGTGCGTTTTTTTGAAGGAATGATGCGGCGCCCACGATGCTGCGGACTGCCCTGAGTTTTATTATGCGGCGAATGGAGGGCTGATGCGAAGTTATTTTTGCGTTTGGAATTTCATTTTGAACGTGCAGTGTCCTGCCGCCTATGATATACTAAAAAATAATTAGCGAAAAGGAGGCCGGCGAACATACGAGACACAGGATGGTTCCGTGGAAGCGTACTGTTTTAGAGCTATGCATGCGGACTGATGCAAACATTGAAAAAGGAGAGATGATTTTGAAGCGATACGCAAATGCAGCGCTGCTGTATGCCGCTTTGGCAATGGTTGGCGGTGTGTTTTATCGGGAGTTTACAAAGTGGAATGATTTTTGGACACAAACTACATTAGGCGTGGTGCATACCCACTATTTTATTTTGGGCATGATGTTTTTTCTTTTGCTGCTTGTTTTGGAAAAACAGCTTTCGTTTACCGGCGCAAAGACGGGACGGGTGCTGGCGTTTTATCACATCGGCTTGAATTTGACGGTTTTGATGCTGGTGGTGCGGGGGATTGTGCAGGTATTGGGAATTGCGCTTACCGCAGCGGCAGACGCGGCAATTTCTGGTTTTGCAGGCATTGGACATATTCTGTTAGGCATAAGCCTGGTGGTTCTGCTGGTGCAGATAAAACGCAGTATTGCGGAGGATAAAGACGAATAGGACGCTGAATCGTTATCTTTTCCGGCATGGGAGGAATGGACCAATGGGATGTGAACGCGCGGATAGGTGCGCGCAGCCGGACGATTTCGTGCGCGAAAAGACAGCAAGTACCGGCTTCTGCCGGTGTGTGCCAAACAGGACGCATCTGCGTTTTTGCGCAGCAATTCAATAGAAAAAGCACCACCTTTTTATATCCTTGACGAGATCATGGAAGGGTGGTGCTGTTATTTTTTATTTCTGTTTCCCGCTGCCGGTGCAGCGGGACGCAATGTTTTCATATTGAGATTGGGAGGCCGCCTATGAACAAATATATTTTAACATTGGACCATATGACTGCCTATGTGGACTGGCTCAAGGAAGAGGAACGCACACAGGCCACAATAGAAAAATATCTGCACGATATATGGGCGTTTGTGCGCTGGCTGCATGGCCGCCCTGTTGCAAAGGAACTGGTAATGGAGTGGAAGCAGGAATTGCTTTCTGCGCATCGGGCGCCATCCACGATCAATGCGGCTCTTTCTGCGCTGAATGGCCTGTTTCGTTTTTTGGGATGGGAAGGCTTTCGCACCCGCTTTCTGAAAGTGCAGCGGCGTATGTTTCGCGATCAATCCCGCGAGATGACCAGGGAGGATTACAGGCGCCTGGTGTCTGCTGCCCGCCGGTTAGAACGGGAGCGGCTGGCGCTGCTTATGGAAACGATTTGCGCTACCGGCATTCGTGTCTCGGAAGTGAAGTATATCACGGTGGAAGCGGCAAATCACGGACGGGCAGAGATTGCAATGAAAGGGAAAATCCGCGTGATTCTGATTGCCGGAAAACTATGCCGCAAGCTGCAAAACTATGCCCGAAAACAAAAAATCGCTTCCGGAGAAATCTTTCTCACAGGAAGCGGAAAAGGCCTTTCGAGGCGGCAGATCTGGACGGAGATGAAATGGTTGTGCAAATATGCGGGGGTAGAGCCTTCGCATGTATTTCCGCACAATTTGCGGCATTTCTTTGCCGTAACATTTTATCGGGTGTGCAGGGATATTGCCAAGTTGGCCGATATGCTGAGCCATTCCAGCATTGAAACCACCCGCATTTATCTGCTGACTTCCGGTGCGGAACATCAAAAGTATCTGGAGCGAATGGGGTTGGTTATATAAACAGAATCAATATTCTGACTATTCTTTTTTCCAAAAATCATCCCTTATTCACATTCTTATAGCAAAATTATACCATCCTGTGAATCATAATGCAATCATTATTCGATCTTTCAGGCGTGAAAAACCCAGCCGTAAAAGAAAAAATTTTACGGCTTGTTTTTTTGCGCTCTTTTTTCTGCAAAAATTTTCATTTTTAGCAATTTCCCAGCACAATACAGAAGAAAAAAGCGCTTCACCCGCAATCAAAAAGTCAGAATATTGATTCCGAAAAGGGGTGAAAGAATGCGCCAAAATCATTTTGCCGAAGCGAAGCAAGACCGGGGACTGCGGTTAACCAGGGAATTGGAAGCGCAGTTTTTGGAAGCGCTGCGGCAATACGGACGTGCAGAGGATACGATAAACGGATATCGCCGAAATTTGGAACGGCTTCGGCAGAGTTTGCCGGAAGACATGCTGTTGAACCATGCCACCCTTTCAAACTGGCAGATGGAGCTGCTCAATCAAGGCTACTCTTCCAGTACAGTCAATGGCTGCACGGCTGCGGTCAATAGTTTGCTGGAGTTTGCCAGGCGGAGAGATTTGCAGATTGATCCCGTGCCCCCGACGCAAGGCGAGGCTGCGCTGCCGGAATTGACCCGCAGTGAATATATGCGGTTGCTGCAAACTGCAAAGATGCTCAATAAGCGCAGAGCATATTTGCTGGTGCTGCTGTTTGGCACGGTTGATTTGCCGCTGCAATCGCTTCCGTGTGTGACAGTGGAAGCGGTGAAAGAAGGGCGCATCGGCGATTCACAGCGGATGCGGCTGCCGCCGATTTTAAGAGAGGAACTGCTGACCTATGCGGAAGAAAAGCAAATCCATACAGGGCCTATTTTTCAATCCCGAAATGAAAAGCCGATGACGCGCTCAAATGTGAATAGCAGTATACAGGCATTGGCGCGGAATGCAGGCGTGGATGTGGAAAAATGCAATTCGCGCTGCCTGCGCAAAATGTGTCTGGCTACGCAGCACAGCATTCGGAAAAAGCTGGAGGAGTTGGCAGAGCAGACGTATGACCGGATGCTGGAAACAGAAGCAATGACGGTGGGCTGGAATGACAGCCGGAACTGAGCGGCGGATGTAAAAATAATTGCATGTGGCACAGAAAAAGCAAGGGCGTGCCGTGTGCATTTGAAATATGTCAAATGTAAATCAAAGAGAGGATGTTTCGTGTATGAGCAGAAAAAATCGATTCGTGAGCATTCTTCTTGCACTTTGCATGTGCATCGGAATGCTGCCGATGACGGCGCTGGCGGCGGACGGGCAGCCTGTCACAAGCTGGGATGCCTTAAAAACGGCGATTACAGATGGACAGGAGACCGAGGTAACGGTCACGGTTTCCGGTACGCTGGAAAAGAAGGCGGCTGACCAGCCTATCGAAATTCCCGCGGGAAAGACCGTAACGCTGATTGGAGAAACCGGTGCAAAAATTATTCGGCCGGACAAGTCCACTGTGGGTGAATTTGTAGTTCCCAGTGGCGCGGAGCTGACCCTTTCGGGTGATATCACGGTGGCTGGAGCGGAAACGAATAGCAACCCTGGCAATTTGTCTCAGGCCAACTTTGTGAAGGTTGCGGAGGGCGGCAAACTGCATTTGAAAGGTGCGTTGACGGCAGCTACCTATGCGATCAACCCCAAATGCGGTCATAACAGCTTTATTTTATGCGAAGGCGAAACGACCATTGAAGAAGGCGCCGCATTGTCCGGCTGGCTGTGCAACGACAGCCAGGGAGAGTTTAAGTCGGAATGTGCTGCTCTGGTCGTAAAGGGAGCAAACGCCAGCCTTACCATGACAGGCGGTGAGGTCTCTGGAAATGAAAATAGAGCGACCAGTGGTAGTGCATCAGGTGCTGCGGTTCAGATTCGGGACGGAGCTGCCTTCATCATGCAGGGCGGCTCGATTCAAGATAACACAGCCGGTAAACAGGGCTGCGGCGGCGGCGTCATGATTGCCGGCGGCGGCTGCCGCTTTGAAATGACCGGCGGCGACATCACCGGCAACATCGCGCAGTATGGCGCGGGCGTGTATTTGGAAGGTAAGGCAGCAGGGACCCAAACGGAAAAGGTACCTGCAACCTTTACCATGACCGGCGGCTCGATTTCTCAAAATGTTTTGAATAATTCGGGTGGCAGTTACGGCGGAGGCCTTTACGCGCAGGATGCGGAGGTTCAGATTGTTAAGCTGGATGGTGCGGCAGCTGGGCCTGAGTTTAGCAGAAATACCACTTCCATATTTCCAGGAGAGATGTGGTCGCCATTCACTGCTGACGGTGGCGCAATATATTGTACAGATTCTACCGTCGAAATGAATGGTGCAGATGTCTCAAACCATCAAATGGAGAGCACAAATGCGCACGGAGGAGTTGTTCATCTCAATAATACAAATGCTACGTTGACGAATACCTCAATGACAAATAATCAGTGCGGTAATGTGAATATGGCATATGCAGGCGCTTTTTATATTGTGGGTGCGTCTGATGTAACAATGAACAATATGACCATTACGGGAAACTCTGCTGCACCGGAATCACAAGATACCAATGGCGGGGCAGGCGCTATTTGTGTTTCAGGGTCTAAGGCTGCTCATGCGAAACTGGAAATTACAGATTCGGTGATTTCCAATAATCTGACCGGCGGCGCGTACGCTGGCGCGATTTATTCGGAGTACGCGGAACTGTCTATTGCCAATACAGAAATCAACGGGAATACGGTGCGTATACCTGACAGTGAAACCCCGAAAGATTGGTTCATCTATAGCGGCGGAGCATTATATCTGGCTGGCAGCACTGTAACGCTGGAAAGAGTTACGCTTTCTGATAATCAGTGCGTGGATGGCTATGGCGGCGCGATTATGATGGAAGATATCACTGATAGAAATGGTACTGTCCTTGAGCCGTGTAATGTGACTCTGACCGATTGCACCTTGATGAACAACAAGGCGGAAGATGTGAATAGCATAGTCAACGGTAGCCAGGGCGGCGCTATTTATGTTGGTTCCGGCACTTTGACCTTGCAGGGCAATACAACCATCACCGGCAATGTCGCAACAGCCGGCGGCGCCATCGTGAATGAGGGCACGCTGAATATGCAGGGCGGTACCATCACCGGCAACACGGCGACGGGCACGGATGCGACTAAGGACGAGGGCATCGGCGGCGGCGTTGCAAACCTGGGCACGTTTACCATGACCGGCGGCGCACTCCATAGCAACACCGCGGCGCGCGGCGGCAACGATTTTTATAACTACGCAGAGAAACCGGCTGGTGGAGATGTTGATATTAACATAAACGACAAATGGGAAGGCAATCATGGCATGGAACTGGAATCCTTGCTGCCAGTAAGCCGCGCCGCCGCGGCCCACGGTACGTTTACCCTGTTGGATGCAAAATCCTTTGGCTTTGACGGCTGGTATGAGGACGCGCCGGATGCCCGATATGCAGACGGTACAACGACATCGTATACAGTAACGCCCAATGACACATCAGAAAAATATCTGACGGTTGGAAAGCCGCTTGCCGTAAAGGTAAAGGTTACATTTGAACCTGGCGAACACGGCACGTTAAGCAATCCAACCTCCTTTGAGCTGACAAAGGGAGAAAAACTGACTGCCATTTCGTCTGTTACCGCCCAAAGCGGCTGGCAGTTCGTGAATTGGAAGGATGCAGCCGGCAAGGAGTACACGTCGAAAGAAATCCTTGCGCTTCCGATTAGCGATAACATGACCTTCACCGCGCAGTACAAGACGGTTTCGTCCGGCGGTGGCGGCGGCTCGTCGTCCCGTTACACGCTGACGTACCAATCCAACGGCGGCACGGAGTACAAGAGTGAGCGTTACGACCGCAACACGGTCGTCAAGCTGGACAAGCTGCCTACCCGCGAGGGCTACACCTTCACCGGCTGGTATGCGGACAAGGAACTGTCCAGGCGCATCACCGAAATCAAGATGACCTCCAACAAAACGGTCTACGCTGGCTGGCAGGTGACCGGTGTGCCGGATTGGCTCAACGGCGACGACCACTTCGCCTATGTGGTGGGCTACTCGGACGGCACGGTGCGCCCGCAGAACAACATCAGCCGCGCCGAGGTTGCCACGATTTTCTTCCGCCTGCTGAAGGAGGACATTCGGGAAGAAAACCTGACCTCTGCCAACGTGTTTGCCGATGTGAACGAGGAAATGTGGTGCAATACGGCAATTTCGACGATGGCAAAGCTGGGCGTGGTCAAGGGCCGTACCGCGGAGCGCTTTGACCCGAACGCGCCCATTACCCGCGCGGAATTTGCGGCCATCTGCGCACGGTTTGACACCTCCAAACGTGACGGCGACAGCAATTTCACCGACATTGCCGGTCACTGGGCAGAGGATGAGATTGAGCGCGCCGCGTCTCTGGGCTGGATTAAGGGTTATACGGACGGCACCTTCCGTCCGGAGAACTACATCACCCGTGCCGAGGCGATGACGATGATTAACCGTGTGCTGAACCGTCTGCCGGAGGATGTGGACGATCTGCTGGACGGCATGAACGTCTGGCCGGACAACCAGCCGGATACATGGTACTACCTGGCGGTACAGGAAGCGACCAACAGCCATGACTTTACCCGTAAGGGCGATGTGCATGAGCATTGGACCAAGCTGACTGAGAATCCGGACTGGAGACGTTACGAAACGACTACTTCTGGGCAGCAGAGCAGGGCGTTATCCATGGTATGACTGCCGATACCCTGCATCCGCAGGGGCAGACAACACGCGCGCAGGTTGCTGTAATCAGGATGCGTTTCTGCGAGCATACCGCGAAGTGATTAAAAAACGGAAGTTGCTGCATTGGAATCATGAAAAGGGCGTGCCGTATGGCGCGTCCTTTCTTTTATTGCTGTGGTATTTCAGGCGGGGGCAGGAGCAAACCGTTGGTAGGAAGATACATGAAAAAGCGCAGAACAGGTGGAAAATACGTCGGTTTCCCACTGGAAAAGAGGAAAATGTTGTGCTATGATTAAGAAAAAATAGGTAATGAGGGAATGAAAAATGCCTGCTAACAAAAGTAAAGCAATCGGTTTTGTGCTGCTGTCCGCCTTTGGCTTTGCAATGATGAACCTGTTTGTGCAGCTTTCGGGTGATCTGCCATTTATTCAGAAAGCGTTTTTTCGCAATGTAGTGGCAATGTTTGCGGCGATGGCGGCGCTCAAACGCGAAGGTGTGAGCTTTCGCTGGGAGAAGGGGAATTTTCCGCTTTTGCTGCTGCGCGCAATGTTGGGAACTGTAGGAATTTTTTGTAATTTCTATGCGCTCAATCATCTGATGCTGGCCGATGCGAATATTTTAAATAAAATGTCGCCGTTTTTTGCAATTCTGTTTTCACTTTTGCTGCTGAAGGAGCGCGCCACGCCGTTTCAATATGCTGCGGTGCTGATTGCGTTTGGCGGAAGTCTGCTGATTATCAAACCGGGCTTTTCAGCAGACGCTTTTCCTGCCTTTGTTGGTTTGCTGGGCGGCGCCGGTGCTGGCGCAGCGTATACAATGGTACGCATTCTTTCCAAGCGGGGAGAGAAGGGGCCGCGGATTATTTTTTTCTTTTCGGCATTTTCAACGCTTGTTACGCTGCCGCTCATGCTGCTGGATTTTCAGCCGATGACGTGGCAGCAACTGCTGATCTTGCTTGGCGCGGGTCTTGCCGCAACACTGGGTCAGTTCGGCATTACGCTGGCGTATGCGTATGCACCGGCCAAGGAGATATCCGTTTTTGATTACACGCAGGTGCTGTTTTCCGCGCTGCTTGGCCTGGTTCTGCTGGGGCAGATACCCGATGGATGGAGCATATTGGGCTACATTGTGATTTGCGGTATTTCCGTCATCAGCTTTGTGCATAACCGCAGGCTGGAAAGGCAGGAGCAGCAAAGTGGCGGATTATGAAGTGCGCCGTTCCCGCCGGCGCACGTTGTCGCTTGAAGTGACGCGGGAGGGGTGTGTGGTGGTGCGTGCGCCGCTGCGTGTTTCACAGGCGGAAATCGAGCGGTTTGTGGCAAAGCATGCGGCATGGCTGACACGCGCGCAGGACCGCCAGCGCGCGTGGAGAGAAGCGCATCCGGAACCGGACGCGGAGCGGCAGGCGGTATTAAAACAGGCGGCGCAGCGGGTTCTGCCGGAACGGACTGCGTATTTTGCACAGCTGATGTGCCTCCGTCCGGCAGGCGTGCGGATCACTTCGGCGCGGACGCGGTTTGGGTCGTGCAGCACTACCAATCGTCTGTGTTTTTCCTGGCGGCTGATGGACTATCCGGCAGAGGCAGTGGATTATGTGGTTGTGCATGAACTGGCGCATATTGTGCATAAAAATCATGGACCGGAATTTTGGGCGCTTGTTGCGCAGTACCTGCCGGATTACAGAGCGCGCCGCGCTATGCTGCGATGACGGCATATGGGTGTGCATCAAATAGATGGAGGAACCAAATGAAAAGAATAGTTGCCATCGGCGAGCTGCTGATTGATTTTGTGCCGCAGCAGAAGAACTGCCCGCTGGATGAGGTCACGCATTTTGAACGGGTGGCAGGCGGCGCGCCGGCCAATGTCGCAACGGCCGCAGCCCGTTTGGGCGGCCGTGCCGCGATGATTTCCCAAGTGGGCGAGGATGCGTTTGGTACACATATTCTGAAAAAGCTGCGGTCGAACGGGGTGGATACATCCGCCGTATACCGGACGAACCGTGCAAATACAGGACTTGCCTTTGTATCGCTGGATGCGGCGGGAAATCGGGAGTTTTCCTTTTTTCGCAATCCCTCGGCGGATTTGTTCCTGGAAGAAACGCAGATTTTGCCGGAACAGTTTGCAGATTGCGGTGCGCTGCATTTTTGTTCGGTGGATTTGGTGGACTGGCCGGTTAAGCGCGCGCACCGCAGGGCGATTGCGCTGGCCCGTCAGGCGGGAGCGCTGATTTCTTTTGACCCCAATGTGCGGCTGCCGCTGTGGGAGAGTCCGGAGAAATGCCGGGCGGCGATACGGGAATTCTTGCCGCTTGCCGATTTGATCAAACTTTCGGATGATGAGGTCAGGTTTGCAACCGGATGTGAAGAGGAGCGTGAAGCGGCGCACAAGCTGCTGGAAGGCCGGTGCGGGCTGGTACTCATTACGCGCGGCGCGAATGGTTCGGCGGCATATACGCGAAAAACTGTGGTATCCGTGCCGGCGATGGATGTTCCTGTGACAGATACGACGGGTGCAGGAGATTCCTTTATCGGCTCTTTTCTGTACCAGCTGGTCCGTGACGGCATAGCCGCAGACGGCCTTGCTGCATTGGACGGGCGCATGCTGGAGCGGTACCTGCTGTTTTCGGCGCGGTATGCCTCGCTTACGGTGCAGCGCAAAGGCGCGGTGATGTCGACAATGGAGGAATTGCTGAAAACGTATCCGGCTGAAAGCGGAACAACGTGAAAACGGTGCAAAAGAAAACGCCCGGCATGCGCAGCATGTCGGGCGTTCGATTTTCTGTTCGGAAAAGGGATAAAGCTGGAAGAACAGGGTATGCTGGATAGGACAGTGCTCTGTTACAGCGCGGCGCGATACTGCTTTCCCAGAAAATCCGTTACAAGTGCCGAAAGCGCAAGACGGTGGTCTCCTGCAAAGTGATCGGTGGGCAGCGTGCAGGAAGAGAGCAGATTTCCGCCGGCGGCATGGATTGCGCGCTCAAGCGGGTCACTGTGGCAGACGGGCGGCGTGAAACGGTCATATGCGGCCTTGATCAGCAGCAGAGGCTTGGCAGCAAGCAATCCGGCAATGTTTTCAAAACGATAGTCTTCGCTGTGCCGGCGCAGCTCGTCAAGCAGCCTGTCAGGGCTGGTGCCGCTGAGCCAGGGCTGGCTGGAAACCAGGACCTCTTTCTGAATCTGCGCGGCGGATGGATATTCGCGTTCGTTTTGCCAGATGCGGCCGATATCGCAAGGCATAAGCAGTGCTGCTGCCCGTATTTCCGGACGATGTGCGGCAAGCTGGGCGCAGACAAAGCCGCCAAGGCTGTGGCCGACCGCATAAATATGCGATGGATCAAAACCAAGGGAAGTGTCGCGCAGGATATAGTCAAGCACGCTGTTGGCATCCTCCAGATTGTGCCCAAAGGCATAGCTGCCGTCGCTGCCCCAACTGCCGCTGTAATGAAACAGGACAACGTGAAAACCGGCACGCCGCAGCGCCTGGCCGATATCGAGATTTTTTTCATTTCCGGGAATGCCGTGCAGCAATACTGCAACCGGATGCGGCCCTGCGCCTGCCGCAGTATAAAGCAGACCGAGCAGCTTGCCGCGCTTGCCGGGGATAACCAGACCGCGCAAATCGGGCGCATTGCTGCATTTTCCATAATGCTGTTCGGTGGTAACAAATTCATAATCCATCTCGATCACCCCATTAGAAGAAGTTGGTTTGATAAAATTATAGTACCACGTTTGCACTGGCGGGGTCAACTGCGGCGGTTGATACTTCAGAATAAAAGCAGTTGTCTTGAAAATTGAAAAAATTCCCGAAAACCGGATTCACATTTTGGATAAACCGCGGTATAATCAGAGCATCAGCAGGAAGTAGCTGGGATGGCCGCGGTATGGAAAAATGCCCGACACAGCCCGGGCTGGGCACAATTGCAGTTTTATAAGGAAAGGAATGTTGTTACCATGAAAATGAACCTGGAAACCCTGCAAAACCGTGCAGCATGGCAGAATATCGGCGTAACGCTGCCGGAATTTGATGTTGCGCAGATGCGTGCCAAGACCGAGGAGGCGCCGATTTGGGTCCATTTTGGCGCGGGAAATATTTTCCGCGGTTTTGTGGCGCGCCTGCAGCAAAAGCTGCTCAACGAAGGCCTGGCGGAGTGCGGCATCATTGCGTCGGACACATTTGATTATGACATTATTGATAAGATTTACAAGCCTGCGGACGAACTGACCATGCTGGTCGGCCTGAAACCGGACGGCACCACCGAGCGGGAGATCGTTGCTTCTATTGCGGACAGTGTGAAAGCGGACAGCGCGGATGCAGAGGAAATGGCCAAGCTGCATCGGATTTTTGTCAACCCTTCTCTGCAAATGGTCAGCTTCACCATTACAGAAAAAGGATATGCGCTGCGCAATATGGCGGGAGAATTGTTCCCTGTGGTGGCAGAGGATATGAAGAACGGTCCGGCGAAGGCCCGTCATGCAATGAGTATGGTGGCGGCGCTGATGCACGACCGGTATCAGGCGGGGGCGGCCCCTGTTGCATTGGTCAGCATGGATAACTGCTCGCACAATGGTGAAAAACTGCGTGCAAGCGTGATGGAGATTGTGAAAGCCTGGCAGGCAAACGGTTTGGTAGAGGATGGATTTGCTGCGTATATGGATGACGAGACGCGCGTTTCCTTCCCGTGGAGTATGATTGATAAAATTACGCCGCGTCCCGCGCAGGTTGTGCAGGATGCGCTGACTGCCGACGGCGTGGAGGATATGGCGCCCATTGTTACCAGCAAGAACACGTTTATTGCGCCGTTTGTCAACGCGGAAATTCCGCAGTATCTTGTGATTGAGGATAATTTCCCGAACGGCCGTCCGGCGCTGGAAAAAGCAGGCGTTTATATGACTACCCGCGATACGGTAAATGATACGGAGCGCATGAAAGTCACCACTTGCCTGAACCCCTTGCATACGGCGCTGGCAGTTTACGGCTGCCTGCTTGGCTATACCAGCATTGCCGAGGAAATGAAGGACAAGGAACTGAAAACGCTGGTGGAGCGTATTGGCTATGACGAGGGCATGCCGGTTGTAACCGACCCGGGCATCATCAAGCCGATGGACTTTATTGCAGAAGTGCTGGAGCAGCGCCTGCCCAATCCGTTTATTCCGGATATGCCGCAGCGTATTGCGACGGATACCTCGCAGAAGATCGCAATTCGTTTTGGCGAAACGATCAAGAGCTATATTGCCTCTGACCGGCTGGATGTGCAGCAGCTGACTTTCATTCCGCTGGCGATTGCGGGATGGCTGCGTTATCTGCTGGGCATAGATGATAAGGGCGAAAAAATGGAGGTTTCCGCCGACCCGATGCTGGAAACGCTTCAGAGCCAACTTGCCGGCATCGAATTCGGCCGGCCGGATACGGTTGGCGGTAAGCTGCGGCCCATTCTTTCCAATCCGGCTGTATTCGCATCCGATTTGGTTGCGGCAGGCATGGCGGAAAAGATTGAAGGCATGTTTGGGGAATTAATTGCAGGGCCGGGCGCTGTTCGCCGCACTTTGCAGGCATATCTGGGCTGATACGCCGCCTTAGAGAAAGAAAACAGCGTGATATGCAGAGGCGTATCACGCTGTTTTGCTGCCCGCACAGAAAATTTGAACATATCATGAATTATTTGGAAGGATGCTTGACGAACCGGCGGGAAAGTGTTTAGATAATAAGAATGGAGATAAACGAGGTGGATAGAATGGACCTGAACCGCAGGACGATGAAAAAGCTGATGGGGCTGATTGCTTTTGCCATTCTGTTGTATGTGGGGCTGCACAATACAAAGCTGGCCGCCGGCGCGCTGCGTTATTTGCTGGGGCTGCTGGCGCCCTTCATTATCGGCGGCTGCTTTGCCTTTGTTTTGAATGTTCCCATGCGTTTTTTTGAAAAGCAGCTGTTTTCCTCTGCGCAGATTGCCTCCCCAAAGCACTTGAGCCGAACCAGACGTGTGGTAAGTCTGGTGCTGACGTTATCGGTCGTGCTGGGCGTAATTGTGGTTGTATCGTTCATGGTGGTGCCTGAGCTGTATAACTCGATTGCGGCAATCGGCAGGGAGCTGACGCAGGCCAGCGCACGGGCGCCGCAGATATTTGACGACCTGGCGGCAAAACTGCCCATGTTTGAAAATGAACTGATGCAGATGAAGGACAGCTTTCTCAATGTTGACTGGCAGTCGCTTATCACCATTGTTGTGGGATTTTTGTGGAACGGCAATTTGCTGAGCAGTACGGTAAATATCGCCACCTCGGTGGCAAACGGCGTGGCCAATACGGTAATCGGCCTGGTGTTTGCCGTGTATATTCTGTTGCAGAAAGAGACGCTGGGCCGCCAGTTTCGCCGCCTGTTCTATTCGTTCCTTCCGGAAAAACAGGTGGACCGTTTTCTGCGGACCTGCAGCCTGACGTCGGTTTCGTTTAACCGTTTTCTGTCAGGGCAGTGTCTGGAGGCGTTTATTCTGGGCATGATGTTTTTCATCAGCATGTCGATTTTCAAAATGCCCTACGCGTTGGTGATTGCGGCGCTGATTGGCGTAACCGCGCTGATTCCGATTTTTGGCGCGTTTATCGGCTGCTTTGTCGGCGCGCTGCTGATTTTAATTGCCAACCCGATGAAGGCGCTGTGGTTTGTTGTGCTGTTCCTGGTGCTGCAGCAAATTGAAGGCAATATCATTTATCCGCGCGTGGTGGGCAGCTCGGTCGGCCTGCCGTCTATCTGGGTGCTGGCGGCCGTGACTTTGGGGGCAAGCATTGCCGGCGTGATCGGCATCCTGGTGGCGATTCCGGTCTGCTCGGTGATTTATACGCTGCTGCGGGAATCGGTTCGCGCGCGCATCCGTGAACGCGGAATTGCAGAGGAGAAGATTGTATAGAACGGCTTTGAGGCGGCAGCGCTGGACGCTGCCGCTTTTTGTGCGGAGAAGCGGAAGAAACATTTTTGAATAAACCGTGAATTTTTTCCGGAAGGGTTGATTTTTTAGCGCGGGGGGCTTATCATAACAATGTTGGCACTCGCCTATTGAGAGTGCTAATTTATTAAAATCATAGAGGTGGATGTAGTCATGGCAAAGAAGCAGTTCAAGGCAGAGTCCAAGCGGCTGCTGGATTTGATGATCAATTCGATTTATACGCATAAGGAGATTTTTTTGCGTGAGCTGATTTCCAATGCGTCCGATGCGACGGATAAGCTGTATTATAACGCGATGAAGGAAGGCAAGACGGGCATTACCCGGGACAGTCTGCCGATTGCGCTGACGCTGGACAAGGAAAACCGTAAATTTATCATTGAAGATCATGGCTGCGGTATGACGGCGGCCGAACTGGAAAGCAACCTTGGTACAATTGCGCGCTCCGGCTCGCTGGCCTTCAAGAAGGAAAACGAAAGCATGGACGATGTGGATATCATCGGCCAGTTTGGCGTGGGCTTTTATGCGGCGTTTATGGTGGCCAGCCATGTTGAGGTTGTGTCCCGCGCACTGGGCAGCGAAGAAGCTAACCGCTGGGAGTCGGACGGCGCTGCCGGCTATACGGTAACGCCGTGTGAAAAGGAAGAAAACGGCACCCGCATCACATTGACGATCAAGGAAAACACGGAAAATGAGAACTATGATGAATTCCTTGAGCCGTATCGGATTCAGTCGCTGGTGAAGAAATATTCGGACTATATCCGTTATCCGATTAAAATGGATATGACGCATTCCCGCATGAAGGAAAAACCGGCGGATGCAGGAGAGGACTATAAACCGGAGTGGGAGGAGTATACGGAAAATGAAACGCTCAACTCCATGGTGCCAATCTGGAAGAAGTCCAAAAAGGAACTGAAGGACGAGGATTATAATTCGTTCTATATGTCCAAGTTCTATGACTATCAGCCGCCGCTCATGCATATCCATACAAGTGTGGAGGGCGCGGTGACGTATACCGCGATGCTGTTTATTCCTGCGCATGCGCCGATGGATTACTATACCAAGGACTATGAAAAAGGCTTGCAGCTGTACTCCAATGGCGTTTTGATTATGGATAAGTGCGCTGATCTGCTGCCCGACCATTTCAGCTTTGTGCGCGGCATGGTGGATACGGCTGATTTGTCGCTCAATATTTCCAGAGAGATGCTGCAGCATGACCGTCACCTGAAGGCGATTGCGCAGAGCATTGAGAAAAAGCTGAAAAGCGAGCTGCTGAAATTACAGAAGGATAAGCGCGAGGATTATGAAAAGTTCTGGGCTGCCTTTGGACGTCAGCTCAAATATGGCTGCTATGTGGAATATGGCGCGCACAAGGAATTGCTGCAGGATCTGCTGATGTATCATTCCTCCAGCGAAGATAAGCTGGTTTCGCTGGATGAATATGTTTCCCGCATGAAGGAAGAGCAGAAATACATCTATTATGCCTGCGGTGAGACGATTGACAAAATCAAATTGCTGCCCGCAATGGAAACGCTGCGCGATAAGGGCTATGAAGTGCTCTGCATGGATGACAATATTGATGAATTCTGCATCAAGATGCTGGCAAACTACAAGGAGAAGGAATTCAAGTCAATTGCAGATGCCGATCTCGGACTGGAGAGCGAGGACGAAAAGGAAGAGATTAAGAAACTCGCGGAAGAAAATGAAACCGTGCTGACTGCGCTGGGCGAAGCGCTTGCCGGCAAGGTGAAAAAGGTTGAACTGACCGGACGGCTGAAAACACATCCGTGCTGCCTGCGCGCAGAGGGACCGGTTACGCTTGAGATGGAAAAGGTGCTCAACCAGCAGGCGCTGGATGACAGCCAGCGCGTACATGCTGAGCGTGTGCTGGAGCTGAACGCCGCGCATCCGATTTTCCAGAAGCTGTGCAAGCTGCAGCAGGAGGGATCGGAGCAGCTCAAGACCTATGCGGAGATTCTGTATACACAGGCGCTGATGATCGAAGGCATGCCGGTGGAGGATCCGGTGGCGTATGCCAATGCGGTGTGCAGTCTGATTTCATAAAGTCTGCTGAAAGGAGGGGCGCGCCGATGAAAAAACTTTTGTTTATTATCAACCCGCATGCGGGCCGCGGCGCGATGAACGGAAAAATTATTCCCTGTGTCAGTGCGATGCAGCAGGCGGGCTTTGATGTGACCATTTATATCACGCAGGGGGCGCAGGACGCCACCCGCGTGGTATGCGAACGAGCGGGTGAGTTTGAACGCATCGTTTGTGCCGGGGGAGACGGCACATTGAACGAAACGGTAACGGGACTGATGCAGGTGCAGCCCTCGATGCGCCCGCCGCTGGGCTATCTGCCCGCAGGCACAACCAATGATTTTGCACTGAGTCTCGGCATTCCCAAAACATCCATTGAAGCCGCTTCGGTTGCGGTGGGCGATCATTTGCAGGCGTTGGATATCGGCCGGTTTAATCAGCAGTATTTTAACTATATTGCGGCCTTTGGCGTCTTTACGGAGGTTTCGTATGCCACACCGCAGCAGACAAAAAATGTTTTTGGCCGTGCTGCTTATTTGGTGGAG
>NZ_JBMNUP010000024.1:0-17424 GCF_050946325.1 Agathobaculum sp. | reverse complement strand
GCGCGTTTGCAATCTTGGCGGGGTCGCTGTCGGAAAAATGCAGCCGGTCGCTCGCCTGCCGCCGCTCATCCATGCGCTGTTCCCGCACCAGCGCCCCAATCACTCTGCCCGCACCGTTTTTGATCGGCTCCACGGACTGAATGGTGCGCCGGTTTTCCTGCGTCAGCGCTTTCATCTGCTTGGTCGCAACGCCAAGGCGAAGGGTTCTGGCCACAGCCGGCTCATTTTCCTTGCGCGCCAGCAGACCCACTACGCTTTTTTCATAGGACGACGGCGCCCCGTCCGGTTTTGCCTCCGCCACAACGATAGCGTCTCCGTCCCGACAGGGACAGTCGACAAAGATATCCGCTTCCTCCCAGTTGGCAATCGCGCAGAGCACGGTGCTCATGCCCTGTATCACGGCGATATCCGCCGGCGCCAAATTCGTATATTTCCGGCAGAGTACAGCAATCGTGTCCATACTCAGCGCCCTCCGGTCCGCATCAGAATAATTTCCGCAACCCGCCGCATGGACAGCTTTTTGCTCTGGCTCAGCTTGCGAATATAGTCGTACGCGGTCTGCTCGGTCATCTCTTCCTGCGCCATCAGCAGCCCCTTGGCCTTTTCAATCAGGGTCCGGCTTTCCAGCCGGTCGGAAATCTGCCGGATATCTTTTTTCAGCTGGCGCATCTCCTTGCTGCGCGCCACGGCCAGTTCAATACTTGGCACCAGCGAGCTCTCGCCCAGCGGTTTTACCAGGTATCCTGCCACGCCCTGATCGCGCGCCGTCTTAATAAATTCCCAATCGCTGTATGCGGTCAGCATAATAATGGTTTCCGCAATGTCTTCCTCATAAATCACCCTTGCAGCCGAAAGGCCGTCCAGCAAAGGCATTTTCACGTCCAGCAGCACAAGATCGGGCTGGGTCTGCCGGCAAACTTCAATCGCGTCAAATCCGTCTGCCGCTTCCCCGACCACCTGATACCCCTCTGCCGATAACAGTTCCTTTAAATCCATGCGGGTGATCGGTTCGTCATCCGCAATCACCACTCTGATCCGGCTCATATCCATTCTCCTTATCGCAGGACGGCATCGCTTCGCCGTCTTGATCATAGCCCAGATAAGCCATCAGCGCATCCACACCTTCGCCGGTGACGCTGCTGGTAATAAACACTGTTTTTGCCCCTGCCATATGCAGATACTTCTCTGCTTTTTCCACCTGCGCCGGCGTTGCAATATCGCTCTTTGTCACAACGCCCAGCACCGGTTTGGCAAACTGGCTGTTATAGGAGGGCGGGAACATCGTTCCATCCTCCGTAGCGGACTGCACAAATACCACATAGTCCGCCTCTACCGAGGTGACCATCAGCGCCCCCCGGAAGCTCCGCCGTTCCAGATATTCGCCCGGCGTATCAATCATCGTCTGGTTGATGATCTGCACCGTCTGCGTTTTGTGATACGCCAAATCGCGTTTTCCCATGCGCTGGCACAGCGTCGTTTTGCCTGCCGTGGAGCGCCCGACCAGCATAATCCGTTTTTCCGTCCTGTTCTCCATCGCAGCCGCTCCTATGTTCTGGTCATCGGCGCGGGGCTGAAGCCCATCATATCACACAGCACCTGCATCACGCCGCTCAGCGCTTCCTCCACCGCGGCCACCTCGCCGGTAATGACCAGCGAACCGTTAAAGCGGTCCACAAACCCCACTTCAACCGTAGCCGCCTTGGTTGCAACATCCGCGCCGATCATGGCGGCTTCGCTCGGCGTAATGGTCATAATGCCAATCGCGCCATGCGCGTCAATCAGCCCCAGTTTGGCATAAAGCGTCTGCTCAGGGCTGGCAATCACATGGCACAGTGTCACCTGTTTGCCCGGTACAAACTCCTGGATTATTCGTTTTTTCTCATCCAACTCGATCAAACCAGTTGTCTCCTTTCCCAAGAACAAAAAAACTCCTAAGGATTCCGCCGTCAGGCTGGATCCATAGGAGCTGCGTCGCTCTTTTTTCCTGAAAAACCGGTTGCTCTGTCAGACGCTAACGGCGCGTCCTCCGGCAAAACACACAAAGCAATTTATTTTATCGCTTCACTTTATAGTTAGTTTATCAGGAAACTGACTGCCTGTCAACGTTTTTCTATCTATCCCAAAACGGTCCGGCGCCCTTGCATTTTTACCGCTCTGCCGCTGCCAGCCGCTCGTCCATTCATACCCAGTATGCGCCTTTTCACCGGCGGCGCACTTGCCTTTACCATGGTTATCATGCTATACTGATTATATATAAGTCCGATCGTTCATTTTCGCACCATTGCAGAACCGCGGCCTGCCCCCGGCAAACCGCTGTGTTTTCTGCCCTTGCGATGCAAAAGAAGGGGTGATTGCTGTGTCCAACTCAAATCTGCTGGATAAAACGCTATGCGAAAAATTGGTACAGTCAGCGAGTCTTACCATCGGGCACGATGTGCTGATCACCAATTCCACCGGTCACATCATTGCCTGCAACGATGCGACCCGCGTCGACTCGCTGCACGAGGCTTCCATTGAGGTCATTCACAGCGCACATAAAATTTATCACGATACTGCCGCCGCCCGCAAGCTTGCCGGCACCAAACCCGGCATCACCATACCGATTATCATTGATTCCACAGTGATTGGAACCATCGGCATCACAGGCGCCCCGCACGAAATCTCACAATACGCGCTGCTGATTCAGCAGCTTGCGCAGATTTTTCTTGATTTTGAAAAGCGCCAGAGTTCCACCACGCGGGCGGATTATCTGAAGAAAAACCTTCTGCGCGAAATTATTATTTATGACCCGCGCTCGCACGACGATACCGCCATTTGCGAGCGGGCCTATGAACTTGGCATTGATTTAAACGCAATGCGCGTTGCCATCAAGCTGGAAGAGGAAAACGCGCCGCGCGCCGCGTCTGCCGAAGAAAAACGCACGCACCAGACGCAGATTCTGGAGTGCTTGGCGCACCATTTCGATCATCCGCAGGACTTTGTCTGCCCGCAGAGCAACATCGGCTACGTTGTGTTTGCTTTTGGTCTGCGCAGCATCCAGCCGCAGCAATATCTGGAAGTTCTCCAGCGGAAATGTTTCTGCGTCAGCAGCGAATGCCTGGCTGCCGGCATCCATGTCCGCATTGGGATTGGCTCCTTCGCCAATTCTCTTGAAACGCTGCGTCTTTCCTATGAAAACGCGCAGTTTGCCATAAAAAGCATACAGGCCGGCATCCGGAGCTCCACCTGTCTCTATGTGGGAGACATTGTGCTGGAAAAAATCGCGGCCAGCCTGCCCGAACAGATCTGCGATGAAATCTCCATGCACCTTTTCAGCCAGATTATGCAGGCCAAAAACAGAGAGGAAATCCTGCTGACCATAGAGCACTGGTTCCAGCAGCGCTTCAACTTTGTGCAGACCGCGCAGGCGCTTCATATCCATAAAAGCACGCTGGTTTATCGTTTCCGGCGCATCCGCGAAACCTGCGGACTGGATATGTATGATTTGGACAAGGTGCTTGCCGTCTATCTGCTGGACATCCGGCAAAAGCTGTACACCCAAACCGAATCCCGCAGCAGTTCCGCTGTGATATAGCCTGCATTCGGCTGCCGCCGCGCCGTACACAGGCACCGTTTCAATGAGGAGGCCGCGCTGTTGATATGACAGCGCGGCCTCTTTCAGCGAAGAAATAGATTTCCCACACTTTGCGAATATAACTTAGATGCTTCCATTAAAACAGGTTGGGCAGAAGCATTTTCGGCAGGAATGTCGCAATAGCAGGTAAGTAGGTGGTCAACAGCAGGGTCGGAATCCACGCAAAAATGATGAAAATCATTGTCGGCTTAAGCATCTTGTTGATCTTGGCTCCGCATACGCGGCCGCTCAGATACAGCATCGGCGCGGTCGGCGGCGTAATATTGCCCATGCCGAGGTTTACGCCAAGGATCGCTGCAAAATGTACCGGATGAATGCCAATGCCCGTAACAATCGGGAGCAGAATCGGCGTGGACAGCAGGATACCGCTGGTATCGTCCATCAGCATGCCGATAATAATCATAAAGATGTTGACCATCAGAAGAATCAGATATTTATTATCCGTGATGCTCAGCAGAGTTTGAGCAATCTGCGCCGGAATGTTCTGCATCGTCAGGAGCTTACTGAAAATCATTACCATGAAGAACATAACCATGATAACGCCGGTGGTGCAGCTCGATTCGGTCAGCGCCGTGCGCAGGCCATCGCCCTTCAGGCCCTTGTACATAAAGATACCGCAGGGAATTGCATACGCAACGCTGATTGCAGCGGCTTCTGTCGCCGTCATGATGCCGCCGTAAATGCCGCCCAGAATAATGATCGGCATAATCATTGCCGGAATTGCTCTCCAGGTAGCCTTTATTGTGTTATGTCCCCAGTCCGAAAAAGACTCCTTGGGCACCTGCACAATATCAAATTTTCTGCACATGACTGCGTTCACGGTGCACAGCAGCGCAACCAGAATCAGGCCGGGCACAATCGTCGCCGTGAAGCAAGCCAGAACCGAGGTACCGCTCGACCATGCATACAGAACCTGCGCGGAGGACGGCGGAATCAGCAGGCCGAGAGGGCACGCTGCCGCCAGCAGTGCTGCCGTATAGCCCTTGGAATATCCCGCCTTGGTCATACGGGGTTCCATCAGCGCGCCAATGCACGAAAGCGTAGCAGACGCACTGCCCGAAATGGAGCCGAACACCGCGCTCGTGATAACTGCAACAGCGCCCAGTCCGCTTTTCAGACGTCCAACAAATCGTTCCACCAGACCGATCAGCGCGTCGCCGATGCGGCCTTTTTCCATTACCTTGCCCGCAAGCACGAACAGCGGAATGGCAAGCAGAATCGTGGAGTTGATCTGCGTATATCCACTGGCCAAAAGCGTGCTGGAGCTGAAATCAAAGAAGTAAGTGATCCAAAGGACCGCTCCACCAAACGCATATGGTATCGGCATGCCAATAACAAGGCCGCCAACCAAAAGGAGAACACTAATCAAAGTTCCCATAGTTATTCACGTCCCCCTTTTTCACTTGCATCTTTCGCCTGAGCAGCCCGTTCTTCCTTGGTCGGAATATCGAGTTCCGGATATTTCGCTTTCACCTTTGCCGAAATGTAATCGCCCGGGCGCGGCTCCGAGAATATGCCTTTCTTAAAATACGTCCGCAAATCACGCTGCAGGTAATACACATGGTAAAATTCCATCAGCAGGAAGCCAAAGAAAATTGCAGACTTCGGAATAACCAGCGGAATTTTCAACGAAGTGGAAAGGCCCCACTTGGCAATTTCACTGGTAAAGTACCGCGTAGCCCACACCAGTATCACCGTGTTGACAACAACTGTGCAGAACTGCGCAAAAACCGCGATACCGTCTTTTACACGCATATTTTTGATATATACGTTCAGCAGGTCAGCTTTAATATGGCTGTTTTCAAAACTGCCGTAAGCTGCGCCCATGAAGTAAAGCCAGAATGCAAAAAGCATGATTACTTCATCGGAGCCATAAAAGTTGCCGGTAAATATGTAACGCACGATAACGGCGTAAACCATACAGGCAGTAGAAACCACACTGCCAATAATCATCAGCCATTTAATTGTCTGGTGAAGAATTTTCCAAAATAGTGTCTGTGTCAAATCAAATTGTTGTTTGGCCATTTTCTTCCCCCCTTGGAGAATTTTTTCAACCCATTAAAACATTATCAGTGCCGCTTCTCTTTTTAATCGGTACTTTGCCTGCATAAAGGATTTCACAATATGCAGGCAAAGTATCCGTCTGCTTGATTATTTGCTGTTTGCTGCGATCAGTTCATTCAGAATGTCTTCTCCGATATTTGCAGAAAGCTTGGGCCAGGTTACTTCAACAACATGCTGCTTGTATGCTTCCCGTTCTTCATCGGTCAGCTCCAGAATGGTGATGCCGTAATCCTTCATCTTCTGGATGGCTTCTTCGTCGCCTTCCTTAGCCGTCTTGTAGCTGTTTACAGCCTCTGCCATGAAGGTCTCTTCAATCAGGCTCTGCAGGTCTTCCGGCATGCCGTCAAACACTTCCTGGCTCATCAGATAGCCGATGTTTTCCACAAATACGTTATAGGGTACATAGTACTTAATAACATCGCGGAAATCGCTGTAGTTCAGCTGCGGCGTGCCGCCGATCCAGCCGTCGCATACGCCGGTCTGCATTGCAGTATACAGGTCGCCATACGGAATGGTCGTGGCCGAGAAGCCCATATCCTGGGTAACGAGGTTGTATACTTCAATTGCAGGGGCGCGAACCAGCATATTTTTCTTGTCCGGATTGGTCGAATTAACGTCCTGATAATCCACCGGCTCGCTGCTGAAGCCCAGACCGATCATGCCTTCTGCATAAACGCCCAGCAGCTTGATGTTCAGGTCGCTCATAATCTCTGTATACTTACCAAAGAAGTAGGAGTCCTTACCGAACGAGGCTTCCAGATCGTCATAGCTGTTAACCAGGTAGGGGATGAAGTTCATCTCCAGGCGGGAGTCATATTCACTCGGAATCGGAATCAGCGCCATATCAATCGTGCCTTCGGAAAGTTCCTGGAACGTCAGCGTATAGTCACCCAACTGGCTGGAGGGATAGATGGTAACTTTCAGTCTGCCGTCGCTCTCAGCTTCCAGTTTTTCCTTGATGCGGGTCAGCGATTCATATCCCAGATGTTCCTGGTTATAGTGCGTAGCGATACGCAGCTCATAGCTGTCCTTGCCTCCTGCTGCGTCACCGCCGCCGCCTCCGCTATCGCCACCGCCGCCGCAGCCTGTCAGCAGGGTCGCGGTCGCTGCAAGCGCCAAAACAAGGCTTAATAATCTCTTCATACTCTTCATAACTGGCCTCCTTTTCATCATCCATCGGAAGTTAAACAAAATGCACTCTTACTTCTTACCGGTGCGTACATACGCAAGCAGGGTATCCTTATCCATGCCCTCGATGCCCAGCTCATCCAGGCCGCAGCCTTCTGCACGCCAGTCACGCTCATGTACGATATTGATAATATCAATAAAGCCGTTGGTCAGCGGCATCGGAACGCCTACAACCTCAGCAATCGCTGCCCACGGAACCAGACCGAACGGGATGTCCTCCGTCAGATAACGGCTGCTCAGGTCGTTCGGGCCGCAAATCGGGGTCAGGCCAATCGAGCCGTGGCCTTCCTTGTACAGATCCTGCCAGGTCCACTCGTAATCATCCGGACGGCCGGCAAAGTCTTCCATCGGACGCAGGTTGTAGCCCAGCACATTGCCCAGCGCCTTGCGTTCCTTATCCATCGCGATGTTCAGACGGCACGCAGAGGGCGTCCAGCCGTGCTCATACAGGAAGAAGTTAACCTGCGGGCTTTCAATGCGGGAGATGTTAAACAGAACCGGACCTGCATGCCAGTCGGGGTTAACAATCGCAAGGCCGCACTCCAGGCAGTCATGATAAATCTTTTCAAACGGGAACAGGTCTTCACGCATCTCATCAATCAGTTCCGGGCCCTTATCTGCCGGCAGGAACGCAATGTTGATGGGGTTGCGGCCGAATACATTCACTTCGCCGGAACCGGGCGCGGTCAGGCGGGAGTCATACGGCAGGTTGTTCGCATCCGCGAAGACCGGACAGTCCGGATCATCGCCAAATACATTCTTCATCACCAGCGCAGAAAAAGCGCCAGGATACGTTACAACGATCTGATCCTTATGCAGATGACCCTTCAGCAGCTTGGCATAGCCAAGATGGGTAAATGCCGGCGCTACCAGGCAGATGTAGTGGCAGCCTTCTACTGCCTCAGCGATATCGTCAGTGACCATGTTGAGCTCAACCGGTCCCTGCAGCTCCTTGATGTTGCCTTTCAGTCGGATGGTCTTGGTTTCGAAAACTTTCTTCATGTTGTTTTTGAACTGGGGCATTTCATACATATTGACGGTATGTCCCTTGAGTGCAAACTCCGCTGCCATCGTATGCGCGCCGTTGCCGCCGCCCAAAACTGCAATCTTTTTCGGTGTCATAATCCATTCATCCTTTCAGCATTTTGATAGAACCTACAAATATCACCTGTGGTTGATGTTTTAATATTAGCACAGTTCACAAAACGCTGCATCGTACGAATAGGGTTAAATTTTTTGAACAAACGCAATTTTTATCCATCGCTTTATACTACAACGTATACAAAACTACAATTTTTTCTCTCTCCGCATTGTGCAGTTTACCCACTTTTCTTTTTTCCCCATTTTGCGTCATTTTACACAACCGTCCGCCCGCCCACGCTGCGAAAAAACGCGGTTCTCTATCGCTGCGCCGCGCCATATGATGAAGAAACAGCGCAGCGCAGCCTCTGCCGCTTTGCATGCGCGCACCATAAAAAAGGAGTCTTCACACCTATGACAACAACCGTTATCATCGATCCCGATTCCCCGCCGCTGACCCCGGGAGAACTCAAAACGCAGCTCTGCCGGATACGGCAAAGCTTCCATCGTCCGCTGCCCAAACAGCAGGCGTAGCCGGTTTTTGCCGCTCATTTTATGGAAAGGAGCATGCTGTACGGTTGCAATTTACACCCGCCAATCCGTAGAACGGGCAGACAGCATATCCGTTGAACAGCAGGCGCAGGTCTGCCGCGACGCGCTTACCGCGCGGGAGCTGCAAAACTGCAAAATATATACGGACAAGGGATTCTCCGGAAAAAATATCAACCGGCCTGCGCTCCAGCAGCTTCTTTCGGATGCGCAAAACAGCCGGATTGACAAAATCCTGGTATACCGTCTGGACCGCATCAGCCGCTCGGTCCATGACTTCACCGGGCTGTGCGCCCAGTTATCCGCCTGCGGCGTTCACTTCCAGTCGGTCAACGAAGGGCTTACGCTGGACGATTCCCCCACCGGAACCGTTATGGCGCAGATTATGATGGTATTCGCACAGTTTGAGCGGGAAACCATTCAGCGCCGCGTGAGCGACAACTATTTCGCCCGCGCCAAAACCGGCATGTATCTGGGCGGCCGGCCGCCGTTCGGCTTTGCAAAGGGCGAAACCACCGTCCACGGCAAGCACACCGCCTGCTATGTGGCGGACCCTGCGCCAGCCGCGCTGATGGCCGAGATTTACGAGCGGTATCAGCAGGAGGGCGAAACGCTCGGTTCGCTGGTGCGCTGGCTGAACGCCGCCGGATACCGCACTTCACGCGGCGGCTGCTGGTCCACGCTGCCGCTCGGCCGATTGCTGCGCAACCCTGCTTTTGTGCGGGCAGACGCCGCGGTCTACCGCTATCTGCAAAAAAAGGGCGCGGCAATGAACGACCCCATCGAATCCTACGACCAGCGTCACGGCTGCTACTGTTATGCGCCGCTGCACGCCGGGCAGGCGGAGACACGCCGCGCCGGCCGTAAATTTTCCGACCTGTCCGGCAGCTTTGTCACGCTTGCGCCGCACGAGGGCATTGTGGACGCCCCGCTCTGGCTGGCAGCCCAGCGCAAGCTGGACCGCAACCGCGCGCTGAAAAACAGCGGTTCCGGTTCGCACAGCTGGCTTTCCGGCCTGATGAAATGCAAAAAATGCGGCTACGCGATCACCGTTGTCAACAAACCGGCCGGCATGCGCGGCCACTATATCAACTGCGGCGGCCGCAAGCGCGGGGCCGCCGTTTGCCCCGGCCGCAGCACAGTCGTAACGCTGGAACAAATCGAAGAGGCCGTGCAGACCCGCCTGCTTGCGTTTCTGCAAAGCTACCGCAGCGTAATGCCTGCATCGCAGCGCCGACCGGACGCCGAAATCAACCGGCTCTCTGCCGCCATCGCCACGCAGGAGGACGAAATTGCACAGCTGACCTGCAACCTTGTCCACATCCAGCAGCCCGATGTCATACATATCCTCTCCGCAAAAATACATGAAGCAAATCAAACCCTGTGCCAGCTGCAGGCGCGCCGCACCGCTCTGCTGCAAACACGTCCGGCAGATGATCTTACCCCATTCTTTGAAGCCATCCTGACCGAATGGCCGGACTACACCATTTCTGAAAAAAAGAGACTGGCACAGGCCGTCATCCGGCAGGTCATGGTTGGCGATGATACCATTGATATTGTGTTCCGCTGCGCTTTCGGAACCGAAACGCCGGTCCCGCCCTAAACGGACATCCCTGCACCCGCCCGTCTTTGTCCTTCCCCTTATTGCACACCGGATTTCTGTGCATCTGCCCCACGCATTCTTTTATATGCACATTGCTTTTATTATAGCAGATATCCGTCCTGCCTTCCATCATTTTCGCCCTTCCAAACAAAAAGCCGGCTGTAACCAGCCGGCTTTTCCTTTCTGCTTTTCTGTTCTTTATGCGCGGAACTGCACGGTCTGCGTCTCCGCATCCATTCCATCCACAATGGCAAGCGATTCTACGCGCAGGCCTTTCGCCCGCAGCATCTCACCGCCCTGCTGGAACCCTTTCTCAATCACAATGCCGATGCCGGCCACATGCGCATGCGCCGCCTCCACAATCTGGCACAGTCCCATCGCCGCGCAGCCGTTGGCCAGAAAATCATCCAGAATCAGGATGTTCTCCCCCTGCTGCAAAAAGCGGCTGGCAACAATCACCTCATATTTTCGCTTATGTGTAAACGATTCAACCGGCGCGGACAGCATGGTACCGTCCAGGTTGATGGACTGCGCCTTTTTGGCAAAAACAACCGGCACGTTAAAATACTGCGCTGCAATCGCCGCAATGCCGATGCCCGAAGCCTCAATCGTCAGAATCTTATCGATCCGCACATCTGCAAACCGGCGTTTGAACTCTTTTCCCATTTCGTTAAACAGGGCAATATCCATCTGGTGATTCAGAAAGCTGTCTACCTTCAGCACATTGCCTGCCTTAATCACGCCGTCTTTTCTGATTCGTTCTTTCAAAAGCTCCATATTTCCGTTCTTCCTTACCACAATATCTTTTTGTTATACAGCATACCATCTTTTCGCCCTGCTGTATAGCGTTTTCTCAACATTTTCCCAAAAGCGCGTTCTGCGGCCGCCGAAGCGGCAGTATCCTTTTGCAACCCTGCGCGACCGCAAGGACCGCATGAGCATGTATTCCGGCCTGGAAGTGCGCGTTCCCTTCTGCGATCACCGCATCGTCGAGTATGCCTACAACATGCCCTGGGCCTTCAAAGCGCTGGACGGACGGGAAAAAGGCATCGTGCGCAAGGCGTTTGAAAATGAGCTGCCCGAAGTAATTGTCTGGCGCAAAAAGAGCCCCTACCCCAAAACGTTCCATCCGGCCTATACCAGGCTCTGCGCCGACTATGTGCGCCGTATTTTCGCAGACAGGGACGCGGCTGCCTCCCAGCTTTTCAGCCACGCCGCGGTGGAAAAGTTGATGGAGCAGCCGGAAAGCCTGGCCGAACCCTGGTACGGCCAGCTCATGCGCACACCGCAGATTTTCGCCTATATCATCCAGCTTGACCGCTGGTTCCGTCAATACAAAGTGCGGCTCGCATAGCCGCCCGATGAAAAGGAGGTCTTTCTTATGCCGCAAACCGCAGACGGCTCGGCCATCCTGCGCGTCGTCGTCACCACCGCGCTGGGTGCGCTTCCGCTCGCCGATGCGGCGGTCAGCGTATCTTCCGCCGCCGATGAAAGCGGCGAGCGCACGCTTTTATACGCTGTCCGCACCGGACCGGACGGCATGACGCCGCCCATGGAGCTGGCCACGCCGCCGCGCGCCGGTTCGCTGACGCCGGGCGGCAGCCGCCCGTTCTCCGTCTATACCGTTGAAGTGGCGCGCGAGGGCTATACGCCGGTCGCTGCGCTGCATGTCGCCATGTTTTCCGGCGTGCCGGCCGTGCTGCCCGTGGCCATGACGCCGCTGGCTGAAAACGAACCCCTGGGCGAAACCGACCTGACCGCCACCGGCGACCCGCAGGCGCTGTACCAATCGGAACCCTTCAGAGAGGAGTGAGACGCCTTGCCCGAACAACCGCCCGTTACCATACCGGAAACCATCACCGTACACCTCGGCACCCCCGCATCGGACGCGCAGAACATCACCGTGCCCTTTGCCGAATACATCAAAAACGTGGCTTCCAGCGAAATCTATCCCACCTGGCCGGAAGAAGCCATCCGCGCCAATATCTACGCGCAGGTCTCCTATGCGCTCAACCGCGTATTTACCGAATGGTACCGTTCGCAGGGATATGATTTTGACATCACCAACTCCACCCGCTATGACCAGTCCTTTGTGCCCGGGCGCGATATTTTTGAAAACATTTCCACCATTGTGGACGGCGTATTCAACGACTATCTGACCCGCGGCGATGCGGTTGAGCCGCTTTTTGCGCAATATTGCAGCGGCACCACCGTTACCTGCCCGGGCGGGCTGAGTCAGTGGGGCACGGTCCCGCTGGCCGAACAGGGCATGCGTGCGGAAGAAATCGTCCGGTACTTCTATGGCGACGATATCAATTTCATAAACGACGCACCCGTATCGCCCAATCTGGGCGGCTCCTGGCCGGGCACGGTTTTCCGGCTGGGCGATGTGGGCGAAGATGTGCGCACCATCCAGCGGCGTCTCAACCGCATTTCGGTCAACTATCCCGGCATTCCAAAAATCTATCCGACAAACGGTGTTTTCGACGCAAACACGGAACGCGCCGTCCGCACGTTTCAGCAGCAGTTCAATCTGACGGCAGACGGGCTCGTCGGCAAAGCAACCTGGTACCGCATTGCCAACGTATACAACAATGTCAAACGCCTGAGCGAGCTGAACAGCGAAGGGCTGCGGCTGGAGGACATCTCCCGCCAGTATCCGTCCGAGCTGCGCGAAGGCATGACAGGTGTAAGCGTACAGCTCCTGCAATACTTTCTTGCCGTTGCCGGCGCGTACTACGACCAGCTTCCCACCTTTGAAGCAGCGGAAATCGACGGTATTTTCGGCCCCAAAACGCGCGAGGCTGTGCAGGCCTATCAGCGTATGCTCGGCCTGCCGGTTACCGGCGCAGTGAACCGCGAAACATGGAACGCGCTCGTATCCACCTATCAGTCCGTGCTGCGCGCCCGGCCGCTTGAGCAGACTTTGCCCGGGGCTATCGGCCTGCCCGCGCAGAACGGCGCTTTTCTTGTGGAAGGCATGCGCGGCGAAGCCGTGCGTGAGCTGCAGCTGGCCATCAATGTTGCCGCCCGCGCTTACGCAAACATTCCCGCCGTAACGGCAGACGGTATATTCGGTCCCAAAACGCGGGACGCTGTGGCAGCGCTTCAGCAGATGTTCGGTCTGCCGGAAACGGGCGCGGTCGGCCCGCTGACCTGGGAGGCGCTTGGCGCGCTGGTGCGCGATATTCTGGCTTCCAGCCAAACCGCCGAAGGCCAGTACCCCGGCTATCCGGTTGGAGAGGAGGCAAACACCTGATGTATACCGACGCGCATTTTCGCAGCCATATTTATGATTTGCAGCGCTTTTTGCGCCGCATCCAGCGCGCGCAGGGGCATGTGCAGCCATTGGCGCCCGATGGAATCTTCGGCCCGGAAACCGCCGCCGCAGTGCGCGATTTTCAGCGCCGCCGTGGCCTGCCGGTCACCGGAACCGCGGATTTTGCAACGTGGTCGGAAATCTATGCGCAGTTTCTGGCATTGATCTCCGCCGATATGTCGCCTGCAAACGCCGCGTTTTTTCCCATAGACGGCGCCCTGTGTCCCGGTGCAAAGGGGCCTTCCGTCGCCGCGCTTCAGCTCATACTGAACACCGCCGTGCCGCATTTTCCAACGATCCCGCCCATACCGCTGACCGGCGAATACGATGTTCAGACCGCCGACGCGGTGCGCAGAGCGCAGGGGGTTTTTCAGCTTCCGCAGACGGGCTGCACCGACCGCGCCACATGGGAAGCGCTCGCGCTTTTCCATAACGGCTTTTTCTCCCGCACCCCGCTCACCTGGACGCTGTAAAAAGCGGCCCGCCGCACATCCTTCCGGACTGCGGCGGGCCATTTTATTGATAAGCTTTAGCGTATGGCAAAATTACTTCTCTTCTGCCGGCGCGCCCTCTGTATCAGCAGCGCCTTGCTGCTCCGTGCTGCCGGTCTCCTTGGCAGCCGCTTCAGCAGCTTCTGCTGCGGCTGCCGCGGTCTTCTGGTCCTCCGGCAGATAGTCGGTCACGTTCTTATAGCTGATTTCTCCGAACAGGTCGGTGGTTTCCACTTCGGCGCTCGTCATCCACTGGTTGAGCAGCGCGTCCATCGTCTTGCCCAGCGCAATGGAAACCGAAGCCTGATAGTTCTTGAATTCGCCCTCATCCAGCGGCTGGCGCTTGATGATATGATAGCCATAGCTGCTCTTGACCAGGCCGGACACCTCGCCCGGCTCGAGCGCCTTGGTGCCCTCATAGAACTCGGTCACCATATCGCCCTCGGTGAAGATATAGCCGTTCGGATTTCCCTCCAGGCCGCCGTCCTCACTGTATTCCTGCATCAGCGCGTCAAAATCCTCGCCCGCATTGATGCGGTCCAGCAGCGCCTGCGCCTCCTGCTGCGCCTCAGCGTCGGTGCGCTTGACCTCACCCGTGGACGGATCCGTCGTCAAAAGCAGAATGTGCTTTGCAGAAAGGTAATTCTCACGGAAATAGGTCTGCAGCTCCTCGTCGCTCGGCTTATTGATACCATTTTCGCCAAAATAGTACTCATTCAGCGCGGAATATACATAGGTCAGATACATAAAGTTCGTATAGGTCTGGTCGGTAAAGCCAGCCTGCGCAATCTTCTGCACATAGGTATCATATCCGCCCATCTGGTCAATCGCGTCCTTGCGGAGCTTGTACAGTTCCTTTCTCTGGGCCTCGCTCAGCGAAAGGCCGGCCTTTTCAAACTCCTGCAAAAGCACATGGGAGTAAACCGCCTGATTCTGCGCGTCCAGCGGCAGGCTGGCGCCCATCATTTCAGCCGTCTGCTCATCGTCCCAGATGCCCATCAGGCCATAGTACTGCGCGTACATATTTTCATAATACATCATATTATAGTAGAAATAGGTCGCGTATTCGTCTGCGGGCACCTCTTCCCCGTTGATGGTCATTACCACGGGCGCACCGTTCTGCAGCGGCACATATTCCAGCTTCTGGCTGTTCGAGCGCCACATGGGAATGCCCAGCGCAAGCGCTACCATAACCACCAGCGCAACTACGCGCTTTACTGTTTTATTCATGTCTCTAACTCTCCTTGCACAAAAAATCCAAACAGACTTTTGTTATTATAGCATTCCTCTGCGCAAAACACAAGCAAAGACACAAAATCATCACAAAACAGCCCGCGTCCTACTGCGCCGCCTGTTCGGCCTCCCACCGGCGGCCTTCTTCGGTCCTGAAATTGGAGTAGTGCTGCTGCATATTTTCCCCTGTCCAGCCGGCAACACGTTCGGCGGGGCCGCGATAGGGCAGCACAACCGGCTGCCTTGCATGATAGTAATTCATCAGCGTGCCGCCGTAAGCGCGGTCCGTGTCCATCTGCATGATATACAGCACATACCCGCGCTGCCGCTCCGCGCCGAAGGGATAGCTGACGCTGCCTGAAATCATCTGGCTGGTCCGCTCGCCCATCATCCAGTCGGACACGGTCACCATGCCGTTGTCCAGCCGCGGAATGGGCGCCGTATAGCGCTGCCCGTCCTTTTCATACAGCAGCGCGCCGCCGACCAGCTCGTTGCCGCGGTCACCGTCGCCCACCATGGTGAACGCATCGCCCCAGTAGGCCGTTCCGGTCTGCCCCCAGTCAAACTGCACCAGCACGGCTACGCGGTAGCCGGGCAGTTCAATATAGCTGCTGGTCGCCAGCATCGTGTCCGGCTTGCCCGCATAGGCAGATACCACCGGCGGTTTTTCCGGCGTATTGGTGCCGTCATAAATATTCTCACTGCCGTAATCGCTGCCAAAACGCAGCAGATCCTGGCTGTACGAAAAATGGAACGCGCCTTCCAGCGCCTTTACATGCGCGTCGGACAAATCGTCCACGGTCTCCGCCGGCATGCCGAGCGCCTGCAGCGCCTGCCGCTCCCCGGCAAGCCCGTTTTCCGGCCGCACCGCGGCATCCGGCGGCAAATGGTTTGCCAGCATACTGCTGCCCACAACCGCCAGCACGCAGCAAAGCAGGTATCCCCATGCCATTTTGCCGCCGCTGATACACACAGGCGCAGCCTCAAAGCAGTATCCCGCCCGCTCCAGCCCGCCGCTGAAGCGGAACAGTGCGCGCACAATCACAATAAACGCAATCACGCCGACGACGCCCGCAAGCGTACTGTGCGCCAGCGGCGTAAACGCCAGCGCCAGCACCGCAGCCTGCCAGATGGCCGCCGATTTGAGCGGGTCGCTCTGCGGTTCGGTTCCGGCTTTGCGCATCACCGCATGCAGGCCGGACCGCAGCGCCAAAAGCTGTATCAGGCGCGCCGCCGTGGCCGCAGCGGCAAGGCCGTATACCAGATCGCCCTGCGGCAGCCAGGGGGTCGCCGCAAGCGCCATATAACTGCCGTGCCAAATCAGCTCGGCCAGCGAAATCACCCATGCCAGCCGAAACGCTTTGCCGTTTCCGCGCAGCGAACGAAATCCCAGATAGGACAGCACCGTGCCCAGTGTGGGCAGCAGATATTGCAGATACAGAAAATGCAGCGTAATGCCGTTCAGAATCAGCCCCCATGTGATATACAGCATGGGCGTGTACCACGGATTGACGCTTTCCAGCGCGTCCTCGCTCGGCAAAGCCGCGCCGGCCTGCTCTTCGATCAACAGATCCAGTTCATCCCGTTCCGGTCCGGTCATTGTCCGTCACCTCCCATCAGCCTGCGCAGCCGGGCGCGCAGACGGTACAGCCGCCCTTCCACCGCCCGTTCGGACAGGCTCAGCTCGGCGGCAATCTGCGCGGTGGACTGCAAATAGTAGTATTTCCGGTAAAAAAGCTGCCGTTCCGCGCCGCTGAGTGCCTCCACCACCTTTTTCAGCTGCGCCGCCCGTTCGCGCCGCAGCACCTCTTCCTCGGGCGAGGGCGCGGCGCCGTCCTTTTCCTGCAGCGCCTGCGCCTCCAGGCGGCTGCGGCGGCGGCGGTCGGCCGCCGTATTGCGGGCCACAGCCGTAATCCACGCGGCAAGACTGCCCTTTCCCGCGTCAAATGTGGAAAAACGCCGCCAGACGCGCAGATAAACGTCGCTGACGCATTCCTCCGCATCCCGTGCGTCCGGCAAAATACCGTGTACAATGTACCGCACCATGCCGCCGTACTGTTTTTGCAGCAGTTCCAGCCCCTGCTGCTCGCCCGCGGACAAAAGCGCGATGATTTTTTCATCCATACCCTCGCCTCCTTTCCGTTTCCCTCTATTTTATATTACGCAGTTTTCTACCCGCCCCCACGCGCAAATATAAAAAAACGGCGCAGTTTTTCGTCCTGCACCGTTTTTTGGTTTTCTTACTCCATCAGGCCGACGCAGT
>NZ_JBMNUP010000023.1:0-18961 GCF_050946325.1 Agathobaculum sp. | reverse complement strand
GCTTCAGCGTATCCTGTGCGTCCCACTGGAACGGTGTCTGCGGCTTAGGCACAAAGCAGGAAGCGGACGCGGTGATTTTCACGCCGCGCGCACGGTTTGTGGTGTTGACCCGCCAGCAGTAAGCAACCTTTTTGCAGATTTCCGCGATGCCATCCAGATCTTCGGTAGTTTCGGTGGGGAGACCGATCATAAAATAAAGCTTTACGTTGTTCCAGCCGCCCTGAAATGCGATCTCACAGGCGTGAAGCACGTCCTCCTCGCGGATGTTTTTATTGATAACATCGCGCAGTCGCTGCGTACCGGCTTCGCAGGCAAAGGTCAGGCCGCTTTTGCGGGTTTTCTGCACGCGCTGCATCAGTTCTGCGCTGAAGCTGTCCGCACGAAGCGACGGAAGCGACAGGCTGATATGGCGCGGCTCGCAGTAATCCAGCATCCCCTCGGTCAAACCGGACAGATCGCCGTAATCACTGGTGGAGAGCGAGGAAAGCGAAATTTCCTCATAGCCCGAATTTTTCAGCACCGCCTCAGCCTGCCGCAGGAGCACCTCCTTGGACTTGGTGCGCAGCGGCCGGTAGGTATGCCCAGCCTGACAGAACCGGCAGCCGCGCGGGCAGCCGCGGAACAGTTCGACCATGGCGCGGTCAAACACGATATCGGTGGACGGCACCACAAAGGATTCCGGATAATACATTGTATCCAAATCCTTTACAATGCGCTTCTGCACCATCTCCGGCGCACCATGCATCGGGGTCACGCAGTCGATCGTTCCGTCATCGTGATACGAAACCTCATACAGAGACGGAACATACATTCCCTCGATCTGCGCCGCCTGAATCAGAAAATCCTGCTTGCTCCACCCTTCCCGCTTGGCCCTGCGGTACAGATCGGTGAATTCCAGCATGATTTCCTCACCATCACCGATCATAAACAAATCGACAAAATCCGCAAGCGGTTCCGGATTGTAGGCGCAGGGGCCGCCGCAGGCGACGATATGCTTCAGGTCTGTGCGGTCCTTTGCAAGCACCGGTACGCCGCCGAGATCGAGCATATTCAGGATATTGGTAAACGACAATTCGTATTGCAGTGTAAACGCGATAATATCAAACTCACAGAGCGGGTCGCCGCTCTCCAGTCCGTACAGCGGAATTCCCGCCGCACGCAGTTCGGCTTCCATATCAATCCACGGCGCACAGACCCGTTCGCACCAGATTCCCTTCTGATCGTTGAGCAGACCATACAGGATGCGCGAACCCAAGTGCGACATGGCAACCTCATAGGTATCTGGGAAGCAAAACGCAAACCGCAGATCAACTTCCTTTTTGTCCTTCATCACAGAGCCCCACTCGCCGCCGACATAACGCGCCGGCTTCTGCACGCGGGACAGGATAGCTTCCATCTTTTTGTGCAAGTTATTTTCCTCCATCACAAGATACAGAGTTAGTATAACATATTTCGCGCAAAAAGACCATACCGTTTGTCCGGCATGGTCCTTTGTTTTTTCACTTAATCCCGAGAATACGGGTGGAATTGAGCACCGTTAAAACCGTCAGCAGCACGTCTGCCGCAATAGCCTGCCACATGGTTGCAACCCCCAGCAGCGTCAGCAGAACCAGGGCAATTTTGATCAGCAAAACCAGCAGCATATTTTGCAGCGCAATGCTATGCGTCCGGCGGCAAATACGCACTGCTTCACTCAGCTTCGTCAAACTGTTGGTCATAATCAGCACATTGGCAGCGTCAGCTGTCCTCTGTGAGCCGGCTACGCCCATCGCTACGCCGACGTCAGCCAGTTTCAGCTCTTCGATATCGTTGATTCCGTCTCCTACATAGGCAGCCGTACCGTCCGTCGGAATAGTGCGAAGCAGAAACTCCATTTTCGATGCTTTCTCTTCCGGCAGGAGGCCGTAATGAACCGTATCAATGCCGATGGCATCAGCGGTCTGCTGTGCAGGCAGCTCAGTGTCGCCCGTCAGAATGACCGTTCGCAGCACACCCTGAGACTTCAGGCCCTGAATCGCCTCTGCCGCTTCGCTGCGCACCGTATCCTCCAGCACAATTGCACCGGCATAATCCCCCTCATAGGCCACATACACAACAGTGCCGCGAATATCCGGCACCCCTTTCACGCCGCGGGAAATCATCAGTTTCCGGTTGCCTGCCAGCAGGTTCCGGTTGCCGATGCGCGCACGAACGCCGCGTCCCGGAAATTCCTCAAATTCACTGACCTTCTGCGGCACGCTTTGATAAGCAGCAACAACCGCGCGGGCCACCGGATGCGGAGAAAGCTGTTCCGCTGCTGCGGCCAGCGCCAGAATGCTTTCCTGGTTAAAGTCGCTCGTCGTCTGAATTTCCTTTACGCGAAGATTGCCTTCCGTTAATGTGCCCGTCTTATCAAATACGACCATGCGCAGCTCAGCCATTTTCTCCACGGCCTCGCCGCCCTTGACATGAATCCCCTTCTGCGACAGACGGCCGCTCCCGCCCATAAAGCTGAGCGGCACAGAAATCATCAGCGCTGTTGGGCAGCACACAACAACAATCGTCAGCGCCCTGTATACCCAGCTTGCCATTGAGGTGCCAGAATTAAACAGCGGCGGAATGATGGACAGCAATACCGCCAGCACAATAATCACCGGAATAATTCGACCCGCTCCATGGTGAACACTTTCCTCCAGCGAAGCGCGCCTGCCGGCCGATTCCTCCTGCACCCGCAGAACACGATTGACCGCGCAGTCTTCAAACCGTTCCGCAGCGCGCAGCAACAGCAAAGAACCGGTGTACAGACTGCCGGCCAGAACCTTTGCATCCTTTACCACAGCAACAGGCTCGCTGGCACCGGTGAGGACCGCATCATCCACAGTGCCTTCGCCGCGCAAAACAACGCCATCAATCGGAATTCTCTCTCCGGAGCGAACCAGCACAAACTCACCAACCTGAATTTCTGCCGGCATCACCTGGCGTTCTTCGCCCTGCATATTGACCAGCGAGGCTTTTTCAGGGACAAAATCAATCTGCTTGGACAGCGATTTATGCGTGGAGCGCAGCACCAGATCGCTGACCATTTTACCTACACCGTGCAGAATCAGAACAATGCTTGCCTCCGGACGCCGTCCCAGCAGAAAAGCGCCCAGAGAGGCAATCAAAATCAGCAAATATTCATCAAAATACTTTCCGTGTGTAAAGTTACGAGCGACCTGCGCCGCAATTGGCAGCGCAGTAATCAAATATGCCACCACATAAAAAAGCAGAGAGGCGCTTGTCCATTCTCCCAGCAGTTTTCCTAAGACCAAAAAAGCCAAAGCAATCGCAAGGCGTATTACGGTCATGCGAATATCAAAGGCAGACATTGGCTGATAAGGCACTTCCACCCCTGCTGCTCCACGGCGCGCATTTTCTCTGCGAAGGCGCGTCTGCTCGCGGCGGCGCATACGCGCGTGATACTGCGCGCGCTCCAGAAAAGACATGCCCGCGGTTTCGTCCTCTTCCGGTATTGAAAGAGCCATTGTGGTCTCATCAATCGGCGGCAGTTCGGGGGGTTCCTCATCATTTTTCTCCGATGCTGCCGTCTGCAATTCCTGCTGCTCATCCGGAGCAACGGCTTGCGTCTCTGCCTGCATTTCCGCTATATTTTCTTCTTTCTCCGGCTGCTGCGCATCATCAGACGCTTTCGGTTCTTCTTCCTGCACAGCGCTTTCCTCGCTCTCCTGCTCTTCGGGCGGACGAACGACTGCATCCAGTTGTGCCAAAAGTTCTTCTGTTGAAATGCTTTCCGGCATGTCTGGTATCTGCAACGTATCTTCGTCCAGCCCATCCGCTTGGATATTTTTCCTTTGCATTGATCTATCCCTCCTGCACATGCGCAATGCCCTGTGCCAAAATTGTCTGAATATGGCTGTCACACAGCGCATAATACACGGTTTTTCCGTTTTTTCTGCTTTTGACCAAGCGCGCCTGCTTCAAAAAACGCAGTTGATGGGAAATAGCCGACTGGCTCATACCCAAAAGCGCCGCTATATCACAGACACATAGCTCTTTTGTGTTCAGCGCCGCCAAAATTCGCAAACGTGTTTTATCCGAAAAGGCTTTGAAAAAATCAGAGGCGGCAGAAGTGGTTTCCTCATCCGGCATCTGGGCACGCGCCAGCAGTACTGCTTCCGTATGAATCACATGTTCTTCACAGCACTCAATCTCTGTCTGGCGCTTCGAATCTGTCACGAGAATTCCTCCCTCAGGCACAAATATCTATTATAATATAGTAGCATTCAAACGCAACCCTGTCAAGAATCGCATCGAACAGTATTATTCTGTTCAGCCGAAAAAAGGGTACGGATTTCTCCCGTACCCTTGCTGCAAAATAAACTTCCGCAGATATTAAACTGCAACTTCCGCTTTTCCAGTGAATACCGTATGAGCGCATCCATCATTTTTCACGCTGCTCCGCAGCCTTCTCGGTCTGCCAAACATCAGATCGAGTAATCCGGCGCGCTGCTGCGCTTTACCAAATCTTCAAGCGTTGTAGCATCCACATATTGATTCACCGTCTCAAACAAACCGCGCCAAAAGTCCAGCGTGGCACACTCCGCCGCACGCACGCACTCTACCGGTTCGCATTCCAGACAGGCAACCGGAGCCAGCGAGCCTTCTGTGATACGCAGAATATCTCCTACCGTGTACTCGGCGGGCTGCTTTGCAAGCTGATATCCACCCTGCACCCCCCGGGTAGACTTAACAAATCCTGCACGGGAGAGCTGAACGACAATCTGTTCCAAATATTTTGCAGAAATCCCCTGTCTTCTGGAGATGTCACGCAGAGGAATATATCCGCCTGCATCATGCTGCGCCAAATCAATCATCAGCCGCAGGGCATACCGTCCCTTCGTCGATATCTTCATATGCATCCCCCTTTGGCACTATTATGCCACAAACGAGGCAAAATTTCAAGTCCAGGGGTCTGTTCGCGCACGGAAATTTCCCTATTTTTCCAGAGACTGCACCACTGTGTCAATATGCCGGTTTGCCTGCTCCACTTCCCATTTCAGCTCATTTGCACTCATCCGCTCTGCGCCGTGTCCAAGAATAATCATCTGTTCCATGCCGTCTGATGTTGCCACACGCACACGATGCCTGCGCGACAAATCATACGATGCCTGCTCAATATACATATCGGCAGTTTCCGCCTCTTTCGTATATACAATATTCAGCCCATGCCGTTTTTCAATCGAGCCGACTCCGCCTTTTACCTTATAGGCATCAAACACAACAATCAGCCGACACTTGCGCACAGCCTGATAATTGCTCAATAGGTTCACCAGCGCTTCCCGTGCCGCGTTGATATCCCCTGCTGCGATATCATGCAGCTCGTCCCACGAAAAAATAATGTTATATCCGTCTACCAGAAGGTAATCGTCCTCCCGAATACGGGTAACATAAAGCTGCTCCAATGTTTCATTCTGCTTGTGGCTCTGTCGAAATGCTTCAAAACCGCGATTCTTAATCGGTCCATAAGTGCGCTCAAACAGTGCCCGCAGCTCCTTATCATCCTCTATACCGGAAAGGGGCCGCGCCGTCCTCCCCGTGCCGGATACCGGTGCAGCCGGCTGTTGTTCCGGCTGAGGCAGCCGCCATCCAGTATCGACATGCGCGTTTTGCTTCACCTCGTTCCATTTTACGGTATATCCAGCGCCATGCGCACAAAAAACAGAATCGGGCGTATTCTCCACATCTCTTTCTGCATCATAGCCTGTCGCCGCGACGATTTCATCCGTGTTGTGGCAGGGCAGATATTCGCCTAATGTGCAGGATAATCGTCCCATACCCTTTGTATAAGCCGCAACTTCCGTCCAGTAGTTGCGCATCAAAGCCACAGGTGCCGTACCAGTCAGCACTGTATAATCCGCCTTCGGTTCAGGTGCATCAAAACTGCCTTCCATGCGTTGAATATCGCTCATTGCCCGGCCGACGCAGTCCGCCGGAATCTCCAGCCGGAAAGCATAATACGGCTCCAGCAATACATTTTCCGCCTGCATGAGTCCATTGCGCACCGCACGGTAAGTCGCCTCGCGGAAATCGCCGCCTTCCGTATGCTTCAAATGGGCCCTGCCTGCCAGCAGGGTTATCTTGATATCTGTCAAAGGGGCGCCGGTCAGGATGCCGCAATGTTGTTTTTCTGACAAATGCGTCAAAATAAGCCGCTGCCAATTCAAATCCAGCATATCTGTGCTGCACGTTGTGTCAAAGGCAATACCGCTGCCTCTTTCTGCCGGCTCCAACAACAAATGCACCTCGGCGTAATGCCGCAAAGGCTCAAAATGTCCAATGCCAACTACAGGCGCAGCAATGGTCTCCTTATAAACAATATTACCTGTATCAAAAGCTACTGTAATCCCAAAGCGCTCCTCGATCAAACGCGTCAGGATTTCAAGCTGTATTTCTCCCATCAGCTGCATATGAATTGCGCCAAGCGTTTCGTTCCATACCACACGCAGCATCGGGTCCTCTTCCTCAAGCTGGCGCAGCTTGGGAAGCATGGTATGCGGATCACAGCCTTCGGGCAATCTCAGTTCATAGGTCAATACCGGTTCGAGCACTGGGAGCTCTGTATCTTCCGCGCTGCCTAAAACCATGCCCGGCCTTGTCTGCGTCAGCCCTGTCACCGCAACTACCATACCTGCTTCTGCGCACTCTATTGTCTGATATTTTGCGCCGGAATACAAGCGAATCTGATTGACCTTTTCCTTCCAGTCTTTGTTTCCGCTGACCGATTCCCTGACGCAAAGTCTGCCGCCTGTCATTTTCAGGTATGTCAAACGGTTTTCCTTTTCATCCCGCGCAATTTTAAACACACGCGCACCAAACTCGGACGGGTATGCGGGCATAACCGTATATCGATCCAGGCCGTCCAGCAGGGCATCTACGCCGTTCAGCTGCAAAGCAGAACCAAAATAGCACGGAAAAACCCGTCTTGCTGCAACCTGCAAAGCAATATCGCTGTCCTGTACAACGCCTTCTGCCAGATATCTTTCCAATAATGTTTCATCGCATACGGCAATGTTTTCCTGTAAAGATTCTCTATCCGCATCCATGCTGAAATCTATGCAGCTTTCATGCAGCCGTAAACGCAATTCACGCAGCACATCCATCCTGCCGGCCCCGGCCAAGTCCATCTTATTGACAAACAAAAAGACGGGAATCTGCATCCGCTCCAGCAGCCGCCACAATGTCAGCGTATGGGCCTGCACGCCGTCCGTGCCGCTGATGACCAGTACCGCACAGTCCAACGCCTGCAGCGTTCTTTCCATTTCAGCCGAAAAATCCACATGTCCAGGGGTGTCCAGTAACGTGAGCTCGGTATGGGGCAGTTTCAAAGCCGCCTGTTTGGAAAAAATCGTGATTCCGCGTTCACGTTCCAGTGCAAAAGTATCCAAAAACGCATCTCCGCGATCTACACGGCCTAGTTTTCTCAAGCTGCCCGCTTGATATAGCATCGCTTCAGAAAGCGTTGTTTTTCCTGCGTCAACATGGGCCAGTATTCCAATAACCAGTCGTTTCATAGCGTCCTTCTTCATCTTTTTTATTATATTATATCAGCTATCTGTTTCGGCAACAAGCATGCAGCGAGGATATTCGTATATTTTCTACAGAGTATATTCATTTCACATGGTAATAAAAAGAATTGGAAAAGCGCGCGGTTTTCGGATTTCCGAAAACAGCGCGCTTTTGATCAAAAGGACTGCTTAGCCCTGACCGGCCAGCTTCTGCTCATAAGATTCGATCATCTTTTTCACCATCTGGCCGCCGACCGAGCCTGCCTGACGGGAAGTCAGGTCGCCGTTATAGCCTTCCTTGAGGTTGACGCCGACCTCGGCTGCCGCCTCCATCTTAAAGCGATCCATCGCTGCGCGCGCTTCCGGCACCATACCCTGATTAGAACCATTCTGTGTGTTAGCCATAATTTTTCTCTCCTTTTGTTTTGTGTTTTGGGGTTTTGCTGATAGTATCATGTGCATCAAAAAGAACAATATGACTTGTAATTGATGCTGTAGATGGCAGAAACTGTCCTGATTATTGAAAAAAGCAATCAATACCATATACTTGTCATTACTACCTAAATTTTTCATTTTACTTCATACAACATTGTTGCACCTAACCACCTGCCTTATCCATTTTTAAAAAAGTCCATAATTTTCATTTTTTTCGTGCTCTTCTGCTGTTTTTCTGCTATACTTATATTGATTTCAACGCCACACAGGAGGAAGTATTTCAATGGAAAACCGAGTTACCCATGTCCCCTGCATATTAATGCCGAAAAAGGACTGTGATCTCTCCAAGTGGGCAGTCATTGCCTGTGACCAGTACACCTCGCAGCCCGACTATTGGGCAGAAACCGACCGCATTGTCGGCACTGCCCCTTCCACGTTGCGGCTTACGCTGCCTGAAGTTTATCTTGAGGATGCAGATGTTGCCTCTCGCACCGAGAAGATTCACCAAACCATGCATCAGTACATCGCTGAAGGAACGCTCCAAGCCATGCCCGCCGGCATGATTTTGACTGAGCGGTTTTCGGGCGGTTCATGCCCGCGGCGCGGTCTTGTACTCGCGGTTGACCTTGAAGCCTATGAATACGGCGCCGGCTCCCAATCCCTGATTCGTCCGACCGAAAAAACCGTTGTGGAACGCATTCCGCCTCGTCTGAAGGTGCGTCAGGGCGCCTGCATCGAACTGCCGCATATTATGATTCTGATTGACGACCCTGACCGCGCCATTATTGAGCCGCTGTTTGATAAAACCCAGGATTTTGCGCAGGTATATGACACCGATTTGATGCAAAACGGAGGACATATTACAGGCTGGTTTATTCCGCAGGGCAAAGAAACTGAGGATATCGAAGACAAACTGGCAGCACTGTGTGACCGCGAAACTTTCAATAAAAAATACGGCTGCACCGACGCGCAGGCACTGTTGCCTTATGCTGTAGGAGACGGAAACCACTCGATGGCGACGGCAAAAGCCTATTGGGAAGAGGTTAAGAAAGACCTGACTTCAGAAGAGCAGGAAAACCACCCCGCCCGCTATGTATTGGTCGAAGTTGTGAATATTCATGATGAAAGCCTGATCATCGAACCGATACACCGTATTCTGTTCGGCGTAGATGCAGATGCGCTTTTGTCTGACCTGATTGATTTTTATCAGCAGCACGGCTGCAAAGCCTATACGGCAAGCGCTGCCGTTGACAACGCACACTGCTATCCTTTCTTGGCAGAAGGCAAAAAGGGCGTGTTTGTAGTGGAGAATCCCCAGTGGTCCATTCCGGTGGCTACCATCCAGGCGGGGTTGGATGAATACCTTGCCCAGCATTCTTCTGTTAAAATCGACTATATCCACGGTGAAGACGTTGTCTGCTCGCTGGCAGAAAAGCAGGGAAACTTCGGCTTTATTCTTCCTGATATTGCCAAAAATGACCTGTTCCGCGGCGTTGTTTTTGACGGCGTTCTTCCCCGCAAAACCTTTTCCATGGGCGAAGCGCATGAGAAGCGTTACTATATGGAAGCAAAAATGATTGTCAAATAATTTTATCTTTGGAAGGCGCAGCCGTCAGGGCTGCGCCTTTTTTTCCCATCGCAAAACAGCATCTTCTTTCTGTACAGAACACAACGCGAAGATGGGGGCAAGTGCAAACGGCTTGTCAGGGCGAAAGGTACAGCGAAGTTCCAGGCACGCATCTTGCTGCCGGCAGGATATCTCCTCCTCTGACAGCAGACGATCCAGAACAGCGTCCCCTGTTGTATAGGCTGCGGCAGGACTTTTATTCTCCAAAGCATCTGCGGCCCGATTTTCTTTCTGTGCGGGCATAGCTCCGTTTTCTGACAGATAAAAGAAATCCGGCATCCGATGCAGGCACCCCGCGGCTTTCAGCGTTTCCCGCGATAAGTGACGTGACAGCCGCAGCCGCTCCCCTTTCGGTTCGGGTAAACCGATCAGCAGCGGGAAGCCGTCCGTCTTTCCGTAACAGCGCAGAAGCGTTTCTTCCTTGCCGGGTTTTGCGCAGTCCAGCGTAATCCGTACGCCGTAGGGGTCATATTCCCATTCCAGGGTCCCCGTGCTGCGATTTTCATACCAAATTTCTGCCTGCATCTGTAGTCCTCCCTAAAAAAGCGCGTATCCATAAAAAGGATACGCGCTTTTTACTGTGAATATACTTTTAATCCCGTACCGAGCCTAAACCAAAACTGACCGCCAGCGCTTCATCCACATGGCGCATTGCGCTTTCGTCCAGCGAACCCATTTTTTCGCGCAGGCGTTTTTTATCCAGCGTACGAATCTGCTCGGTCAATATAATCGAATCTTTTGTCAGCCCATAATTCGGCGCGCCAAGTGTAATGTGGGTCGGCATCTTGGCCTTATTGACCTGGGATGTGATTGCAGCGGCAATCACCGTCGGACTGTAGCGATTGCCCACATTATTCTGGACAATAAGTACCGGACGGACGCCTCCCTGTTCGCTGCCTACCACTGGGCTGAGATCGGCATAGTAAATATCGCCCCGTTTGATGCTGGTATCCACTTGATTCACTCTCCGATGAAATAGATTTGCGGTTTGTCCGCAAACCTATTTTGCCCACACAGCAAAAAAATATAACATAAAAACCTGCTGTACCGCGGGCGGGAATTTCTTCCCATTTCATCATATGCGAAACGATATCCCCCAGTTACCCAACATAGAACCGGGGAACGCGACGGCTGACCGCGCACAGCACCTCATAAGAGATTGTGCCTGCCGCATTTGCGGCATCTTCGGCCGTCCATCCCTCCGTCCCATAGACAACCACTTCATCTCCACGATTAACCTCCATCCCATCAGGGATGCGCACCATGCACATGTCCATGCAGATGCGGCCCAGCACCGGCGCCCGCCGGCCGCCCAGCAATACATGCGCCCTGCCCGATCCTGTCCGCAGATAGCCGTCCGCATACCCGACGGAGACCACCGCCATCCGGATTTTGTCCCCTGTTTTATAGGTGCGTCCGTAACTGACGGTTGTCTGTGCCGGAATCTCCCGCACCTGCACCACACGTGCTTTGACTGTCATAGCCGGTTTGATATCCAGCTGATACGGTACAGAAACATCCGGCCGGCATCCATACAGAATAATGCCGGCACGCGTCATTGTGCAGTGCGTCTGTTCATAGTGCTGGATACCCGCGCTGTTTGCACAGTGCCGCAGCGGCAACCGCAATCCCTTCTTTTTCAAATCATCACATATATCACGAAACCGCTTATATTGCAGCTCTGTATATTCTTTGCCTGCCGGAACATCCGCCACAGCAAAATGTGTAAAAATCCCCTCAGAGCGCAGTCCAGGCAGATTTGCGCAATCCAAAATCTGCCGTACTGTCTGCTCACGCTCCCACGATGGAAAACCCAGCCGCGTCATACCGGTATCCAGCTTATAATGTACCGTCAGCGTTTCGCCGGTGCGCACTGCTGCGGCAGAATACTGTCTTGCAGTTTCGCAATCATACACCGGAACGGTGATATGCCGTCTTGCTGCAATCTCCATATCCGCTTCATCCACATACCCCAGAATCAAAATCGGCTTTTTGATGCCGTTTTCTCTGAGCTCAACCGCCTCCGGCACGGTTGCTACAGCAAAATACGGCGCGCCTTCCCGTTCCAGCGCCGCAGCGACCCGCACTGCACCGTGGCCATAAGCATCTGCTTTCACCACACACAACACAGGCGCCTTGGCCTGTGCGCAAATAACCTGATAATTATGGACGATTGTTTGCAGACTGACCTCTGCCCACACACGGTTTTTATTGGCTTCCATCGTTTGTTCATCCCCAAATTTTATATTTCCTCGTATGCTGTAACCTGTATCGTCAGCACACATTTTCCTGCTGCATATAGTTCGGCATATACCGGTCTGTATCCATCCGCCGTCAGCCAAATCTGTTTTTCGGTCTTTTCTGCGGCGTTTTCATTTTCATAGCGCAGCACAAGCAATTCCTGGCCATCCATTCGTTCCGTCCATTGCTGTACCGGTTCTCCGCGGCGCAGATCGGCCAGCAAACAATACAGACCGTCTGCCGGTGTCAGCCCCTGCTGCTGCGGCATCGCATCATCAAGCTGCATACCATCGTACTGTAGGCAGAACTGTACCGCATCCTCCCCCGCAATCGTACCGCTGATATCGGCGAGCGATTCGGGCGCTGTAATGGTAAATACGTCATTTTCTTCCTTAAAATAGGTATAATCGGCCTCATACTCCATCACCGACTGCCCCAAATCGGAAATCATCTTAATATGGGCTTCAAATCCGTCCATTGTGCGGAAGTGTTCGCCAACACTTTCTGCACTTGCTTCTGTGCCATTACAGCCCGCCAACAGGCAAATAACCGCCAGTACCGCTGCCAAGCGTATTCGCTTCAGACTACCACTCCCTTGTGTTGTATCGCCGCAGAAGAAGGGGCAGATGGTACAGCATATCGCTTGGCGTCATTCCATATTCAGAAAGCGCATTTGCAGCCAAATCGCCCGCTCTGCCATGCAGCCACGCCGCAGCACAGGCTGCATCCACCGGCCCCAGGCCCTGGCCGCACAGTGAGACCAGCATGCCTGCCAACACGTCTCCGCTGCCGCCTTTTGCCATGCCCGGATTGCCCGAGTGATTGCGATATAATGCGCCATCCGGCGCAGCAATCAGGGTACGGTGGCCCTTATATAACACGATACAATTGTTTTTTCGCGCAAACAGCGTCAATTCGGCAGGTTCCGCTTCTTCTATACCGGACAAGCGGGCAAATTCCCCCGCATGCGGCGTCAGGATTACCGGACGCGCCGTTTGCCGCAGTACATCTTTATGCGCACGAAGCGCATTTATTCCATCTGCATCCAACACAATCTGGCAGCGCGCCTGCTGCAGCAAAGTGATCACCACTTCGGCCACCGCATATGACCGGCCCAGTCCGCAGCCAATCAGCAGCGCGTCCGCCCGTTCCGCAAGCGACAGCAGCATGGGTAAAGATGCTTTGGACAGCATGCCGTCCGCCCCGCACGGCATCGGCCGCACCACCGGTTCGTTCAGCTTGACTGCCAGCACAGGCCATGCTTTTTCCGGCGTAGCCAGCGTCACTACGCCGCTTCCCATACGCACAGCACCCTGTACAGCAAAATAGGCCGCACCAGTATAACCCGCACAGCCACATACACACAGTATGCGTCCAAAATCATTCTTGTTGGCGTTTTCATCGCGTCTTGGGAGCAGACGGTCAATCATATCCTGTCCAATCTCTATCATAATGAATGTCTCCCCTTTTATCTCTTTGGGCTCCTGGCAGATGCCGGTCCGGCAAACAGACAGCCTTCTGCCTTTCTTTATCAGCATAGCACTGTTCTCTTGCTGCCGTCAAGGAAAGCAGCAAAATATACACGCACATCTTCCTTCGCATACAATGAAAGAGAGGAGGTGATTCCTTGGCAATCAAAATTTTTATCGACCAAGGCCACAATCCCATGGGTCCTAACACCGGCGCGGAGGGAAACGGTCTGCGCGAGCAGGATGTTACCTACCTTGTCGGTTCCTATCTTGCAGATTTGCTGCGGGCCGATCCACGATTCTCTGTCCGCCTGAGCCGAAATTCTCCCAACGATATTTTGGGTACCAGCAATGCATCCAGCCTTGCCGCAAGAGTGCGGATGGCTAACAGTTGGCCGGCGGATTACTTTATCAGCATACACTGCAACTCCAATGTCAATCCCGCTGTAAACGGCACGGAAGTTTATGTCTACCAGCAGAATACCCAGGCCTACTGGTTGGCGCAGCATGTGCTGAACGGTATCGTTGCGCGCGTGGGTACAAAAGATAACGGCGTGCGGCTGAATCCTTCGCTATATGTTCTGCGTCGTTCAGCCATGCCGGCTATTCTGGTCGAGTTGGCTTATCTGAGCAACACAATAGATGCACACAAGCTTGAAAACGATCCCTTTGGATTCGCGCAGGGCATTTATGACGGTATTCTCAGCTATTTTGGGTTTTCTGCACCCTAAGAAGTCCCGATAAGAATGCAAACAGCCCCACTCGGGGGCTGTTTGTGTTTTGTCAGTTCCCTTCAAAACGCTATCGTAAAGCCAACACGGCCGAAGGCTATTCCATCCAAGGAGACTACTCTTCCTGCGCCATTGCAGATATGTTTTGCAGATATAACAGCTCGGATTCCGTCAACTCGCGCCAATCGCCCGCTTTCAGGCTGGGGTCAAGCGGCAGTTCTCCAATGGCCACCCGTTTTAACCGCCGCACCTCCAGTCCGCACTGCTCACACATTTTACGAATCTGGCGGTTGCGCCCTTCATGAATCATCAAACGCAGTTTGGCGCTTTGCTCATCCTGCTCCAGAACAACCACCTCTGCCGGGCGAATCGCATATCCATCGATGCGCATTGGTTCGGACAGCCGCGGAATATTGTCCAGCCGCCCACGCACCCGCACTTCATAATACTTGCCGACCTCGTGCCGCGGATGTGTCAGCGCGTTCACCAGTGCACCGTCATTTGTCAGCAGCAGCATGCCTTCGGAGTTATAATCCAGCCGTCCTACCGGCACCACACGGGCATGGCAGCCGCGCACGAGTGCAGCCACCGTTTTTCGGCCGAACTCGTCTTTCATCGTCGTCACATAACCGCGCGGCTTGTACAGCATCAAATATTTTTTCTCTTCCGCGCCAACAAGCGGCTTTCCATCCACCATAATTTTATCGCGCTGGGCGTCCGCGCTGCTGCCAAGCGCGGCGCGCCGTCCATTCACCGTTACACGGCCATCCAAAATCCATTTTTCTGCCTCCCGACGAGAGCAGAGACCTGCCTGTGCCATAATTTTTTGCAGTCTTTCTTCCACAGATGTCCTCCTATCAGGTTACGAAGAACCCAAAATACGTTCTAAAATACGCTCGGCAATATTTTTTTCCTCCGGCAAAAGCAATGAAGCCGCCCCATACACCACCGCATCCCGCGCCAGTGCCTTTCCGCCCAGCCGGTATTCTACTTGTCCCGCCAGCGCGGTCTTTGCAATCGGAGCATAGCAAATTCTGTCGCCGTATATGACCGTTTCAATTTTATCCAGTTCTCCCGGCAGAACATACGCCTTTATTGTATGCTGCGCCAGCAGCGGCACATCTTCGATATTGCCGCCAAATACGCGCTGCATGGCGATCTCCTTGCCGGCCTCATGAAGCATCACTTCTTCATATTTTGCAAACGAAGCATCCAGCATTTCCATATGATCGTTCCAATCGTTTGGGTCGTTCAGCGTGACCGCAACCAATGTGCGGCCATTGCGTTCCGCAGCCGATACCAGACACCTGCCGGCAGCCTTTGTATAGCCGGTTTTACCGCTTATTGCGCCGTCGTACATGGACAGCAGCCTGTTATGGTTGTGCATTACATGGTCCCCGGACGTATAGCTCTGGGTTCCCGAAATCTGGCGAAAAACGGGGTCCTGCATAGCGGCTGCTGCAATAACTGCCAGTTCACGCGCTGTAGTATAGTGTGTCTCACTTGTCAGACCATTGGGATTATCAAAATGGGTATCTTTCAATCCAAGCGCAGCTGCCTTCGCGTTCATTTTTTGGACAAACGCCTCCAGACCGCCGCATTCGCCTGCAATAGCAAGCGCTGCATCGTTTCCGGACTCCAGCAAAAGCCCATACAGCGTATCGCGCAGTGAAATTTTCTCTCCCTCTCGCAGATACATGGACGAACCTTCTACCAGGGTATACGCTTTCTTCACGGTATAGATCCGATCCAGATTTCCCTCGCTCAATGCGACCAGCGCCGTCATAATCTTGGTTGTGGAAGCCATCGGAAGCCGCGCGTCGGCATTCTGCTCAAACAGAACCTCTCCCGTATCTGCATCCATCACCACCGCGCCCTGCGCACTCACCGCATTCGCTCTTGGTAGACACAGCGCGCATACAAGAAGCGCCGCCAGCATTTTTCTTTTCATTGTACATCTCCCCTGCATAACAAAACCTACTCACGATTGCTATGAGTAGGTTTTGCGGGGAACGCGGCATTATTCGTCTGAGTCGGATGTTTGCTGCTGCTCTGACTGCTGCTCTGGCTTTACTTTCCGTCCTTCCACAAAGCTGGAAACACGATTGATTGCCCCAGGTATCATTTCCACCAACCGGTCCACCGTTGTTGTTGCCTGCGCGTTTACGCCAAGAATATTCGTGCTGCCATTGCTGCCGATGACCAAAAAACAAACCGGCGAAACAGTAACGCCTGCGCCGCCGCCGCCGCCAAACGCCAGCGGCGCCTGCTGTGCAGCATGTTTGGGAGCAAATTCGCTTCCGCCCGATCCAAAGCCAAACGTTACCTTGGATACCGGAATTACAGTCGTTCCGTCCGGCGTGGTAATCGGTTCGCCCACAATCGTGTTGGTCGTAATCATTTCCTTGACTTTTTCCATTGTTTCGGCCATCAAACCGCTGATTGGATGCTCATTCATTTGCTATCGCCTCTTCTTTCTTAATCAATCGTTTATACAAGCAAAATAATTCGCGTCTATGGCGCAACAGCAGGAAAACCAGGCTGATCGGCCGCAGAGAGCAAAATACTGTAGACGCCCAATTTGTTTTGGCAGCTTCAAAATCGGCATCAATATCAATATGGTAATCTTTCATCTCAAACGTATTCTCTAAAAAGGGCACCGTCATGCCTGTTATCGCCGCCGAAGCGCCCAATAACAGTCCTGTTTGCGCAGCGTCTTCTGTGCCGATCACCACTCGCACATGCAAACGGCTGATACGCAGTGTATCCGACAATTCACTGAGCAATGTCAGCGCCAGACAAATGAGTTGCCCAATATCCAGTTCTTCCTTATTCAGCGAATATTTATACTTTTGCCTTTTCTTTTTTGTTGCCTGCTTTTGTGCCGTTTTCTCTGTTTTTGGAGTCTTGCCCTTCTTCTGTGGCGGCGGCCAGATGGGGATGCGCACTATGCCGTAGCGTGCCTCAACGCTCACGGTTCCATCCACGCCAACTGCATCTATGCCCGTCCGTATAAAAAGCGCCAGGATCATCAGCAAAAAAATTGCCGCCGCTATCCCCAGTATAACCAACGCAACCAGCAAAACCACATCGGTCATACCCATCTCACTCCGTTTCGGCTGATCTATCCACTATAGGCGTTCTGTTCCCCGCAGTTTCCTGCCGTTCATCCATGTCCAGCTCAATCTGTTCATTATCCGTTAACGAAGGCAGCGCAGGAAGCTCATTTAAGCTTTTCAGCGAAAATGTACGCAAAAACGCCTCCGTGGTACGATAGAGAATTGGTCTTCCGGGCATATCCATGCGACCGGCCTCTTCAATCAATCCTTTTTCTGCCAATCCTGCTACGGTGCCGCCCGAGTCCACTCCGCGAAGCTGGTCAATAAACGCGCGTGTTACCGGCTGACGATACGCAACAATTGTTAATACTTCCAACGCAGCGGCAGAAAGCGCGGGCGGCCTGCGCGACTCTGTGATACGCCGGGCAGCAGGCGCATAAATTGGTCGGGAGCACAGCTGCAATTTATCCTCCAGCCGCAGCAGCATGATGCCCCGCTTTTCAAAATCATACAGGCTTTCCAATGTATCCGCGGCCTCCAGCAGCGCACTGCGGGATACTTCTAACGCAGCAGCAAGGCGATCTACCGACACTGCATCGCCTGCAGCAAACAGCACGGCTTCCAAACCAGCCTCCAGTTCGGTCATCAGCCTTTACTCTCCTTTATCATTTGTAAGCGTCAGTTCCATATTCTCTCCGTCGCCTTCCAGACGGACTCTATGCAGCTTGGAAAGTTCCAATACCGCCAAAAAAGTAGCGACGATCTCCGAACGGTTGTGCGCATCATCAAACAGTTGCTGAAACTTCAGACAGGTATTTTTTAAAAAAAGCTTCAAGATCATCGTAACACGCGAAGCAACAGGAACCGGCTCCCGTCCGACAATTCCCGAAAATGCTTTCGGCGAGGGCGGCAACCGCCGCTGTGCTCTGCGCAATATCTGACCAGCCGCCCGCACCAGGTCTTCCGGCACATGCCGGTATTCCTGCGGAAGATCGCCCAGATTTTCCGGCTGCCTGACAAAGATATCACGGCCAAGTTCCCCATGATCTCGAAAAAAAGGCGCCGCCTCTTTCAGCCGCTGGTATTCCAACAGCTGCTCCACCAGTTCTGCACGCGGGTCGTCCGTTTCTTCTTCGTCATATTTCGGCAGCAGCATCTTGGATTTGATATAGACAAGCTGGGCCGCCATCGCAACAAAATCCCCCGCTACATCCAAATCCATTGCTTCTGCGCGATGCAGCACCTCCATATACTGCTCAAGAATCTCAGCAATCGGAATATCATAAATGCTGACCTTGTTTTTTGCAATTAAATGCAGCAGCAAATCCAGCGGCCCATCAAAGTTTTCCAGATGAAAATCCATATCACACCATTTTATATAAATATGGAAAGGAACCGCAGCGCCAGACGAAGTTCAAAATTGATTGCCATTGACATCAATCCGTCCAGCCATCCCATCCACAGCGCAACAGCAAATATTGCAACAAACGCCGCCTGATATTTCTGCAAACGCAGCGACCAGGAGAACGGCATAACTGCATCCAATACGCGCGATCCATCCAGCGGATGCACCGGAATCAAATTGAATACACCCAATCCCACAGACATGGAGCCCACAATCATTACAAACTGCCCAATCACATATAACACCGCATTACCGCCTCCATACGCATAACTCTGGTATGGCAGCAGCGGAATATATACGCAAAATGCAATAAACGCAATGATAAAGTTCGCCAGCGGCCCGGCCAAAGCGGTCAGCGCCATGCCGGCACGGCGATTTTTAAAATTGGAAATATTCACCGGCACCGGACGCGCCCAGCCAAATCCAAACAACAGCAGACACAGAAATCCC
>NZ_JBMNUP010000022.1:0-19262 GCF_050946325.1 Agathobaculum sp. | reverse complement strand
AGCATGCGCGGCACATTCTCATAGAAGCCGCCGCCCGTAATATGGCTGATTGCCTTAACATCCACCGTGCCCATCAGCGACTGAATGGCCTTTACATAAATCTTGGTGGGCGTCAGCAGCTCTTCGCCCAAAGTCTTACCGAATTCATCAATATAGCGGCGCACGGATTTTTCGTTGATGCCAAGCGTCTTGCGCACCAGGGAATAGCCGTTGGAATGTACGCCGGAGGACGCCACGCCAATCAGCGCGTCGCCGGCCTTCAGGTTCGAGCCGTCAATCATCTTTTCCCTGTCCACCATGCCGACCGAGAAACCCGCCATATCATACTCATTTTCCGGATAGAAGCCCGGCATTTCAGCAGTCTCGCCGCCGATCAGCGCGCAGCCTGCCTGGCGGCAGCCCTCCGCAATGCCGGAGACCATCTGCGCCACTCTGGCCGGCACATTCTTGCCAACCGCGATATAGTCGAGGAAGAACAGCGGCTGCGCACCGCAGCAGGCAATGTCATTGACGCACATCGCCACGCAGTCAATGCCGACCGTATCATGCTTATCCATCAGGAACGCCAGCTTGAGTTTTGTACCTACGCCATCCGTACCCGAAACCAGAATCGGATCGGCCATGCCCTTAAACTCCGGACGGAACAGGCCGCCAAAGCCGCCGAGCGTACCCATTACGCCCTTGGTGAAGGTACTCTCGACCATCGGCTTCATCAGCTTGACCGCTTCATAACCGGCGGTCACGTCAACGCCCGCTGCCTTGTAGCTTTCAGAACGGCTTTCAATCATAATCATAATCCTCTTTTCAATCGTTTTTGGGAAAAATGCCTTCTTTATAACTCAATTTCATTTTCAAATATATTTTTTCCATCTGCTCCGGCACCGGCATCGAATCGTTGCCGGAAAAGCATGCATCGCACAGCCCTAACCGGCAGCCGGATGCAGTTTTCTGCACTGACCAGGCCAACGGCTTTGCGGCAGCGGATTACTCCTTGCCGTTCCAGCAGTAGGTGCAAACTTTATCCCTGTCCAGTCCAATTGCTTCCAGCAGTCCGTCCAGTGACTGGTAGCCCAGCGAAGCAAAACCAAAGTCCTCACAGATTTTACGAAGCAGGCATTTGCCGCGCTCCGTATCTCCATCAGAGTACTCCTCCAGGTGCTTTTGGCCTTCATCGCCCTCCAGTTCCTGCACCACACGGCGCGCAAGCAGCTCCATATCCGAATTGGACGAAGAAAAATTCAGGTATTTGCAGCCGTACATAATCGGCGGGCAGGCTGAACGCATGTGTACCTCTTCCGCGCCCGATTCATACAAAAACTCAACGGTTTCACGCAGCTGCGTGCCCCGCACAATGGAATCGTCCACAAACAGCAGTTTCTTGCCCTCAATCAGTTCCGGCACAGGAATCTGCTTCATCTTCGCCACCTGATTGCGCACCTTCTGGTTGGAAGGCATGAAAGACCGCGGCCACGTCGGCGTATATTTGATGAACGGCCGTGCAAACGGTGTATGGCAGGCGTTTGCATACCCAATTGCATGCGGCACACCGGAATCCGGTACGCCGGCCACATAGTCAATATCCTGCGCCAGGCCGCGCTTCTGGTCGTTCTGCGCCAGAATCTCGCCGTTTTTATAGCGCATCAACTCAACGTTTCTGCCCTCATAGTTTGAGTTTGGATAACCGTAATAGGTCCACAGGAAAGAGCAAATCTTCATTTCCTCCCCTGCCGGCGAAAGCGTCTGCACACCATCCGCCGTAACCTTCACAATCTCACGCGGTCCAAGCTCGTAGTGGTTGAAATATCCCAGTTTGTGATAGGCAAAGGACTCAAACGAAACGCAGCAGCCGTCCTCGCCCTTGCCGACCAGCACCGGCAGTCTGCCAAATTTGTCCCGCGCTGCAATGATGCCCGACGTTGTCAAAATCAAAATGGTGGCCGAGCCGTCAATCTGCTCCTGCGCATAGCGGATGCCGGAAACCAGGTCATCCTTCTTGTTAATCAGCGCAGCAACCAGCTCTGTCTGGTTGACCTTGCCCGAGCTCATCGCCATGAACTGATGCCCGTGATCGGAAAAATACTGTCCGACGAGCGCTTCTGCATTATTGATGATGCCAACCGTTGTAATCGCATACAGCCCAAGATGCGAGCGCACCAGCAGCGGCTGCGGATCGGTATCGCTGATACAGCCGATGCCGCTGCAGCCATGAAAATCGCGGAGGTCGTCCTCAAATTTGGTGCGGAAGGGGGTATTGGAAATATTGTGAATCTGGCGCTGAAAACCGCTTTCCTTATCGTAAATCGCCATGCCTCCGCGCTTGGTACCCAGATGGGAATGATAGTCCACACCAAAGAAAATATCCAGTACGCAGTCCCGCTTGGAAACCACGCCAAAAAAGCCGCCCATATAAACTCCTTACACACTTTAACTGATACTTTTATGCACTGCGGCGTTTGCCCGTTCAGCCGCCGCAGGCTCCTGACAAAAATCCAAGGGCGTGTACCTTGCATTTTGAAACAGCAGCTATTCTCCGCTGCACAGGCGATGCAGCCTCTTCCGAGGCCGCATTCGCCCCAATCGGGTTATTTTTCCATAACCCGTCTCATGATCTCCTGATAGGCCTGCTCCACGCCGCCCAGATCGCGGCGAAAACGGTCCTTATCCAGTTTTTCACCCGTAGCCTTATCCCACAGCCGGCAGGTATCCGGACTGATTTCATCGGCCAGCACAATTTTTCCATCCGCCGTGCGGCCGAACTCCAATTTAAAATCCACCAGGGTAACGCCCATGCCGTCAAAATACCGCTTCATTACTTCGTTGATGCGCAGGGCCATGGTCTTAATCCGCTCAATTTCGCCCGCGTTCGCCAGCCCCAGCGCCAATGCATGATACGAATTGAGCAGCGGATCGCCCAGCGCGTCATTTTTGTAGGAAAACTCAATCGTCGGCGCGGCGAATACCATGCCTTCCTCCACGCCGTAGCGCTTTGCAAAAGAGCCTGCGGCAATGTTGCGTACAATGACCTCCAGCGGTACGATGGAAACCCTGCGCACCAGCGTCTCCCGCTCGGAAAGCTGCTCAACAAAGTGCGTCTCCACGCCCTGCTGCTCCAGCAGGCGGAACAAATGGTTGCTCATCTGGTTATTGATGGCCCCCTTACCTGCTATGGTGCCTTTCTTCGCCCCGTTAAACGCGGTTGCATCGTCTTTATAGTCTACGATAACCAGGTTCGGGTCATCTGTCGCGAATACTTTTTTTGCTTTCCCTTCATAAATCTGTTCTTTCCTGCGCACGCTGCATTACTCCTTGTGCTCTGTCTGCGGATGAAAAATAGGTTTGTTCCCGCTGGAATCTCTTATGCGAAAAACATTTCGGACAGCTTCATCGGGTCGATATACTGTCCATCCTTGTATACGCGCATGTTGCCCGAAGCAACCTCATCAATCAGCATCACGCTGCCGTCCGGCGCATAACCGAACTCAAACTTGATGTCATACAGCACCATGCCCTTTTCCTTCAGGTCGTCCGCAACAATCTGGGTGATTTTCTGCGTCATGTCCTTGAGTTCCTCATACTGGGCATCGGTCATCACGCCAAGCGCAACCAGCGCGTCCTTCGTAATCAGCGGATCGCCCTTTTCATCGTTCTTGAGGGTGGTTTCCACATAAGCCGGCAGATCTGCGCCCTCTTCAATCAGGTCGCCGTAGCGGCGGATGAAGCTGCCCACCGCCTTGTGGCGGCAGATGACCTCCAGACCGTGACCGAACACCTTGGCCGGCAGAACCTCCATGGTGGTGTTGGCGAGGTCTGCGGATACAAAATGGGTCTTGATGCCGGCGGCATTGATCTTTTCAAAGAAATAGATGGACATGCGCAGGTTGACGTCGCCCACGCCGTCGATGGTCAGGCCAACGGAATTTTCGCCCGGGTCGAACACGCCGTCCTTGCCCGTGCAGTCATCCTTAAACTTGAGCAGGTAGTTGCCGTTGTCCAATGCGTAAACGTCCTTGGTTTTGCCCTGGTAAATCTTGTTCATAATATTTTTCTCCTTTATATATGGGATTTGATAACCGTATTAATACTGCGCGCGAATCTTCTTATCCTTAGCGGTCACTTCTTCCGCCATATCCGCCTTGAACTGCCGCAGTTTTTCCGCCAGCGCGGCATCCTCCAGCGCGAGCATCTGCGCGGCAAGAATCGCCGCGTTGTCCGCGCCGTCAATCGCAACCGTTGCAACCGGAATGCCCTTGGGCATCTGCACGATGGAGAGCAGGCTGTCCATGCCGCCCATCACGCTGGTCGCCATCGGCACGCCGATGACCGGCAGTGTGGTATAAGCCGCCAGTACGCCGCCCAGATGCGCCGCCTTGCCGGCCGCCGCAATAATCACGCCGAAGCCCTCCGCCGCTGCGTTCTTCGCCAGCGCCTCCGCCGCTGCGGGCGTGCGGTGTGCCGAGCAGATGCGCACTTCAAACGGAATACCAAACGCCGCAAGCCGGTCTGCGCATTTGCTCATAACCTTCAAATCACTGTCCGATCCCATGACGACAAGTACCTTTTTCATTCGCTTTTCCTCCTTGAAAACAAATGAGGACACGGGCAGACCCGTGTCCTATATATACTCAATTGGTTGCACCGATGCCCGAAAGCATGCACGAATCCCCAGCGTTCAGGTTAAAAAACTGCATCTGGATAGACTGCTTGGGTCTGTTCAGAAAAACGCTGCCGATCATAATGCGCACCCCTTTCGTTTCTCGAAACCATCGGTGGAGATACACCATTATTTTATCGAAAAAGCAGGCTTATTGCAAGGACTTTACGCGGTTTTTTCGTCTTTCGTGCAAATGCCCAAAGAAGCGGTTCGCATCTTTCAGCTTTCGTGCAGAACGCCCTTTTCATACAGAATTTGCTCCATCTGGCGCACCCGCTCGCTCCACGAACACTGCGCGCCGTAGGCCAGCCGTTTTTCCGTCTTCTCGGGGGCGTGTTCGGCCGCCGCCGCATCGCACAGGGCAAGGAACTCCGTTTCGTTATGCGCGATATAAACCACGTCCCGAAAGTCCTCCACCTGCAGCGGTTCGCGGGTGGATACAACCGGTTTGCCGGTCGCCAGATACTCATAAAACTTCAGCGGCGATACATCGCGGCTGAGCGCCCCCGCGCGGAACACATTCAGGCACACGTCCATCTGCGCCAGGTAAGCCGGCAGCTCGGGCTGCGGCACCAGGCCGTGAAACACGATATTCGGATACTGCTGCAAATGCGTCAAGTCCACGCCCGGCAGCGTACGCCCGATCAGGAAAATCGTTGCCTCCGGCCGTTCTTTGGCAAGTTTTTCAATCAGCGCATAGTCAATGCACTCCTGCAGCATGCCGACAAAGCCAAACACCGGATGCTTCAAATTTTTCATATCCTCCGGACAGGGGAGCGCCCCCTTCTCCGTCTGCACACGGGAAAAGATCTCATATGCCGCGCCGTTCGGGATCATCCGCGTTGTGGGATTGATCTGCTCCAGTGTTTCCGCCAGACCGACTGCCGTGGCAAACACCTGATCGGCCGGCTTTGCCAGATCGCGTTCCATTTCATCAACGACCGCCGGAGTAATATGCCCCTTGTAGGCCGAATGACGGTCCACGCAGTCATACACCAGCGCGCGGTGCGGCACATGCTCCACAATATCGCACGAGGAGGGCGAATAGCACCAGAGAACGCTTTCCTCCCCAAAGCCGTGTTCCTGCATCTTCCGCCGCACAAATTTGGCCTGCCGCTTCTGGTTGAGCCGGTTCACCCACCGGAATTTATTGAAAAACGGCAGCACCGGCGGCAGCGCATATACCGTAATATTCTCATGCCCTTCCACTTTTTCACCCTGCTGGCGGTATTTCCGGATATAGGCCGACGCCTTTTTATCCTTCAGCGGCGCGATGACCGACACCGGCGGGTCAAAATACAGCACCTCGCTGTTCCGCAGGCGGCTCATCACATTCTGCTTGCGGGTGGGCAGCGGATGATAATTGGTCGTCGAAAGACAAACCACATGATTTTTCATAGCGTTACAAATCCTTCCGTTATTCTCCGGTCAATTCTCAATGCCGAGCAGTTTGGCGGCACCGCGCACATTTTCCTGTTCACGCTCGCGCAGCATTTCGGCCGTGCGGCCGACTTCGCCGTCATGCGCGCCCGTCACGCACTCGTCGATCAGACGGCAGATGTCAGCCGTCCGCGCCTTGCCCAGCGGCAGACAGGTGCGGCTTCCAATATACTTCAGAAATGAATCCACCTTAATATCATAGCTCAGGCCGACAACCGGCACCCCCTGCCCTGCCGAAAACATCAGCGAGTGCAGACGGATGCCGACCACGGTTTTCATCCGCGCCAGTATGCCGATTGTCACCTCAATCGGCTGCCGTTCCCGCACCGCATACCACGGACAGGAAAGCAGCGCCCCTACCCGCTCGGCCGGCATCAGGTCGCTCGGATATTCGATCGGCACAAACACCGGCGTCAGGCCGTGCTGCCGCCAGGCGTATTCTGCTGCGGCGGCAATTTCGGGCAGCGCCTCGTCCAGTCCTTTCCAGTTGCGCAGGCCAAAGCCGATATAGCTGCCGGCAGGGTCGATGCCGCTCTGCTCCATCGCAACGTTGACCAGCTCCTGCGGAGCAGGGTCCAGGATGATGGTCGGGTCGGCGGAAACGCGGATATCCGGCCGCGTCACGCCCATGCGCTCCAGCTCAGCGCGGGAATTTTCATCGCGCAGCGTAATCCGGTCCACCGAGCGTTCAATCGTTTTGGCCGCCATCTTCCGGTTGCCCTGCCGGTTGATCGGTCCGATGCCGCAGCCGTACATCATCACCTTGCAGCCATACCATTTTGCAGCCCGCAGCGTATAGCAGTAATACCAAAGCGAGCGGGTCGAGGTAACGTCCTGCATCAGGGTGCCGCCGCCGTTGATATAGAGCGCCGCATGCCGGAAACGGCGGAGAACAGCAAAAATATTAAACGTATACATCGCGCCCGTGCGATAATTCAGCCGCGTCTCCTTCGGCCGGCGCGACATCACGCAAATGGTACGGTTCGGGTCAAGCGCGCGCATTTCCTGCACAATGGCTTCCAGAATCGCATCGTCTCCCGCGTTGCCGCGTCCGTAAGCGCCGCAGATGACAATACTCTCGCGCTCGTTTTTCGGGCGGTGGAACCGCGTCAGCAGGTGGCGGTAATTTTCCATCTGCCGCTCGCACATGCGCTCGCGCGAAAAATCACGCGAGGCTTTTTCGTACAGCGCCTCGGAAAAGCGCCGGCGCAGCGCCGCGTCATTGGCCAGGCGCGCCATATAGCGGGCCAGCTGTTCATCGTCCCCCACAGGAAAAATGTACCCGTTTTCCCCCGTGTCAATCAGTTCGGGCATGCCGCCGACATCCGAGCAGATCGTCGCGCAGCCCGCGCAGACGCCTTCCAGAATCGAATACGGAAACGTTTCCGACACGGACGACAGCAGGTTGATATCCATCGCGCGGAAAAACGGCTCCACCGGAGCAACCCAGCCGCAGAACGTCACCCGTTCTGCCACACCGAGCTGCGCACACAGGCGGCGGAGCATTTCCTCGTCCTCACCCTCGCCCGCAATGAACAGACGAAGCTGCGGGGCTTCTTTGAGCGCCGCGGCAAAGCCGCGCACGGTCGTCGCAATATCCTTGACCGCCGTCAGACGCGCGGCAATGCCGCACAGCACGTCCCCTTCCGCAATTTCCGCTCCAAAAGCGTCCCGCAGATACTGCGCACGGTCAAACGCCCCTTCCGGCCGTTTAAAATCCATGCCGTTATAGATTTTCACAATGCGCTCCGGATCAAAGCCGCGCTCGATCAGCGTGCGGGCCATGCGGTCGGCCACCGGCTGGTAAAAGTCCAGAAAACGCAGTGCAACCGCGTTGGCCGTACCAAACGTGTGCTGCTTAAACGGATCGCCCAGATAATCGAGCTTGTAGTCCGAGTGTACGGTCGTCAGCACGGGCACGCGGCGCGTGCGGCGCACCATGGCCCCCATCAGGTTGGCGCGGCCGCCGTGGCAGTGGATGATATCCGGCTGAAATTCGTCCACCAGATCGCGCATGGCGCGGGCGGCGCGGAACGGATTGTGCCGCTCAATCACGCACACATCGATCCCGCGCTCGCGCGCCTCATCCGCAAACGGGCCTGCGCGGAACGACAGCAGCATCACATCATTCTGCTCGGCAAGCCCTGTTACCATATTCATAATATGGGTTTTGGCGCCGCCCACGTCGCCGCCGCCCATCACATGCATCACTCTCAAAGCGATTCCTCCAACGGATAGTTTATACACACGCCAGTATACCATGCTTCCGGCAAAAACGCAAAACAAAAGGCCGCCTCAGGCAGCCTTCCGCCGGTTGTTATTTCCGATAAGTCAGCACAGTGACGCCGTTTTCCACCGTTTTGTCAAACACCGCATTGTCCGACGGCGTCAGCCGGCAATAGTTATCTCCCTCGCCGCCGTCCTGCTCTGCGCCCAAAAGGCTAAAGGTATACCCCAGGTTTTCCGGATACCCGCACACGCTGGCCATGACCATCTCTCTGCTGCTGTTTACAAAAATAAACTGCACCATACCCTCGTTAACGGTTTCCCCAATGGCCTTGCTCTGCAGGCCGATGGTCTGCTCGATATACTCCCTGCTCGTATACGGTCCGAAGGCATACATCTCGCTCCATTCAAACGGAACGATATCGTTCAGCGCCACCTCGGCCGTTTGCTCGGGAATGGCCCTGATCTCCTTTTGCAGCATGCGGTTATTCAGGCTAACCATCGGGTCGCTCAGCGCATACCATCCCATAATCAGGACCAGCACCGCCACCGCCGCCCAGCCGGGAATTTTGATCTTTCCGTTTTTCATGACGGACCTCCGTTTATCCGGCCGCAGCCCGTTTATGCCGCGCGCCTGTATTATTTGCTGCCTGTATTTTATCATTTTGCCTGCATTCTGGCAAGGCCTGTCAAAATTTGTTTACAAAAAGCCCTGCAATCCGTCTGCAAAAATGCGCGAAAACGCCATTTGTCTTTGCCCGCAAACCATGCTATACTATGAATATCTGACCGAAAGCGAGGGTTTCTTTTTGTCCTCTAAAAACACCATGACGCGCGATGCCATGCTGTTCCTTCCCGCAAAAATCGTCGAAGGCCTGCTCATCATCGCCTGCTCGTCTCTCTATACGCATCTGTTCCTCACATCGACGAACGGCACGTTCAACTTCATCAACTTCAACGTGCAGATCGTCTACCTTGTGCTGGCCGGCTGGATGGCCAATTCCGCCACCCGTTATGTGGGCGAGGAATTTCACAAGGATGCGGGACGCGGCCTGTTTTCCACCGTCTCTGCCATCTATCTGCTGATATGCGGCGCCGTGGCCGTCTTCTGCTGCATCGCAGCGGCCGTTACGGGCGACCGGCTGTATTTCGGCTTTATGGCCATGTTCTTCAGCTATACAATTTTCCAGATTCTGAATTCTGCGCTCATCCAGCTCGGCCGGATGCGGGCGTCCATCACGCTCAGCCTACTCTCGGCCGTACTCAAACTTGCGGTGGCCTACGCGCTGGTTTTTGGTATGAAAAACCCCGCCTCGCCGTTTCCCGCCATCGCCGCCAACACGGTGGCGGACGGCATTGCCGGCATCGGCGCGTGCATCGCGCTCGGCCTGCCGGCCATTGTGCGCCTGAAATTCTTCTCCCGCGAACTGCTGCAAAAATTCCTGAAATACGGCCTGCCGCTGATGGGCGTGTCCATCTCCGTTGCGCTGCTCAACCAGATTGACAAATATCTCATCGTCGGCTTTTACGATATGGACGTATACGGCATTTATTCCAGCAACAACTCCATTGCCAGCGGCCTGTTCACAATGATCTCGGTCGGCATCATGCGCGGCGTATATCCCAATGTGCTGCGCGCCTGGCGCGAAGGCGGACAGTCTGCTGCAAAACCGCTGCTCAACCAGGGCGTGCGGCTGTACCTGCTGATTGCCGTACCGGCTGCCGCCGGGCTTGCCGCAGTCTGTCTGCCGATGAGCCGCGTACTGTTTGACGTTTCCAAGGGATACGACGCAGGCGCCCCCGTCATCGCCTATACCGCCATCGCCATGCTGTTCATGGGGCTGGCCGAATACGCCAACAAGGCCTATGAGCTGGAGCAGTCCACCATGCAGGTGCTGCAAAACAGTGCCGCTGCCGCCGCGATCAAGGTGGTATCCAGCGTCGTGCTGCTGCGGACCTTTGGCTTCACCGGCGGTGCGCTCGGCTCGGTCGTGGCCTTTTCTTCGTATTTTATCATCACCTGTGTGCGTGTGCGCCGCCGCTTTCTGTTTCACGTTCCTGCCAAAACGCTGCTGCGCATCGTGTTCAGCGCTGTCCTGTGCGGCGCGGCGGCCTGGGGCTGCACGCTGCTTCCCGTAAGCGATCTGCTGCGGCTTGTGCTGGCAGTGCCCGCAGGCGCGCTTGTTTACGCGGTCTGCATCATTGCCAGCGGAGAGGGCAGAGATGAAATGCAGGCGGTTCTGCGCAAATTGAAGCGATAAGCTGCTTTTTTTGCAGCAAATGCTTGTCTGCCCGTCAAAATCATGGTATAATATTGGCCTGTATGAAAATGCTGATATAGAGAGGCGTTGTTATAATTATGGAAATGATTCATCAAGCGGAACAGTATGTGGATACTGTCAAGCGTGTCTGCGGCGCGGTAGGCAAGGAAATCACCTTCCGCGGCACGGTACACCGTGTGCGGGACATGTCTGATTTTTCGTTCGTCGTCATGCGTGTGGAGCGCGGCCTGATCCAGTGTACCTTCCAGGGCGAGGAAATCGGCGGCATCAAGCGCGCAGAAGTCAAGGACGCTATGGTGCTTGAAGTGACCGGCACCGTACACGAAGAACCCCGCGCCGAGCACGGCGTTGAGGTTGTGCTTTCCGGCCTCCGTGTGCTTGGCCGTCCGTATGACCAGCTTCCCGTACCGCTCGGCAAAAAATACATGGGCCTGTCGCTTGACGTTGACCTGCCGCTGCGTCCGATCACGCTGCGTCACCCGCGCAAACAGGCTATCTTCCGTGTGCAGGCCGCCATTGCGGACGGTTTTGCGCAGTATATGCAGTCGCAGGGCTTCACCCATATCCATACGCCCAAAATCGTTGTCGCCGGCGCAGAAGGCGGCGCCAACCTGTTCAAGCTCGACTATTTCGGCAATCCGGCCTATCTGGCGCAGTCCCCGCAGTTCCACAAGCAGTATCTGGCGGGCGCGCTTGGCCGCGTATTTGAAATCGGCTCGGTTTACCGTGCCGAGCGTCACAACACCTCGCGCCACTTAAACGAATATATCGGCCTGGACTTTGAAATGGCCTATATTGACTCCATGTACGATGTGATGGAGATGGAAACCGGCATGCTGAAGTCCGTCATGGCATACGTCAAGGAGCACTGCGCTGAGGAAATTGAGATGCTCAAGGCCGAAATCCCCGAGATCACTGAGATCCCGACCATTCGTTTCCACGAAGCCAAGCAGATCATGGAGGAGAAATACGGTCACAAGTCCAAAAACCGTTATGACCTCAATCCGGACGAGGAAGTGCTTCTCTGCCAGTGGGCCAAGGAAGAGCACGGCTCTGACTTTGTTTTTGTCACCCACTTCCCTTCCGCCAAGCGCCCGTTCTACGCAATGGACGACCCCGAAGACCCCAAGCTGGCGTTCTCGTTCGACCTGCTCTTCCGCGGTCTTGAGGTAACGACCGGCGGCCAGCGTATCCACGATTATCAGGAGCAGATGGACAAACTTGCCGCGCGCAAGATGAACGCCGAGCTGTTTGAATCCTTCACCATCCTGCACAAGTACGGCATGCCGCCGCACGGCGGCCTGGGCATCGGTCTGGAGCGCCTGACCATGCAGCTTCTCGGCCTGAACAACATCCGTGACGCTTCCATGTTCCCGCGTGATATGAACCGTCTGGAGCCGTAACTCACCCAACCTGCCAGCAGGGCGCCGGAACAATCCGGCGCCCTTTTTGTATTCCCGCCCCGCCGCATTGCCGGCCGCCGCTTTTTATGATATACTGGAGCCATTAACAGGAGGTGTCAGCAATGGACCTGAACAGCATTGAACTGAGCAGTTGGCTTGACAAAACGCTGCTCAGCGATGCAGATATGGAAAAAATCGTCGAGGCCGCTTCCCGCCTGCAGCAGATGATGATGCTCTATGAAGCCGGCATTCGGGAAATCAAAACCAAGCTGGACATTTTGAAGGACGAGTCACGCGTCTCCGGCCACCCCAGCCCGATTGATTCCATCAAGAGCCGCATCAAAAGCCCGCACAGCATTGTCAGCAAACTGCGGCGATACGGCTTTCCCGTATCCCTGCAATCCATGATGGATAATCTCAACGATATTGGCGGCATTCGGGTAATCTGTCCGTTTATTGAGGATATTTACACCGTGGCCGATATGCTCATGCGCCAGGACGACCTGCGGCTGATTGCAAAAAAAGACTATATCCAGTCCCCCAAGCCAAACGGATACCGCAGCCTGCATTTGATTTTGGAGGTGCCCATTTTCCTGTCCGAGCGCACGGTGCCCGTCCGTATTGAGCTGCAGCTTCGCACCATCGCCATGGATTTCTGGGCCAGTCTGGAGCATCAGCTCCGCTATAAATCCTCTGCTGCCGTACCGCAGTCTGTTGTGGATGATTTGAAGTCCTGCGCGGATGTCATCGCGGCCACCGATGAAAAAATGCAGCGCATTGCCAGAGAGCTGCATAAACTGTAAACCCAACTGAAAGGAACCGTTTTTCCATGCAATACATACCCATTATCACGCTGGTGCTCGTGCTTGTGCTGCTGGCGCTTGTGCTTGTGCTGCTGCTCCGCAAACCGAACCCGACCGCCGGCAGCTCCGGTGACTCCGGCAGCTCAATTGCCGCGCTCGGCACGCTGGTGACGCAAAATCTCAAAGAAGGGCGCGAAGCGCAGCTCAATCAGCTTTCCACAATGGAGCGCAGTCTGGCTGACCGGATGGGCGGCGTTACCGAACAGCTCGGTCAGTTTGAGCGGCGGCTGCACGGCTTCACCGCCGAAACCACGCAAAACCTGGAAAACATCCGTGCCACGGTGGACAAAAACCTGCGCGGCATGCAGGAGGACAACAACCGCAAGCTGGATGATATGCGCAAAATCGTCGATGAAAAGCTGCAAAAAACGCTGTCCGAGCGCATGAACGAATCCTTTCAGCTGGTTAATGAGCGGCTTGAACAGGTTTATAAGGGTCTGGGCGAAATGCAGACGCTCGCGCAGGGCGTGGGCGATCTGAAAAAAGTGCTGACAAACGTCAAAACCCGCGGCATCGTGGGCGAGATTCAGCTTGGCGCCATTCTGGAGGATATCCTTGCGCCCGAGCAGTACGCCGTGAACGTTGCCACGCGGCCGGGCAGCCGCAACGTGGTGGAATATGCCGTCAAGCTGCCCGTGGAAGACGGCAGCTTTGTCTGGCTGCCCATTGACTCCAAGTTCCCGGGAGATACCTACGGCGCACTGCGCGACGCTTACGAGGATGGCACGCGCGAACAGATCGACGCCTGCGCCAAACAGCTGATCGCCACGCTCAAAGCAGAGTCCAAGGACATTCGGGATAAATATCTGGAACCGCCGTACACCACGGATTTCGGCATTCTGTTTCTGCCGTTTGAGGGGCTGTACGCTGAGGCTGTCAGCCGCGGCATGGTTGAAATATTGCAGCGCGAATACCATGTGAATATTGCCGGACCAAGCACAATGGCCGCGCTTTTAAATTCTTTGCAGATGTCGTTCCGCACCATCGCCATCCAGAAACGTTCGGGCGAGGTATGGAATGTGCTGGGCGCTGTCAAAACCGAATTTGACAAGTTTGAGACCTGCCTGACGCAGACGCAGACGCGGCTCGATCAGGCCAGCCGCGAGCTGGACAAGCTGGTTGGCACACGCACCCGCGCCATCCGCCGCAAGCTCAAGAGCGTGACCGAACTGACCGAAGCCGAGGCGCAGAATGTACTCGGCGCGGACGACGAACTACCCGAAGAATAATTTCTGCAAGCCTTCCATTCTGGTTTCCGCTGTGTGATGTATCTGCCGGAGCGCCCCCTGGGGCGTTCCGGTTTTTCTTTTATTTTCCACAATTTAAGAAAATCTTAACTTCTTTTCGCGGAAAAAAGAAAGAAAAAACGGCTATACTATCCGTAAAAGGCAAGCAGAACAATCATAGCGGCTGAAAAAGCAGGAGGGACACGGCATGAGGCGAAACAAATATGGACAAGGCAGTCTGCGCGCACTGGCGGAATGGATTTTCGGCCTGTGCTTTGGCCCGATTGAACGCGGCAAATACCGCAGCCCGCAAAGATGAAAGAAAACAGGCTCCTCACGGAGCGTATTCATGAGGATGCTTACCCTTCGGAGAAACCGGCGTGATATGCTATCGGCATATCACGCCGGTTTTTATTTCTTGCATAAAAAATCCAGCGGGCGGCCAGGGCGCCGTACATGCCGCTCCAGTTCATATGTGCAAAAACACGAACGTATTTTTATCTATTTTTCACAATTCCATCTCGGCTCCCGTTATTTTTGGACATAAAATCTTTTTTCCTGTCTCTCACAGCAATCGACAGAAGAAAAAAGCCGCAGTATGATACTGGCACAAAAAGATGGTACGTCAAAGGCATCGTCATTTTCCACAAAGCTATCCCACCGTTTTTTTCTGACATCTGTCCGCGCATTCCGGCGCGGCAAGCAGGATTTTGGAAAGGATTGATCTCAGCTATGCAAAACAAGTATTACCCCCATTTGGCAAGCCCGCTGACCATCAAGGGACTGACGTTCAAAAACCGGATCCTGGGCGCGCCGATGTCCAATCCGGAAATGGACTCGGACAGCCATATGCGCAAGGAAGATATCGCCTTCCATGAAAACCGCGCGCGCGGCGGTCTGGCCAGCGTGGCCATCGGCCTGGGCATTGTGGATGCCGTGGGCCGCACGCACACCAAGGAGGTTGCGCTGTACGACGTGGGCTCGCTGCCCTCGCTCCGGGAAGCGGCCAAAGCCATGCACCGCCACGGCAGCGCCGCAGTCATGGAGCTGGCGCACGGCGGCAAGTACGCCAACGCCCACGGACACGGCCACGCCGCCGAGGCATATGCGCTCGGACCGAATGACGAAGTGAATCCCGACGGCCTGCCCGTGCGCAGCATGACCGAGAACGAAATCATCCGCACCGCCGAAGCATTCGGCCGCGCGGCGGCGCTTGTCAAGCAGGCGGGGTTTGACATGATTCTTATCCACGGCGGCCACGGCTGGCTGCTCGGCCAGTTTATGTCCCCATCCATGAACCACCGCACCGACCGCTGGGGCGGCAGCCTGGAAAACCGCATGCGCTTCCCTCTGCTCGTGATTGAAAAGGTGCGCGAAGCCGTGGGCGACAACTTCCCAATCGAATTCCGCATGAGCGGCGCCGAGCTGACCGAGGGCGGATATGGCCTGGATGAAGGCATCGCCATGGCCAAGGCAATCGACGGCAAGGTGGACATCATCCACGTTTCTGCCGGTGTACATGAAGACCCTGACGTGTTCGTGCTGACCCACCCCTCCATGTTTGTTGAGCACGGCTGCAACGTCTATCTGGCGGCTGAAATCAAAAAGCATGTCAAGACGCCGGTTGCAACGCTCGGCGGTCTGAACGACCCTGACCAGATGGAGGAAATCCTTGCCTCCGGCCAGGCCGACCTGATCGAAATCGCCCGTCAGTCCATCTGCGACCCCTATTTCCCCGAAAAGGCGTTCTCCGGCCGCAAGGACGATATCACCCGCTGCTGCCGCTGCTTCACCTGCTTCTACAACTATCTGACCAACCGCACGTTCTGCTGCGCGTTCAACCCCATCGTCGGTCACGAGATGGAAAGCTTTTACGGCGCACCCGCGACGACGCCCAAAAAGGTTGTCGTCGTCGGCGGAGGCCCGGGCGGCATGTATGCCGCTGTCACGGCCGCTCAGCGCGGCCATGCGGTCACGCTGTATGAGAAAAACAGCCGTCTGGGCGGGCAGCTGCTCTCCGAGCAGTACATCCCGTTCAAGCAGGATATGTACCGCTTCGTACAGGTGCTGGAGGGCCGTCTGCGCGAAGCAGGCGTACAGGTGTGCCTGAATACCGCGCTGACCGCAGAACAGGCCGAAGCGCTGCATGCCGATGTCATCATCACTGCCGTGGGCGCAAAGCCCATTGTACCGCCCATCCCGGGCATTGACAGCACGAAAGTCGTTACGCTGGATGCGCTGCATCAGAAAGACCCCGCCATCGGCCAGAAAGTGGTCATCCTGGGCGGCGGCCTGGTGGGCAGCGAGTGCGCAATCTATCTGGACAGTCTGGGCAGGGACGTAACCATCGTGGAAATGAAGGACGATTGGGCGGCAGACTCCTACTTCATGCACAAAAACGCCATGAAGGTTTATATGCGGAACAGCGGCATCCGCATCCATGTGAACACCACCGCGAAGGCCGTAACCGACGCCGGCCTGCTGTGCGACAGCCCGAACGGCCAAATGCTGCTGGAAGCGGACACCATTCTGCTCGCCGCAGGCATGAAGGCCGACCGCGCATGCGCGGAAAGCTTCTGCAACGCCGCGCCGCGTGTGTTCGAGATCGGCGACTGCATAAAGGCCGGCCGCGTTGTGGACGCGGTCACGGGCGGTTACTACCGCGCGCTTGATATCTGACCGCCGCGCTGCTCCCGTATCCCGTGTCCGCGCATGCGGACCTTTGGAAATTTTATTTTTATTCTAATATGAGGAGGATTACTCCATGAAAATCAAAGCTGCCGTTACCCACGCGCCGGGCGCGCCGTTCCAGATCGAGGAAGTCGAGCTGGCCGCCCCGCAGAAGCATGAAATTCTGGTGAAGATCACCGCCTGCGGCGTGTGCCACACTGACGACGCAGCCCGTCAGCAGATCATTCCCGTCCCGCTGCCCGCAGTACTCGGCCATGAAGGCTGCGGCATTGTCGAGGCGGTCGGCCCCGAGGTCACGGAATTCCGGCCTGGGGACAAAGTGGGCATCTCCTTCGGCTACTGCGGCCACTGCCACAACTGCATGACTGCCCACCAGCACGCATGCGAAAACTTCAACAGCATCAACTTCGGCGGTGTGCAGCCGGACGGCACGTCCCGCCTGTCCACGCCGGACGGCAAACCGCTTTCCACCTTCTTCGGACAGTCCTCGTTCGCCACCCATGTGGTTGTCAACGAAGCCAGCGCGGTCAAGGTGCAGTACGATGATATCGACCTTGCGCTCGTCGGCCCCATGGGCTGCGGCATCCAGACCGGCGCAGGCGCGGTACTCAACCGCCTGCGTCCGGAGTTCGGCTCTTCCATTGCGGTATTTGGCTGCGGCACCGTCGGCATGAGCGCGATCATGGCGGCTAAAATCGCAGGCTGCGAGACCATCATCGCGGTCGGCGGCAATCCCAGGAGCCTGGAGCTTGCCAAGGAGCTGGGCGCCACCCACACCATCAACCGCAAGGAAGTGGACGACATTGTGGGGACAATCAAGAACGAGATCGTCCCCGGCGGCGTCAACTATGCGATCGACACCTCGGGTGTGGCGGACTTCGTGAAAAAGGCCCTTGCATCCTGCCGCTTTATGGGTACGGCGGTTGTGCTCGGCGCAACCGGCGATGTGACGTTCAACATTCAGGCCGAACTGATGGGCGACGCTAAGAGCCTGATCGGTATCGTCGAAGGCGACGCGATTCCCAAGCTGTTCATCCCCAAGCTGCTCGATTACTATAAAAAGGGCATGTTCCCGTTTGACAAGCTGGTCAAATTCTATCCGTTCGAGCAGATCAACGAAGCGTTTGAAGAATCCGGCTCCGGCAAATGCATCAAGGCCATCCTCCGTATGGACGGCTGACCTTTCTCCTATTATCCACCCGAAAACGGTGCGGACCATGTGTTCCGCACCGTTTTTGGCGTTTATTCCCGCGTTTTTATCGGCACACATCCGTTTGAGAGCCGTTTTTTCTTGCGTCATGCACAAAATAACGCTATAATATCTGTATAAAACGCAGATAGGAGCGAAACAGATGCCCTCAGATAAAACCAATGTGATGCGCATACTGGAGCAGCACAAAATTCCATACACGCCGCATGCATATCCCCACGGCAAAGACGCTGTTGACGGCGTTTCCGTTGCTCACCTTTTAGGGCAGGCGGAAGAACAGGTGTTCAAAACGCTGGTGGCGCGCGGCCGCTCAGGCAGCCTGCATGTGTTCGTCATCCCCGTTGCCAAAGAGCTGGATTTGAAAAAGGCTGCCAAAGCCGCAGGGGAAAAATCCGTCGAGCTGGTGCATGTGAAGGAGCTTCTGGGCCTGACCGGCTATGTGCGCGGCGGATGCTCTCCCATTGGCATGAAGAAGGCCTTCCCGACAGTGTTCGACGAGAGCGCCTCCGTGCAGCCAACCATTATGGTATCGGCCGGCAAAATCGGCTTTCAGGTGGAGTGCGCGCCGCAGGCGCTGATCTCGCTGACCCGCGCCGCAACCGCCCCGCTTACGACAGACTGAGCAGCGGCGCAGCATCCGGAAACAGCGCAAACACGGCCGGCACCTCCAGTCCGGAAAGCTGCATCAGCTTGGCTTCCAGCGTCGAAGCGTCGTCAAACAGCACAAAATGCGCCCTGCCCGCTTCATCGGTATAAGTGAAGTATCGGGCGCACAGCTCCCGCGAAAAAAAGGTCTGCGCGCCGGTTTTTTGCAGCAGCGCCGCGCGGTCATACTCGGTCAGCTCTTTGCCTTTCGGCGATGCGGAAGGCAGCATAAAATCCTGCGAAATCGGCTGCAAAAACGCTGCGATACGGGAGGCACTGTACGTTTCCTGCAAGGATGCAATGTACGCCGTCAAACTGCCGCCGGATAGCGCAGTGGACACCGTCAGCACGGCATGCGGCAGCGCGCGCCCGCTTTCCAGCGGCACATAAAAGGGGATGCCCGCTTCGTGCAGCGCCCGATCGAACGCAGACAGGAGTGCGCCGCCGCCCGCAAGTCCCGCTTCAAAATCCGCGAACACGCCGGGCGCTGAAATGCGCCTTGCCTCATACGCAAGGTCTGCGGCAAGCCTGTCTGCATTGCAGGCAGGCGGCACGGCAGCCGGACCGCACAGGCCAAGCAGGCTGCGCACCTGCGCAGTAGGCGCCTGTATGCGTTCCAGCGCGC
>NZ_JBMNUP010000021.1:0-19470 GCF_050946325.1 Agathobaculum sp. | reverse complement strand
AACAATACCGCGGGGGGGTTTTAAACGGCCCATTTCACACCGCAGCGGCTGTGCTTATATCCGGTTTCAGACATTACGTCCACAGCCTTTTTATTGCTGCTTCGGCTCCGTCATAATCTCCTTAAGAGAAGCCGCCATACCGGCCAAACCCTGAATCTCACTCGGGATAATCAGCTTGGTCGCCTTGCCGTCTGCCGCGGCGGCAAACGCCTCCAGCGACTTGAGCTTGATAACCTGCTCGGTGGGCGCCGCCCCGTTCAGCAGCTCAATGGAATCCGCCAGGGCCTTCTGCACCGTGCGCAGCGCTTCGGCCTCGCCTTCCGCTTCCTTGATTTTCGCCAGGCGGCTGGCTTCCGCACGCAGTACGGTAGATTCCTTTTCGCCTTCTGCAACCAGAATCGCGGACTGTTTTTTGCCTTCCGCAACCAGAATCGCCTCACGGCGCTCACGCTCGGCCTTCATCTGCTTTTCCATGGATTCCTGAATCGCTGCTGGGGGAATAATATTCTTCAGCTCCACACGGTTCACTTTAATGCCCCATGCATCGGTCGCCTCATCCAGAATCGCGCGCATTTTTGTGTTAATGATATCGCGGCTGGTCAGCGTCTGGTCCAGTTCCAAATCGCCGATGATATTTCGCAGCGTCGTTGCCGTCAGATTTTCAATTGCCGACATCGGACTCTCAATCCCGTAGGTAAACAGCTTAGGGTCGGTAATCTGAAAATATACCACCGTGTCAATCTGCATGGTAACGTTATCCTTGGTGATAACCGGCTGCGGCGGAAAATCCACCACCTGCTCCTTGAGCGTTACCTTGCGGGCAATACGCTCAAACAGCGGCACCTTAAAATGCAGGCCGGTGTTCCATGTGCCGCGATAAGTGCCGAGACGCTCCACGATATATGCCTTGGCCTGCGGCACAATGATGATATTGCTGGCCAAAAAAGCAATCAACAGAATCGCAAGAATAATCCAGATCAGCGGAACAATAAATGTTGAAATAAACGGCATAATCAAAACTCCTTTTCTCCATAAACCCTTTTACTGCACATGGCGTTACTGCGTTTTTTCTACAATGGCTTTCACGCCGCGGATAGCCACCACCCGAACCGCTGTTCCCGCGGGAATCACGGTTTCATCTGCGCTGCGGGCCGACCAGAGCTGCCCGAGAATTTTAACTTCTCCCGTCGCTTGCATATTGTTGATTTCTTCCACAACAATTGCAGGCTCACCGATGATGCGGTCCGCATTGGTAGGCTCGTTTTTCGTGCGCAGAAAACGGCGGCAAAACGGCCGGACCAGCACAAGAAGCGCGGCGGAAAACAGCACAAAAATGATAAGCTGCGCCGGAAGCCCCAGCCCAATGCTGGCCGCCACCAGAGCTGCAACAGCGCCCACGGCAAACCAGATGGCGGACAAATCCAGCGTAAACGCTTCGATCACCACGCCGAGAATGATAACAGCTACCCACACAAATAAACTATTTTCAAACATGGGCAAACCTCCCTCCCTATCCATTTTCAGTGTATCATAGCATTTCCAAAAAGTACAGAAAAAAACAGTTCTTTTTTAATGAAATCTGTTGCGCCTGCGCATCAAAAAAAAGAACCGATGCTGTCACACCGGTTGCTGCATTGCGCGCTTTATTACTGCTGAAGCAGCAGCGCGCCCTCTGTGAAATTCAATTGACTCCATTCTATTTTATTTTCCTCTATTTGGCTGTTTAGCGTATCTGCAAGTCTTTCCGAAAGTCCCTGCGCCACCTGCTCCGGCAGGGTAAATCCGGCCGCCGTGATCTGCCGGCATGCCAATACAATCTTCCCATTTTCAGCCGAAACCTGCCATGCACCGCTCACCTCGCATTTTTCCGGCAAAAACAGCAGCACGGTCCGCAGCCCTTCTGTCGCCGCATCGCTCAGGGCCTGCTTATTGACCAGCGCGCCGACCTGTACCAGCCCATCCGCCCCAATGGATACCGTTAATTTTTCAGGTGCAAACGGAAGTGCCTGCTCAATCAGCACACCCAATTCGCTTTCACTCAATCGCATTCCGTTTTCCTCCTCGTCGGCCTGCGGCTGCGGTTCCGATACGGCACCGTTTGCTCCGTCTGCATTTCCAAGCAGCATTCTGCCGATCATTAAAAGAGACAGCAGCATACAAATGCCCAGTATGATGGTATAAACAAAGCTTCGTTCTTCCTGCATCCGCAATCTCCTTTCTGCAAACACTTTATGCGGCCACAGCGATTCATATGCTTTGATTCTGCCGTCTCAAAAAGAGGGGGGAGGACCGGATCATCCGGTCCTCCCCCTTTCTGCATTTTATGCAGCCGTTTCCGGCGATTAGTTGCAGTTTCTGTTTCCGCAGGAATTGTTTGCAGCCCCGGCATTGTTGCAGCCGCCTCCGCAGCCGCTGCCGCAGCCACAGGAACCGCCACCCGGCAAGCAATCCGGACATTCCTGTTTCGGCGGGAAAAATTCGTCAATCGGGAATTCAAAATTTGCAAAGATGGCGCATGGATCCTGCGTCTCGCCGGCAGCGCCGCTGTTGGAACAATCACGCCGCGGCAGGCAGATATCAAACGCCGGCATCAGCAGCTGGATATCGCGCTCCAGACGAATAATGGAAAACTGGCCCAGCGTTACAAACAACTGATTGCCTTCATTGCCAAGCACAAGGTCGTCGCCGTCAAAGCAGCCGCAGAGCCTGCGCGGTACCTCGCGCAGCGCGCAGCAGCAGCAATTGCAGCAGGCATCCGGCTCAACCACACGCGCATCCAACAGAATCGGGTCAACGACTTCAGTCATTGCCGCTTTCATAGGCTGGTGCATGGTTGTCTGCGCCGCCTGCTTTCTTTTTTTCTCTGCAGCGCGCTATTTTGTTGCGTCTGGAGTCCGGCACGGCAATTTGAAACGCCGCTTTCTCTATCCCGCGCAAATAAAAGGTTGCCTGTCGGTCGTCTGACAGTTCAATCCGGTCAAATATTTCATGTAAATCCGCATTGGTCACCGCATACAGCGATAAGCAGGCCTGTATCGCCTGCTGCACCTGAGTGATGGAGGGCATTGCTTTTTGTCTGCGGCCTGCTGCCTGCATCTCCTGCTGCAGCGTTCTCTCCCGCGCTTTGGCGTCTGCAAGCTGCTCATGCAGTTCCGATTCTGTCAAACCGCCCTGCATATACAGCTCCACCAGCCGGCTGCGCTTTTCTCTTTCCTTTTTCTGCGCGCGGCGTAACCGCTCAAGAGACGCGGTATCTCCCTCCTGTTGCATCCGGCGCTCTATTTCGCCCAAAAACTGTGCGGACGGTTTATGACGCAGCCCGTCAAAGCAGTCTAAAAAGGCTCGGATGGCCGTATATAAATCACATTCTTCAAAGGCGCCTGCGCCGCTGCACCGCCGTCCCGCCAGCGGCCCTTCCCGCAGCAGTCTTCCCTGATCGTGTCTGCAACAAACCCAGTACTCCCGCATGGAACCGTCGGTGCGCCGGCTCACCTTGCGTACCATACTGCTTTTGCAAAGGCCGCATATAAAAATGGTGCTGAAAAGATGCGCCTTCTCCGATTGGTTTTGCCGTCGCAGCGTACTGCGCTTTCGTTCCTCCTGCTTTCCCCCTCGGCTGCGCCGCTGTTTTTCCATCTGCACCGCGTCAAACTGTACCGGCGAAATCAGCGCAAGCTCCGGCCGCGCATGCCGAAACCACTCTGCCGGAGGCAGCGCACGCCGATCTCCCGTCAGAAAATTTTTCGTTACCGACCGGTGGTTGCACAGCAGCCCCTGATACAAATCATAGGACAGCATCTTCCGAATGCCTCGTTCATGCCAGGCACCGGTTCCGGTGCAGGTTGGAACTGCACGGTCGTTCAGGGTCTCTGCAATCCGCCTGCATCCCCAGCCGGACAGATACCATGTAAAAATCTGTCGCACGATCGCTGCTTCCGTCTCGTTAATTTGCAGCGTGTAGTTGTCAATATGATCATATCCGTAAATTCTGTTCGGTACACGCCCCTTCTGGGCATTGATTTTTTTGCCGAACGCAATTCTTCGGGAAAGGTTGGCGCTTTCCTCCTGTGCCAACGCGCCGAACACCGTTAAAATAAATTCTGAATCTCCCAGGCTGCTCATGTTGTTTGTAACAAACTGTACGGTCACATCCAGCGCGCGCAGATGCCGAATCGCCGTCAGAAAATCAACCGTATTGCGGGCAAAGCGTGTGATATCTTTGACCACTACCATCTCAAACGCGCCCGTTTCCGCGTCTTTCAGCATCTGATTGAATTGCTCCCGCCGTCTGAGCTGTTTCCCCGATATTCCTTCGTCTGCATAAATACGCACCAGCTCCCATCCCTGCCGGCGTGCAAAGTCTTCAAAAAACTTTTTCTGATTTTCCAGGCTGTCCAGCTGCTCTGTATGCAGGGTAGACACTCTGCCGTACGCGCAAAAACGCATTTTCTGCCCTCCAATCCTACGCCCGAAGCATGCCGGCAATTCTTCCGGCAAACACGGTGAGCATGCGCCGCTCCGCCAGCTTTATCTCCTCATCCGTCAGCAGCATTCTGCCGTCTGTTTTCCGTTCTTCTGTGCCCTTGCATACCATTGCACACACTCCTTTCCTTTCAAAGTGTATGCCTGCATACCTGCAAAATAGCAGACGCAAAAAGAACAGCCGGCCGAAACGCAACGTTTCACCGGCTGTTCGCAATCGCATAGGTCAGATATCAAATTGTGCTTAATCCGTTATCTTCACCAGCACCTTGAAGGCATCCTTGCAGGTTTCCGCATAAGCAAAAGCATCCGCCACTTCATCAAACGGGAATACCTTGCTGATCAGCGCGTCCAGCTTGTCATCCAGCATACCCATCGCCACCATATTGGTTGCACATGCAAAAGCATACTGGTTATGAATACGAACGCCCTGCACACGCAGTTCCTTGGCAAACAGCTTGCCGGTATCCACCGGATAGGGGCCCTTTGTCATCGCAATCTGTACGATTGTACCTGTATTCTTGGTGTAATCCACACAGGTCGTAATCGCAGACGGTACGCCCGCCGCCTCAAAGCTTACATCAAAATGCTTGCCGCCATTGGCAGCCAGCAGCTTGGTATCAAAGTCCTCATCCAGCGGGTTCACCGTAGCAAAGCCAAACTGTTCCGCCAGCTTTCTGCGGCTTTCCACCACCTCACTGACTACGATACGGCCTGCACCGGCAGCCTGTGCCACGCAGCCGATCAGCAGGCCAATCGGACCGCCGCCGACAATCAAAACGGACTCCGAAACTTTCAGATCGCTCATTCGCACGTCATGCACTGCAACAGCCAGGGGCTCAATCAGCGCCGCGCGCTTCAGGTCAATTGACTTGGGAATGCGATACATCTTTTTTGTTTTGACGCGAACATATTCAGCAAAACCGCCGTCCGCATGCACGCCAATAATTTTAAGATGCTCGCACACGTTGTCTTCGCCCTTTGCGCATGCATCGCAGCGGCCGCAGGCCAATACTTCCTGCGCCACTACCATGTCGCCGATTTCAAAACTTTCAGCGCCTTCTCCCTTAATTTCTGCCAATTCTCCTACAAATTCATGGCCCGGAATCAACGGAAAAACCGCAGTCGGATGATGCCCGTTGTATACATGAATATCCGTACCGCAAATACCAATGTATTTTACCTTGATCAGCGCCTCGCCGTCCCGAAGCTCCGGTTTGGGCGCATCGCAGATACTCATATCCTTCGGCTGGCGAATTACCAGTGCTTTCATAATGTTTTCCTCCTTACGCCTTTCTGGCGAGTACTTTCTGCACGGCGGCAGTAATGTACTTTTCGGTGAGGCCGAAACGGTCAGCCAAATAGTCAACTTGGCCTACTTCGCCGAATTCATCCTGTACGCCAACCATTTCCATCGGAACTGGGCGCCCCTTGCACAGCGTTTCTGCAACAGCAGAGCCCAGACCGTTAATCACATTGTGGTTTTCAGCCGTAACAATCGCACCGGTCTCTGCCGCGGCGCGGGTAATCGCCTCAGTATCAATCGGTTTCCATGTAAAGATGTTCAGAACGCGCGCGCTGATTCCCTGCGTCTCCAGCACAGCCGCAGCCTGCAGCGCTTCGGCAACGCAGAATCCGGATGCGATAATGGTAACATCGGTTCCATCCTTCAGCAGAACAGCCTTGCCGATGTCAAACGTCGAACCCTCGCGATAGATGCGCTTAGTTGTTTTGCGAACCAGGCGCATGTAATGCATACCGTAAATGCCGGCCACCTGACGCATCAGGTCTTCCAGCATCACAGTGTCAACCGGTTCCAGCACCGTCATCGTGGGAATACCGCGCATAATGCCCATATCCTCAAACGGCATATGTGTACCGCCGTTGAGCGCAGCCGTAATGCCGGGATCAGAGCCCACAATCTTGACGTTCAGATGCGCATAAGCGCCGGAGACAAAGATCTGGTCACAGGCACGGCGCGTGCAAAACGGTGCAAAGGTGTGTGCAAAAGGAATTTTGCCTACGGCCGACAAACCGGCTGCCACGCCAATCATGTTTGCTTCCTGAATCCCGCAGTCTACCGTCTGCTCCGGAAACGCCTCGGCAAAAGGTTTGGTGCCCATTGCACCCATCAGATCGGCATCCAGTACTACAATATCCGGATTCTCCGACGCCATATCGACAAGGGTACGGCAGAAAACAGACCGCATTTCAAGCGGATCGTTCCGGATTTCTTCCTCTAACTGATATCGCATGATGTTTTCCTCCCGCAATCGTCTTAATACGAGTCAATCGCTGCCTGCATTTCAGCCAGAGCTTCCTGCAGTTCTTCTTCATTCAGGCCACGGCTATGGCTTCCCACCTGATTGGCGGATTTGCTCCATCCGTTGCCCTTAATCGTATTCAGCACGATCATGGACGGCTTATCCGTCTGCTTTTTTGCGTTTTCTATCGCCGCATCAATCGCTTCTACATCATGCCCGTCCACTGTCTGCGCATACCAGCCGAACTCTGCAAATTTCGCACCAATATCGCCCAGCGCACAGATTTTGTCCGTCGTACCGTCCAACTGCAGCTTATTATAATCCACAAAACCGATCAGGTTATTCAATTTGCGGTGTCCGGCAAACAGCGCCATCTCCCAAACCTGACCTTCATCAATTTCACCGTCACCGAAGACAACGTATACGCGATTGTCTTTACCGTTCATCTTCATGCCAAGCGCAACACCTGCCGCCGTTGACGCACCCTGGCCGAGCGAACCGCAGGTCATATCAATGCCCGGCGTCTTCGTCCGGTCAACATGGCTGGGCAGGTTGGTATGCGGACGGTTGAGCGTCGCCAGCTCTTCCATCGGCATAAACCCCTTGAGCGCAAGCGTTGCATACAGCGCCGGACCGGCATGTCCTTTTGACATGACCACCCAGTCTCTATCCTCCCACTGCGGATTCTTCGGGTCGTACTTCAACTGGTTGCAGTACAGAACCGACAGCAGATCCGTGATGGAAAGAGAGCCGCCCAGATGGCCCACACCCAGACCAGCAATCATTTTGACCACTTCCATCTGGATATGCTTGGAAAATATTTTCATCTCTCGGACTTTTTCCGTGCTTATCATTGTTATCTCCTTCTATCCTTGGACTTCAGTTGAATCAATCATCAAGAAACTTCTTTTCCGGTCCCGGGGGCGAATAAATCCAATACAGTTTGAGCTGCTCCGAGCCTGTATTGGTAAACGTATGCGGCTCGCCCTTTTCAATTGCAATCAAATCGCCCGGCTGCACAGTCAGCTCTTCACCGGCTACACGGCCCTTACCCGTACCTGCAACAACCAGAATGAGTTCTTCGCTATTTTCATGCGCATGCTCTTCATGAATCTGGCCCGGGTCTATGATGGCCATACCGCAGCCGTAAGCATCCCGCTTCGCCTTGGAATACGGCGAAGCAAACAGCTTGATGCGCCGCTCATTGATGGTTCCTTCGTTGATTACCTTTCCCTTAACACTATCCACGGAAAACTTATACATACAGACTGCCTCCCCTTATCCGCCGGCACTCAGATGCCCAGATATGCTTTCTTCAGCCCTTCATCCTGCAGCAGCGTCTTGCCAACGTCCTGCATAACGACAACACCGTTTTCAATAACATAGCCCCAGTCAGCCATAGACAGGGTCTTGCCAACGTTCTGTTCCACAATCAGCACCGATGTGCCGCTGGCACGAATATCCTCAATGGTCTGGAACATTTCCGCTACCAGAATCGGCGCCAGGCCCCAGGACGGTTCGTCCATAATCAGCAGCTTAGGGTTGCTCATCAGCGCGCGTGCAGTGGCAACCATCTGCTGTTCGCCGCCAGAAAGCGTGCCGGCAAGCTGCTTGCGGCGTTCGAGCAGACGCGGGAACATTTTAAACACCTTTTCCTTGTTTTCCTGTCTTCTCTGGTGCGCTTCCTTGGTGCAGGAGCCAATGTCCAGGTTCTCATCTACCGTCATATTCGGGAAGAGCTGACGGCCTTCTGGAACCAGGCAGATGCCTTTCTGCATAATCTTATCCGAGCTCAGACCGTTGAGTTTTTCGCCATTATACTCAACCTCGCCGCCCATAATCGGAATGAGGCCGGTAATTGCCTTAATGAGCGTGCTCTTGCCTGCGCCGTTGCCGCCGACAATTGCAACGATCTGATTATCCGGCACTTCCAGCGAAATGCCATGTACAATTTCGCCACCGTTGTAACCGGTGCGCAGATCTTTAACTTTCAGCATTCTCAAAATCCTCCCCGAGATAGGCGCTGATCGCTCGCTTATCGTTTGCGACCTCTTCCGGCGTACCTTCTACCAGCTTTTCGCCGCGGTGCAGAATATAGATCTTGTCGCACAGCGACATGATCGTCTTGATATCATGCTCGATAATCAGAATGGTAACGCCAGCGTCACGAACCTTGCGGCAGGTATCCACCAGCTCCAGCTTCTCCTGCGGGTTGCAGCCAGCCATAACCTCATCCAGCAGAATCAGTTCGGGTTCCACCGCCAGCGCACGGGCAATTTCAAGCTTCTTCTTGTCAACAGTGGTCGTATTGCTTGCAATCATATCCAGGTCGCAGGTCATACCAACAAGCTCTGCCACCTCACGCGCCTTCTTTTCAACCTCTTTTGCATTGTTGGTCTTCAGGAAAGCGCCTACCATAATATTCTGCAATACGGTCATATCACCAAAGGGCTTGGTAACCTGGAACGTACGGGCCAGACCCATTTTGGCCATATCTTCCGTCTTTGCTCCGGTAATATCCTGATCCTTAAAATAAATCTTGCCGGAAGTCGGATGGAAATAGTTTGCGATCATGTTAAACAGCGTGGTCTTGCCCGCGCCGTTCGGTCCGATCAGACCGACAATATCGCCCTTCTCAATCTCACCGGAAAAATCGTTTACAGCCGTCAAGCCGCCAAACTGTTTGGTAACATGCTCCATCTTGACGATTACTGACATATTTATCCCTCGTTTCTACGCGTTACGCGCCGTTGTGTTCACTCAGCGTTTGCCGACTTATTTGCTTTCTGCCTTTTTCTTGCCGCGGGAGCCGAAAATCTTCTCTTCCACCTTCTGCAGCACATGTACCACATGCTCGCAAAGGCCGTGAGGCATGAAGTAGACAACCAGCATCATGATAACACCGTACAGGAACAGGTTCAGGCCGGACATTGTGCTGGCAAAACGCGCAGACAGCATCTCAGACAGCGGAACAAGCACGATAGAACCGATAACCGGACCCATTACCGTTCCCTGACCGCCGATCAGAGCAATCAGAGCAATCTGTACCGCCAGGTCGTAGCTGAAAATACGGTCAGGTCCGATGTAGCGGAAGTACTCTGCATAGAACGTACCTGCCAGCGCAATCATAAAGCAGCTGATGGCCATTGCAATCAGTTTATACTTGGTGATATTGATGCCAAGGCTCTTGGCCGCATCATCGTCGCTTCGGATTGCAACCAGGTAATAGCCCAGCTTGCTGCGCGACATTTTCCAGGTGATTGCAACGCCAATTACCAGCATAATCAGCGCGATATAATAGTAACCCAGCTTGCCGTCAAACTCATACATGCCGGCGCCGCCGCCAGTCCAGGTCAGCGACCAGCCGGAGCCGCCCTTCAGCGGAATGGGGCCCAGATACTCGGAGTTCATAACAAAGGTACCGACCAGCTCGGTAATCGCAATGGATGCCAGCGTAAAATACGGGCCCTTCAGGCGGAAAGTAGGATAGCTGATAATAACGCCGATAATCATTGCAATCAGAGCGCCGATAATCATGCCGATCCAGGGCGATACACCCTTGGTTTCCAGCAGAATCGTGGACGCATAGCCGCCGATGCCCATATAAACCGAATGACCGAGCGACATGGTGCCTGCGTAACCGCAGATCAGGTTCCAGGCAACCGCACAGAAACCGTAAAAGCAAATCAGTACCAGAATACTCTGCCAGTATGTACCCACGCACAGCGGCAAGATAATGAATGCCAAAGCGGCGAGCAGGACGAAAAATTTGCCCTTAAAAATAGAATTTCCCTTGTAATTCATACCTTATTGCCTCACTTTCTCTTGCCGCCCAGCAGGCCGTTCGGCTTGACGACCAGTACGATCAGGAACAAAGCAAACGACACAATAGACGCCATGGAAGACGGCATGAACTGCGCGCCAACCTGCTCAATCAGACCAAAGATCAAACCGCCAACGATTGCGCCCTGAATGCTGCCGAGGCCGCCCAGAACAACGATCATAAACGATTTGGTGCCGAACACGTTGCCAGCCGACGGGGATACAAGATAGAACGATGCCATGCAGGCGCCCGCAATCGCTACTGCTGCGGTGCCCAGACCAAAAGCGATACCATAAGTTGTATGAACATTTACGCCGCAAAGCGCTGCTGCATCACGGTTCTGCGATACCGCACGGATACGCTTACCCATTTCAGTGCGGTTGATGATGAACCACAGGCCAAAGGCGACGATAATCATCAAACCAAAAGTGATAACGCGGGACCACTGTGTAACAAACTTGCCGTCAAACAGACGCACATAGTGGCCATAGGACCAGCTGTTAACCGTCTTGTTGCTCGCGCTGTAAATCATGAGATAAAGGTTCGCAATTGCATAGTCAAGACCGATGGTAAACAGCATAACGCTGGTCGGCTCAAGTACGCTTGCGCGCTCACGAATCAGCAGAGGACGGATAACAACCTTCTGGAGCAAAAAGCCAATAATAAAGAATACCGGCGCGATGATAAACATCGCCATGAACGGGTCAATCTTAAAACGGGAGAACAACTCATAATAAGCGAAGGCCGAAGCCATCAATACTGCGCCATGCGCAAAGTTTACAATACGGATTACGCCAAAGATAACGCTCAGGCCCACCGCAATCAGGCCATAAGCGCCGCCCAGCAAAATGCCGTGCAGAATTGACAGGAGAATATTATTCATAACCTACTTCCTCTCATCTGGTTATAATCCCCAACGCACAGATTTGGCCAGGCATTGGGTCTGGGAAGTTTTCCGGCATCGCTTCATGCAAAGCCGTACCGATAAATAGAGCGGGAGAGAAGTTTGTTTTTTTCTCCCCCGCCCTATCGCAATCATGTCACATACTGAGCCGTCTGAACAGACCGGCCCCGAAGATATGTGCGCTTATCAGCGCTCGCTGAAAGCCGGAATCGGGAGGATCGCCTTATTGCCTTCAACGGAGTGCTCCTTCGGATACAGAGCAACCTGCGCGCCATCCTGATACTGGATGATCGTGCCGCCGGTCGGGCCGCCGTCAAAGGTGTTCTGGCCCTTCTCGTCAAATACAACTGCGCTGTAGCCGCTCAGGAACGCGCGGTCGGTGCCGTCATTGTGCAGTTCCAGGCCAGCGATGGCATCGCGGATCGCTTCAGGCTCGGTAGAGCCGGCAGCTTCCAGAGCATAGTAAGCAACGTAAGCCGCGGTCCAGCCCTGTGCAAAGAAGGAGTCCATCTTGTAGCCGTATTCAGCTTCGCACTGCTCGGCAACTTCCTTGATCCAATCGTAGTTCTGAACACCGGACATATCCCAGTCTTCCTGTACGAAGTGGTAGTTGTAAACGTCTTCGCCTACTGCTTCGCGGTACGCAGAGTCCTGCCAGCCGCCGCCTACAGACCATACGCCGTACGGCAGGTCAACCTGGTTGGCATACAGCGCGTTGGAGAATACGATAGCGTCATCGGTGTAGAAGGAAACGTTCAGAACGTCCGCGCCGGATTCCTTCACCTTCAGAACCTGAGCGGTCATATCCGCCTGGCCGTTGGTTACAGGCTCGTCCAGAACGCAGGTCCAGCCGCGCTCAGCAGCCGCTTCCTTCCAGATGCGGGCATTGTCAGCGCCCCAGTCGCTGTTCTCATAAACCAGCGCATAGGACAGGGTATCCAGGCCCTGCTCTTCACAGATGGTATCGAGCGCAGTGATCATCTCGATAACGTCGTAAGTAGCAGTGTTGTTAATACGGAACACATAGTCATAGCCGCGCTCGGTAACCGCAGTAGCTACGCCGCCCTGAGAGAGGAACGGAATCTTATACTTCTGGGAAACTTCAGTTGCAGCGATGCAGGAGGTGCTGTTGTACGCGCCAATAATCATATTAACCTTGCTATCGGTAATCAGGCGTTCGCAAGCTACAGAAGCCTTATCGGCTGCGGACTCGGTATCGGCAACAACCAGTTCGATCTGCGCGCCATCCATCGACTTAACGCCGCCGTTGGCATTGATTTCCTTGATCGCCATCTCCGCGCCGTCTGCATGGTGCTGACCAATCGTAGCAGAACCGCCGGTCAGCGGCCACAGGCTACCCATCTTGATTACGTCACCGCTTGCAGCTGCGCCAGCATCCGGATTAGCCGCATCCTGGCCACCAGCAGCGTCGCCGCCGTCCTTGTTGCCGCCGCAGGCAGCGAGGCTCATCACCATTGCCAGGGACAGGCCCAAGCTCAGCAAACGCTTCATCTTTTTCATTTTTTCTTCCTCCTTAGTGTATAAGAGTTATTAAAATATTGTAGCTGCTACAGGGCTTTCCAGCCGTCTCTTCTCACCGTCCCTCTTCCGTAGCCGCTAACAAATATTTAAAACCAATTTTTTGCATATATCCGTCAAACGCCTTATCCCACTCATCCAGGCTGTAAACATTGCTGATCAGCGGTTTCAGCTGAATTTTCTTCTGACGAAGCAGGTCCAGCGAGCGAACCCACCATTCGGTCTTCTGCGCATATGTGCCGTATACGGCCAGTTCCTTCAGCGTGATCAGGTTCATATCCAGCTCTGTCGGCCGGCCGGTCAGGCCAACCTGAACATACCGGCCGCCCTTGCGCACTGCGCGCAGCCCCATCTGAATTGCCGGTCCGGCGCCCGAACAGTCAAACACAATATCCGGACCAAACGGCGGGCAAAGCGCTGCAATCTGCGCTTCGGCGTCGGGCTGATCGGAAAACACCACTGCGGATGCACCAAGCTCTTTTGCAAGCTCCAGGCGCTCCGTATCCGCCCTGGTGCCCGCCACAATCACTTCGCCGCCTGCGCTTACCGCAAGCTGGAGGCACATCAGGCCGATTGCTCCAGGGCCGGTCAGCAGAATCTTGTCTCCCGGGCGAATGCCGCCAAATTCCAGCACGCCCTGTGCACAGCACGCAAGCGGTTCGGTCATGGCTGCTTCCTGCAGGCTGACGCCTTCCGGAATCTTATGCAGGTTCTTTGCCGGAACAACAACATATTCTGCCATCGCCCCGTTAACCGCGCTGCCAATCGACTTCTTTTCCGGACACAGGTTTTTGTGGCCCGTCTGGCAATACAGGCAGGTGCCGCAGGTGTGATAGTAGGTCTCACTAACCACCTTTTCGCCAATCCACGCAGGATCCACACCCTCGCCAACCGACTCAACCACGCCGGACAGCTCATGCCCGAGCGTTACCGGCGGCTTGGTTGGATATCCGCCGTCTCCACTGAAAATATGTATGTCCGTTCCGCAGATGCCACAGTAAGCAACGCGGATTCGTACCTGCCCCGATGCAGGCTGCGGAACAGGCACGTCCATCAGTTTGACTTTCTTCTGCCCGTCCTCATAGTTGACAATTGCTTTCATCTTTCGTTCCGGCCTCACTTTTTTCGCCGCATGCCGGCCAATCGCTATGCTTGGCACGGGCATTCGCCGCAATAATTTTGAACAAGAAGCACAATATTTGTCAGCGCTTTTCTGTACGTTATGTGTATACGCAAAAAACGTGCCACTCTATTCCTTTGTCTTTTGTCTTTTTCACCATATTTCCGGCGCTTCTTTTTACAAACTATACAATGCCATCTTTTTGTATTCCATTTTTCCCTGCGTTTTCCGGCCCTGTCTTTTTCTTTTTTCACGAATGTGTCAAAAAGCATTTTTGTGTCTCCCTATTTTTGTCATATATGGTGAGCCATATGGTTACATGTGACATTTTTATACACTCCTTTCCGCACACATGTCACACATCTATTTTTTTGTATACTGTTAGCGCATCCTATACATTATATTTGTTATATTGTATACTATATCGAAATCGTCAAAAATACACCAATTTAACCCCAAAATTTCATCATAATTTACCACGAATTTTTTCGAGATATCACACATGATTGTTTTATTCTATCGGATTCTGTTTTTTACATCTGTATTTTTCGCGTTTAGACGTAATTTGTGTTATAATAAAACGGAACATGGGAAGAGCAAAGGAGGAAGCGCCTTGAACATTGACCAGAATTATGCGCCGCAATGGAAAGCCCGTGAAGACTTCTTTCTGCGCGGCGTTGAAGATTACAACATATTTCCGTCGGAAGTATATGAGTCCTGGAAACGTTCGCTTGATTACGGGTTGGACCCAAACGTACAGAACATCAAAATGCTGTCTCCTGACGAACTGCAGCAGCGGCTCCAGCAGAACCACCTGCTCATCAGCATTGCCACTTCTTTCATGGAATACCTGCACAATATGGTAAAAGGCTCCGGTTATGTCATCATGCTGGCCGACGCGGACGGCTACATACTCAAGGTAATCGGCGATCCTGATACGCTGTCTGATATCCGCTCCAAAAGCAATCCGGTTGTGGAAGGCGTTTGCCGGCACGAGTCCGCTTTTGGTACTGGCGGTATTGGCACCCCCATTGCAACGCGCAAACCCATCCAGCTTTCCTGCTATGAAATGTTCTACCCTTCCACGCACGAATTTACCGGTTCCGGCGCCCCATTGGTTGATGCGAACGGCCGTGTCTATGGCGCACTCTGTCTGTCCAGCCCGCTGAACCAGACCCATCCGCATACGCTGGGCATGGTGGCCGCGGCCAGCTATGCCATTATGCGGCAATATTCTCTCCAAAATTTGTATGACCAGCTTGTTTCAACCGAAAGTCAGCTTCAAACCATTCTCTCTACCATCAATTACGGCGTATTTCTGCTGGACCGAAATTTCACCATTGTCGATACGAACAATGCGGCAATCAAAGCGCTCAATTATTTGAAAAACGAGCTGATTGGAACACCAATTTCCAAAATCATTCCTTCCCTCGATTTCAGCAAACTGATACAAAACCTGCACGATGAGGAGTATCCGCTCCACGGAAAATACAGCACAATCAACGCCTTTATCACCGTCCAGCTCATCAGAGGAACAGACGGCGCGCTGACATCCATGCTGATTTCTTTCCGCCAGAGCACCAGTATGCGCAAATTCGTAACCCGCTACATCGGATCAACCGCGTCCTTCCAGTTTGACGACATTATTGGTCAGTCCAAAGCGCTCACAACCGCAAAAACCTATGCGCAAATTGCCAGCAGCAATTCTGCAAACGTTCTGCTGCTTGGCGAAAGCGGTACCGGCAAAGAACTCTTTGCGCAGTCCATCCACAATAACAGCCAATTTTCTTCCGGCCCCTTTGTTGCGGTCAACTGCGGCGCCATTCCCAAAAGCCTAGTGGAAAGCGAGCTGTTCGGATACGAATCCGGCTCATTTACCGGCGCCAAACGCGAGGGCAGCGCAGGCAAATTTGAGCTTGCCAATAACGGCACCATTTTTCTGGACGAAATCGGTGATATGCCGTACGAAGTGCAGGTACATCTGCTGCGCATCCTGCAAACCAAGGAAGTTACCCGTATCGGCGGCAAAAAGTCCATCGCGCTTAATATTCGCGTCATTGCCGGCACCAATGTTGATTTGCTGCATGCCATCGAAGAAAAGACCTTCCGCAGCGATCTGTACTACCGGTTAAACGTGCTCTCCATTCAAATTCCCACGCTCAAAGAGCGCGGCAATGATATCATGATTTTAACGGATTATTTTATCAAAAAATATCAGCCCGCTGGCAAAACGCCCATTCTCGGGGTAACTGCCGAGGTAGCCGACCTCTTCATGCGCTATCCCTGGCCAGGCAACATCCGCGAGCTGGAAAACACCATTGAACGCGCCTGCTTACTCGCATCCGGAGAATATATCACCCCCGAACATATTCCCTGGTCTATTGTACATTATCAGCCCGTTGCATCGACCCAAACCGCAATACCTGTGTCTCCCGCACCCATACCAGGCACGGAAGAACCCGTTTTGTCAGAAGAGCCTGACCATACCACAATCAACGAAGCGGAGCGCGCATTGATCACCAGGCATTTGCAGGATGCACATGGCAATATCAAAAAGGCGGCCGACAGTTTAGGAATCAGCCGTCGAACACTTTATCGAAAACTTGAAAAATACGAGATCAATTATCAGGACATGCGCACCTGATCTGTTATGTTGTGCAAACGGCCGCAGAAGACTAAAATCTTCTGCGGCCGTTCGCTTCCCCAACCCTATTCAAAGAAACCGAAGCATGCGGCAAAGACGCCGCACTTTGGGTTTTTTGACACGTATTTATTCATCAAAATCAAAGTCTTCATAGAAGGTATAGCCGATTGCAGAAGCATCCGGCGCGTAGAAGCACACAAGATGCAGCGGAATATCGCCCGTATTCCAAACCATATGCGGCACGCCCTGCGGGAACAGCACCAGCGAACCGGGCTCCAGGCCAAACACCTCGTCCCCCACCTTGACCTTGCCGGTACCCGAGGTAACATAAATCGTCTCCTCGCCATTATCATGCGCATGAGCCGGCTTCGCCTTTGCACCAGGGTCGTAGCTTACCGTGCAAATCGAGCTGTACTTGCCGCCCGTCGTCTCCGGCTTTTGCAGCCAATACACAGTGCGGCCCTCAAAAACCTTTTTTTCTCCATCACGCTCGTTAATGCAAAGATTCATCACAGATTCCTCCTGTATATATTTCGGCATTCACCAGCGGGCATGCCCCTTGTTGAATACTTCTATATTACAGCTATCAAAAATCGTGCCAATCTTTTGCCGTTTGCTTTTTCACCCTTATTTTTACCGCTTCCAGCAGCATTTCCAGCGTATATACCAGCGGAATCATCGTTTCTGCACTTACCTTTTCTTCCGTCCAGTCCAGGGCATTGCAGACGATATCATAATCTGCCGCTTCTGCCATCGCGCACGCTTTCTGTGCCGTTATTGCAACGACCGTCGCACCGGCAGCCTGCAGTTTTTTTACGTTGTCCATCAGTTCCGGCTGCGCATCCCCAAGGTTTAAAACCACAACCGCCTTGCCGCTCGCATCAAACTTCATGTCCGGCGGAAGATACTGCGGCTCCAATCCCACTGAAAATTTCCCAATCTCAGAAAAAATTTGTGCGCCATAGCAGCACAGACTCGCACCCTGACCTCGCCCCAGGAACAAAATTTCCTTTTTTTCTGCAATACCCGCCGCCGCATCCATAATGGGCTGCGTAAAATCCAAAGCATCCGCTTTCCGAAAGTATGCAATCAGTTGGCCTGCGCGCGTTTCCTTTACTGTATTGCCGCGGCTGTCTTCCAGAAATGCTTTTAGTCGGTATTTAAACTCCGTATACCGCTCGCAGTTCATTTTTCGGCAAAAGCGCAGCACCGTGGATGTAGAAACATGCGCCATTGCCGCCAGGTCACGAATTGTCATATCCGCTACCTGCTGCATATTGGCCGCCACATAGTTATACACCAGCGTTTCCAGTTCGTTCAGGCTCTCAATCTCCGCATAAGAAAACATACAGGGGTTCCCTTCCTTACTTTTTCACTTCTCCGCATCACAAGCACCGTCAAAATCACTTTCTGTTTCTATCCATCCAAACATTGCAGTGTTTTTCCCCGCATATTTGCTTGTGCTTTGCAGCATTTATTACTAATTAAGCAATTCCTATGCCATTTTGCAAAGATTGGCACGAATAGTGCTATATATTTTAGCAGGATGACACATACATCCTAATCTTCATTTCTTCTCTCTTCCTCCTGATGGGGGACCCCCCATCACCCAGTATTTTTTCTCAGCAAAACGCAATGCAGGTCATTTGGGAGTACCCAAAGACCTGCATTGCGTTTTTTTCTTTTGTTTTTTCTGCCTATTATGCTGCCGCCGCTTCAACCACTGCCGTAGGCTTATTGCTGTCCGGACAGAGCTGAACATCCATCTCATCCTCCAGATAGCGGGAAGAGAAGATCCGTGCGCCGCCCTCACCGCCAAACAGAACCACCCGCTTATCGAAAACGGACAATCCGTCAATAATGCGCGGACGGCCAACCATGCAGCTTACCTCGCATTCAATCTTATAGAAGAAGCGAATATCCACGGTATAGCAGCCCCGATTAAACTGCACTTTTTCAACGTCAATCTTAACGCTGAGCAGCTCCGCCGAGCGCGGCTTTACCGAAACAACGCCGCCCGAATTGAGCAGCTCCTGTGCATCGCGGCAAAGAAATACGCGAATATCGCGCAGGCACTCCTTGCTGCGGCAGGAATCATAAACCTTACTGGTGTGCACGCAGACTGCCTCGCGGAATCCGCCGGCAGCTGCCGTATTGCCTCCGGAAACAGGGCCGGGGCAGCAGACTTTATCAGCCATGTAGTATTACCTCCAAATAGAAATTGAAGAAACTTCATTATCAGTCTATTCAAAGGCAGCGCAGATGTTACTGCACCGAACGGCTGTCTTCGGCAAAAACGCCTGTTTTTATCTCTGCGCAGCGGCGGTCCAGCTCGGAAGTTGTGCCAAGCGCAGCGTGCACTGCGTCGTATTCCTGCCGTGCGCGCGCATTTTCTTTTCCCGTTCTCACCGCGCGTATAAGCAGATTTTTCGGCGTATCCAGCGGCGAAATGTATTCCACCACAGATACCTTATATCCCTCTGCTTCCAGCTTCAAAGCGCGCATACTGTCTGTCAGCACATCGTTAAACCGCGCCTTGAACACGCCGAATTTCGTCAGCGGCTCCAGTTCCGGCAGGTGATACTGCTCCAGCAGCTCTTTATGGCAGCAGGGCACGCATGCAATGTATTTTGCCTGCGCGCGAACAGCTGCTGCCAGCGCCAAATCGGTTGCAATATCGCAGGCATGCAGCGA